>FR886331.1:38460-70498 GCA_000436535.1 Eubacterium sp. CAG:252 | reverse complement strand
GTAACCTCTTCTGCCTTATTCTTAATATATTCAACCATCTCAACACTGTCTACAACAGGCTTGGTGTTAGGCATAGAACACACAGTTGTGAAGCCGCCTCTTGCCGCAGCCCTTGCGCCTGTTCTTATAGTTTCCTTGTGCTCAAACCCCGGCTCCCTGAAATGTACGTGAAGGTCTATAAGTCCCGGCATAACTAAACAGCCATTGGCATCTATTATGCTTTCTGCCTCCTCACTTATATCCTTTTCAACCTTTTCAATCATGCCATCACATACAAGGATGTCCTTAACTTCATCTGTATTGCTTGCCGGGTCAATAACCCTACCATTCTTTATCAGCATCTTCATAATTAATTCTCCCCCTAAAGTTTAATCTTTCAAACTCATATGCAGGAACAGGCTTTCCATAATAGAAGCCCTGTATATAATCAACTCCTAATTCCTTAAGGATATTGAGCTGATTTTCATTCTCAACGCCTTCAACAATAATACTTGTATCTATCGTATCTGAAAGTTCCACAATAAGCTTTATAAATGCCTGTGCATATTCATCTTCTGCTATATCATCAATAAATGTCTTATCGACCTTTATAATATCAAGCGGAAGCTGCTTAATATAGTTAAGAGAGGAATAACCAGTTCCAAAGTCGTCAAGCGCAATCCTTGGCCCTAATTCCTTAATTCCACGGATTATCTCAAGTACCCTGTCCATATCATTGATAGCAAAGCTCTCTGTTATCTCAAGTACAATATTTCTTGGCTTAACACCCGTCTTCTTAAGTATTCTTGCCACTGTTCCTACAACATCCTTCTGTAAAAGCTGTACCACCGACAGATTGACATTGATATGAAAGTCCGGCATACCATGCTCATTCCAGTAGCGGCACTGCCTGCACGCCTCCTCAAGAACATAATCTCCGATAGAAGTTATAAGTCCAAGATACTCCGCAAGTGGAATAAAATCACCCGGTCCCATAAAGCCAAGTGCCTTGCTGTCCCATCTTACAAGTGCCTCACACGAAGAACACTCTCCCGTCCTTACATCAACAACAGGCTGATAGAATACAACAAACTCATCTATGCCGGATGCTACTGCCTGTCTCATATTATTCTCAATATCAAGTCTTCTTGCTGTATTTAACTTGCTGCAGCTATCATAAAATGTGTAGCCGTTCTTTCCGTTCTTCTTAGACTCATACATCGCTATATCTGCAAGTCTTATAATCTCGTGTACATCCTTGCTGTCATCCGGAAATACAGCTATACCCATACTCATAGTACAGAAATACTCTGTTTCCATAAGATACCACGGCTTGTTGAACATATCCTTTACCTTGTTGGCTATACGCTCAAGCTCACTGAACATATCTGGCATAACAATAGCTACGAACTCATCACCACCCATTCGGTAACACTTGCCACGAAGTCCTACTATACTCTGTAAGCCTGCCGCAATCTGCTGTAAAAGTATATCACCATACTGATGTCCTAATCCATCATTGATATGCTTAAAGTCATCAAGGTCAATAAACATAACCGCACCCTTGACACCATCCTTAACCGACTGCTTTATAATCTTTCTTAAGTCTGACTCACACTTCATACGGTTGTAAAGTCCTGTAAGGAAGTCATTATGTGCCTGAAACTCAATCTTCTGCTGGCTTTTCTTCTTCTGTGTTATATCAGCGGCTGTACATACAATAACCTCACTTCCATCTATCCACACAAGATTAGTAAATCTTATCTCAAACCACAGCCCCGACTCTGCACTATACTTCTCAATAGGACGTATATACGGCTTTACATAGTCTGCCTCCTCATCCTCATCATACGCCTTCTTTCTTGCAAGATAAGAACGGTACTCCTCTGATGCCATAAGCTCCTGTAAGCACTCCCTGATAGCGTTCTGGATTTCCTTTGACTCTCCTGCCACCTTATTCTCAAACAATATATTGGCAGAACTTCTGTCACACACTATTATTCCTGAACCTATATTATTCAGTATGTCCTTAAGTACTTCATATGACGACAACAGCGAATTATTCGTCACTCTCATCTGGGCTATATTCTGTATAACAGATGCTATACTATGTATGAAGCTATCCAGCTCATCTGTCAGTTCCTTAACTGTACCATGAATTACAAGATACATCGCCTTAATACCATTAATAACTATCGGAACTACATAATCCCCAACAGGTACGCCAATATGAGCATGTACACTTTTATTTAACTCCTCCAGCGAATATACGCCATCACTCACCTTCTCTATGAAGCCATCTGCCTCTCCTTCTGATGCGATATACGCCAGCCTGTTATCATCCGACTCCTTCTGTACTACTGCTATATACTCAGCCTGAATATATGTATTAGCCTTCCTAAGTATAACCTTAACTATATTCTGAAATGTATCCTTTGATTCCAGGCTTTGAATCACTGACGACAACACTTCATACTTATCACTACAATTACCCAAAATCTGCCTCCTGGATTATTTTACATACAGTAATTATATAATATTTATACCAGTTTGGGAACAGTTTTCTGATATTTTAAGCGAAAATATTTAGTTTGATTTTAGATTTTGATTTATTGTTTTATATGTTCATATATGATATGATTATAAGATGTAAGCGTTTTATTCCTGTAATAAATGCTTGCATTAACACAAACAGGAGAATACTACGATTATATGAATAATATTTATAAGTACAATACGACACTTAAAGCATCCGGAAACGACTATAAAAAAATCGTATCCTGGAACCGTTTCTTAAGAAATCCCATAGAACTTATACTTACGTGGATACCCGCTGCCATATCACTTGTTATGCTGATACTTGGTAAGTACAATTCATTTTTACTGATTATATATGCGATATGCTGGTTTTATCCTATATATATATTTGCATTTCAGTTTAAGAACAGCGTAAACTACCACTTAAAACACAGAGATTCATCTGAAGATGCCCCATGCACCATTACTCTTATGGACTCTGCCATATTAGCTGATATTCCTGATCATAATCTTGTATACACATATGAATGGGAACAGTTCACAACAGTTTACTTCCTGTATGGCTATTATATGTTATTTGCTGGAAAAAAGATGATTGTTATGCTTAACACAAAGGATATGCCAGAAGATATTAAAGCAATTACTGGACAGTTTATCAAAGAACATGTGGATCTTAATAAGTGTAAGTTAGCATATTAACTATGACTTCATCATGAATCCTGCAATAAACATTTTAAAAAAAGCAAAATATCGTGCCAGAAGACCGGGTCTCCTGGCACGATATTTTGCATGATAACAGGTATCACTAATAATACATATTAAGCAGCTTAAATCACTAATTATTTACCAGCGAACTGTGTATTTAATGACTTAAGTGCTACATCAACCTTAGAACCAACTGTATCTGTATACTGTTTCATAGCTTCTTCAACAGTCCATTCGCCTCTGGCTACCTTATCAACTACAACATATCTTTCTGTGTTGATATCACCGATAAGCTTACCAACTTCTTCTGTCATAGCAGGAGAATCAACTAACTCAGAGTTCTTGAAGAACATTTCTGCACACTCTATAACGTTATCTGGCTGTTCTGCCTTTCCTGGATCCTTACCATTAGCGAAGTCTGCAAGAACAAGGTTGCAGTCAATATGAGCCTTAGAGTACTTTGTCTTAGGGTTAGTCTTCGTAGGAAGGAATTCAAATGAACCATCATCTTTTACGTTGTAGTAATATCCTTTAGGACCATATTCCCAAAGTGTCTGGACATCGCCACCATCTAACATCTTATCAATGAAGTACTTAAAGATTCCCTCTGCCTTTCCTGTTTCAGCCGCATGAGATGTGATACACCATGATGGTGAAAGTCTTTCTGCATACTTACCAAGCTCCTTAATTGGAAGGATAGCAGTAAGTGCGCCATCAAGACCAGATGTCATTACTTCGTTCTTTAATTTATCAGCCCATGTTCCAGCCCAGTATGTAAATACACCTGATTCTGTCTTAGGATCTGATGACTTGAAGTCGTTACGTGATGTAAATGTTGTCTTTGTACTTGATTCCTTATTGATAAGTCCATCTTTAACAGCATTCTGGATTCTCTGAAGAGCATCCTTCATTTCCTGCTGTGTGAAACCATCTACATACTCACCCTTAGCCTGATCATAGTAGAATGTAAACTGTGCATTCTGATAGAATTCAGGAAGATAGTTTGTATAAGGTGCTTCCTTTGAATAGAAACCAGGAGCTGAGATTACGTAATCAACGCCCTTAGCTTCCTTCATCTTCTTAAGCATTGTATAGTATTCATCATATGACATCTGCTTCTGAAGATCTGCCTTTGTATAACCAGCAGCTGTAGCCCAGGCTTCCTTTACATATGTACAGCATCCGTTACCACGCGCAGGTACGAATCCATAAAGAGCTTTCTCACCATCAACGCCTCTAACATAGTTAGCCTTCATGATCTTTTCTGCATCTGGGACAAGTCTTCCTGATGCCTTTGTTTCTGAATTGTTCCAAGCATCTGTCATATCCCAGATAAGACCCTGCCCAGCATAAAGTGCTAAGTAGTCAGATGAAAGAATAAGAACATCTGGCATTGAGTTTGCATCGAGCATTGAGTTTGCTACTGCATCATAGTATGAGCTGTGGTCTGGACGAACTACTGTGAAGTCAAGGCCTGTTAATTCCTTGAGCTGTTCATCAAACTTGTCACCCCAATCTGCAATCTTAGGAACTGTACCGTCAGCCATAACAGTAAAAGCTTCTGGCTTTTCTACGCTTGCCCAATCTACTGTTGATTTGTTTTCTGTTGTAGCATTGTTGTTTCCACATGCTACAAGACCCATTACTGAAGTAAGTGTTAAACCTACAGCAGTAAGTTTTTTAATTGTCTTTCTCATAAACTTGTAAACCTCCCTATATTGGTTCTTGTGGGGGTTTGCCCCACTTAATATGTTTTTGACATTAATATATATTAACATTATTGTAATATTTTAGCAAGACTCTATAAACTATTTTGCTAAAAAAATGATTGTTAACGTGCAAGCCATCCTCCATCAACTGCAAGTGTGAAACCATTAACATAGTCTGATGCCTTAGATGCAAGATACACTACTGCACCTTCCATATCCTCTGGTGTTCCCCATCTTCCAGCAGGTATTCTATCCAGAATTGCCTCACTTCTGTCAGCATCATCTCTTAACTGGGCTGTATTGTTAGTAGCCATATAACCTGGTGCTATTCCATTAACATTGATATTGTACTTAGCCCATTCATTAGCCATCGCTCTTGTAAGACCTATAGCAGCACTCTTGCTTGCTGTATATGATGGAACTCTTATTCCGCCCTGATAAGAAAGCATAGAGCATACATTTATAATCTTACCACCTTCACCCTGTTTTATAAGCTGTCTTGCAAACGCCTGACTTAAGAAAAATACCATCTTTTCATTTACCTGTATGACTGAATCCCAGTTTTCCTCTGTGAAATCTATAGCATCCTGTCTTTTGATAAGACCTGCATTATTAACAAGTATATCAACTCTTCCGTAAACATCCATAGCAGCTGTCATAACCTTAGATATAGAATTCATGTCTGAAAGATCAGCTAATACTTCAGTAAATATACCACCATCTGCCTCTATTTTAGCCTTAGTTTCTTCGCATGAACGTCTTGCAACTCCAAGCACCTTAGCTCCTGCCTGTGCAAGTGCAATACACATTCCCTGTCCAAGTCCTGTATTGGCACCTGTAACAACTGCCACCTTATTATCCAACTTAAATAAATCTAATATCATATACTCTCTCTTTCCTTATATTTTCTGTTATCTGCTGCATTAATTTATAAATAAATCTTCAATAATAACAACTAAACAATGCTCATTGTGATTAGTTAAATCCTATAAGCTTATTCATAATCTTGTATCCTGTCTTGGATATTCCTCTTCCTACACGTCCAGGAATATTAACTGTACTTCCTAAAAGACTATATCTTAGTTCCTTATAGAGCTGCTTATCTGTGTCTTTAACATACCTCCAGAGTTCCTTCTTTTTGTTAAGATTCTCCTCTGTTCCGGATATTATTAAGAATATTGATGAAACCTCCATCATAATTCTTAAATATGTTCTCATATATTTTCTGCATTTCTCATTCTCTGGTTTCTCAGAAAGATATGAATCTATAAGCCTCCTTGTAACTCTTAACTGCTGGTCTATTCTTGATATCATAACCTTTTCGTTAACTGACTGGTCATCACGTCCTATGAAATATCTGTAGAAATTAGTATTAATATAATACATTTTCTTAACATAAGGTAATGGTTCAAACACAAACACATTATCCACATAAAATGTATGCTTTGGAAGTTCTAATCCACAATCTTTAATAAGCTGTGTCCTATATATAACTGAATGCATAAGTATGTACTGGTCAACCTTAAAATGCCCCATATCATCCCATTCAAACATCTTATCAACTGGGAGTGCATTCTCATAATGAATAACTTTTTTTCTTTTAGCGCCTACTTTTTCATATACATAGTTAGCTATAACCATATCAGGAAGGTCATCTTTTTCTACGAATTCCTTAAGCTTTGTAAGTATTTTTCTATAACTTTTTATATCTACCCAGTCATCACTATCAACTACCTTAAAGAACACTCCTGTAGCATTGGCAAGTCCTGTGTTAACTGCCTGTCCATGTCCACCATTCTCCTGGTGAACAGCTTTAACGATGCCTGGATACTGTTCTTCATACTTTTTAGCTATTTCTAAAGTGTTATCCTTCGTAGAACCATCATCCACTATGATAACCTCAATATCATCCCCTCCTGCAAGGCATGATTTGAAAATATTTAGTTTGATTTTAGATTTTGATTTATTGTTTTATATGTTCATATATGATATGATTATAAGATGTAAGCGTTTTATTCCTGTAATAAATGCTTGCATTAACACAAACAGGAGAATACTACGATTATATGAATAATATTTATAAGTACAATACGACACTTAAAGCATCCGGAAACGACTATAAAAAAATCGTATCCTGGAACCGTTTCTTAAGAAATCCCATAGAACTTATACTTACGTGGATACCCGCTGCCATATCACTTGTTATGCTGATACTTGGTAAGTACAATTCATTTTTACTGATAATATATGCAATATGCTGGTTCTATCCTATATACATATTTGCATTCCAGTTCAAGAACAGCGTAAGCTACCACTTAAAGCACAGGGATGCATCAGAAGATGCACCATGCACCATAACACTTATGGACTCTGCCATCTTAGCTGACATACCAGACCACGACCTTGTATACACATATGAGTGGGAACAGTTCACAACTGTATACTTCCTGTATGGCTATTATATGCTCTTTAATGGTAGCAAGATGATAGTTATGCTTAACACCAACGATATGCCGGACGACGTTAAAAGCAACGCCGGACAGTTTATCAAAGAACACGTAGACCTTAATAAGTGTAAGATAGCCTATTAACTATTATTAGTATAAAGCATTTTTAACTGTATACAGAATAAAAAAGAGCCGTGTCACGGCTCTTTTTATATTGAGATTACGACACTTTCTGCAATCATCACATTCTATCGGCTATTTATGAATTCCTTCTTCTTCAATCTGACTATAAGACTTGTGACAAGCAGCACCGCTATACACACAGCTATCGGCATAAGAATATTTTTTCCTAATAATATCCCCTTTTTATATACAGAATAAGTCATCACATACTTACGCCATAGAAGACCAGTGCTTATAGCACCATCGGCATCATAATATTCAACACTCACTATAACCATAGCTGCAAGATAGCCAGCCCATTTCTTATCCGTTATCCACCATACCGCAAGCATAATCAGTCCCATAACGAATATAACTGCAAATGCCTGTAATATAAAAACTGCACTTATAAGTGCAAATGAAGGTGCTGCCTCACATGGCATATGTATGGCGCTATAACACGTACTTGCCTCATCTTCCCAGTTATATATCTTTCGTTTTATACATATGCCTGCTATAGTTGTTGCTATATATATGTATACAGCGATGACTGCACTAAGTATTGCAAGGTCCTTCACACATCTTTTCCATATACTATATATATGTTTATGCCTCGTAATCATCATTACTGAAAAATTATATCTCTGTACATACAATATATAAAACAATGAACATATTGTAAGCAGTCTGCTCACATAATATATGCCAATGCCTATATACACATCATACAGGCATGCTTCTGTATCAGACGGAATACCCAACCCTCTTAATATTGTATTAGGCAGCAGTATAGTTATAACAACAAGCATTACTATGGACATTCCCTTGTCATTGACACTCAGTAATTCCCTTATCTTTCTCATACCTTTTCAGCTCCATGTATTATAATCGCCTTATGTACCGGATATAATGCCATATCAAAGTAAAAGTCTGACTTTATAAATCTTGCCCTGCGTTCCTGTCTTACCAGACTGTTAGACACACCAAAACGTATAGCAAATGTTTTAGTTTCCTCTGGTTTTAATATAGTATCTCCTTCTTCATCTACTGCATATATCATTCCCTGATTATCATATCCTATAGGATATGCCACAAGCTCTACATTGGGTACAAAATCAGCTGCCAGATTGACATTCTCCTCTTTTTTGTTTGTAACATCAAAAACAATGACCAATCCATCCTTATCGCTTCGCATCTCTTCCGGCATATTTTTCTTATCAACAATATCATTCATATTGCCAAAATAAAGATTAGCTACGCATATTTCTAATCCATTATGCTCTACAACGTCCCCTGCTTCATAGTACTCCTCAACTGGAGCAGGCAGTCTGGTATTAGCATTTCTGTAAGCTAATATAAACACTATAACCAAAACAAGTGCCACACATAATAATATGCCATACTTTACTTTTTTATTTTTAAAATGTATCATTCTTCAACCCCCGCCATATATACAAAACAACATCAAGTACAACTATCATCACTATAAATAAAACATAACTTTCCCAGTAATTCGTGGCAAGCTGGCTCATACTAAACAGCCTGTATGGAGCAATCGCTCTTACTTTCATATATGGAATCCAGCTTGAAGCTGCATTCAGAAATTCACATAGCACTACAGGAAAAAGTAATACTATAAATGTATTATTCACCCATAAAGATACCATAAGCGAAACTGTCGCCAGTAATCCACCACATATAAACTGCAATATAAAGTACAACAGATAATATACATAAGGATGTGTAAAAAATATACTGCTCCACATAGAATTAGCCGAACAATCCAATGAACCATTATTCCATATCATAGAAGGAAGCAGCATAGCTGTTGCTAAAAGATTAACAAGCAATGGAAGAACTGCCACTATTCCACCTGTCGTAAATACTGCGGTAAACTTGGCTATAAGGTAATTAATCTTTTTCGTTCTACAATAATAATTTCTTATAATTCCTGTACGCCTGTCCGTATAATATGTAGCTGCATATGGCAGAACTACCATTATAGGAAGTAATCTTATATACAACGTATAATAAACATTAAAACTTCCACCTATCCACGTATAAATAACGGTATATGGAAGAGTTAGTCCCCCATATTCAAAAAACTCCAGCGGATTAAGTGCATTATGCAGCCCCACTTTGACAAACTGCACTGTAACTATTATCATTCCTATAATAAGCGCAATCTTAAAAGCTGCTCCTTTTAGTGCCCGCTCCATTTCAATCTTTAGCATATGTTTCATTCTATCAACCTCCCAGCCACATACATTATTACATACAGAATATCAACTGCTTACTTAAGCTTGTCTGAATATGTAAAATCAAGCTTTAATAACTCATCCTCATCATATATCTCTTTACGTCCAGTTTTATGATTAACTGTATAATTAGTTCCTATATATATGTCATTATCAAGCATTAATCCATCCGTTTCTACAGCATCATATATAATTTTATGTTCATCTGCTGAATAATGACTTTTATATCTTGTAACTTTATATTTCTCTATAAAACACAACAACACAATATCCTTGCTTTCGCCAGCATTTATTGTAACTTTATCAAACTTATGCTCAACCCAGTCATCCGGTTTAATCAAAAAAGGGCTATAATCACTATCATTAATAATATTATATTGCAGATTATTATTATCATCATACTTTATATCATAATAACAAAAACCTGACATTAAAAACTGCTCATCTTTTTCTCCCGTATTAGTTACATTCAATCTAAATATAATCATATCCCTATCTATACCTTTAGGGCTTTTGCATATATTAGCCTCTTCATCTATATACACATTTTTCTCATATGCATCTAAATAAGTACGCAGCTGTTCTACACTTTCATCATCCTCATACATATATATATCATTAAAATCATCGGTAACATATGCTTCATCTATTCTACATTTAAGTTCCTTATTATATATATTTATTGTGTCTCCCATATTTAATATCGGCGGTACTTCCTTATCTGACGGCATCGTATAATATAAGGCATCATCGTGCCATTTAGACTCTCCATTAACCGATGTTGCTATAGTTGCTTTTTCATTACCTCTTTCAGACATTGAATATACATCATCTATATTAGTTAATCTGCAGCCAGCAAGTGAAGTTAAGATTGTAATGCTTATCATAATAATTGCGCTTTTTTTCTTCATAAACTCATTCTTCCCCCTATCCTTTTCTCTTTATAATTCAATCGGTTGGGAATTATTATCCCCAACCGATTAAGAGATGCTTTTTTCCTCTTTTACTTTTACTTTAGCTGGTTCCTTTTAGTAGCCACTCATATTATCTGGACTCCAATATCCGCTATAGCTTGCGGCTTCACTACCACAAAGTTCTGCTCTAATACTTATATAAGGTTTGTCCATTTCATACGCCCAATTTTTCATATATTTTACTGTATCATTATAAAATCTAGTTTTACTACTAAAACATTCTGCATCATTAGAGCTATATGAAGAATGACCGTATACATACGCATTATATCCTACGTCATCACTACCCTCAAAGCCATAACATCCCATCCATGCTGCTGACTCATCATATTTTTCTCTTCTTGATGTCTCTTCTGAGCCATACCCTTCAAAATTAAATGTATATTCTGTGTCGCTATTATTATTCGCATAAACATGCGCTGTCTGCACACCTGTAAATAATAACATTCCTGTGAAAGCACCTACAATAAGCTTTCCAAAAAGGCTTGTCTTATTATACATAACGCACTTCCTTTCTCTGATTTAATCATCAGTAACCCATTGTCAACAAGTAACTTTATAGAACCGGT
This sequence comes from Eubacterium sp. CAG:252, assembly GCA_000436535.1. Taxonomy (GTDB): domain Bacteria; phylum Bacillota; class Clostridia; order Lachnospirales; family Lachnospiraceae; genus Lachnospira. The sequence goes on along the minus strand of FR886331.1, from coordinate 59,157 downwards.
TCCGTTGTATTTATTCTACCACACAAAAACATCTATTTTTTCAATTTGTAATAATTGGTAGGTTTTATTGTAATATTTGGTCAATAAATGTTATTTTTCAGTATATTTAATCCAATTTTATATACTTTATTTCATATTTTTATATGTATAATATATGTGATTAACATAAAAATACCAGCCCTTTCAACATCAGATACTTCCCCTGACATCCCTAGGCTGGTATATAAAATATATCCCTATACTTACATTCTCATATTCCTTACTCCGACCGACACACTTGTTACATACTCATATTCTGTTTTTTTGACATCATACATTCCATCATACTTCTTTATTATCTTCCTGACACTGCCTATACCTCTGCCGTGATTTTTATAATAATCTATGTTTCTGGCTTCCGGCGTGTTTATATAATTATTCTTTATAATAAATACTATATTATCTGCGTGGCATATAAGCTTAATATCTATATATGCATCCATATTATTCTGAAGTACACGGCTTACAGCATGTTTGCTGTTATCTATAAGGTTGCCTATAATCACGCCAAGGTCACTATAATCAACATCCAGCTCCTCTGGCACTTTCACGTCATAGGTTATATTTACACCTTCTGGCACTTCTGATAACTTATACGACAATATACTGTTGACCCTTAAGTTCGTACAGTACTTTGGCTGCCCGGCTGTGTTAATATTATCAAGTATATTATCAAGTTCTTTTTCGGCTTCATCATAATCCCTTAACTGTATGGCATAACTGAGCGTATTCAGTCTGTTCTTAAGGTCGTGTCTTATGTCCTTAAGCTCCTCCTGTGCCTCTTTGATATTACCATACAGCCTGTTATTCGTGTCTATCTGTATCTTAAGAATATCTTCCTCATAGCTATGGCGTGCGCCTGTGTCTATCTCTACCATACTTATGCATACAATATCCTTGGCTATGCATATCACAATCATAAGTATTACATATATCACATATCTGTCATTTATCTGCTGCGGCATTAACTTATACACCAGCATAAGAATTATATTCTGTGCAACAACCGTCATTATAACAGCTATATCTGTAATCCTGCCTATGCTTACTTTTCTATAATTGTTATATCTGATAAATGCAAACAACATTATTATACTTACAAATATAATAAATGGAATTATATAAATCGATGCTGTTTCCTCTGTATACACTATGCTGTTACGTTTTATGCTCCATATGACTTTAATGACAACTGATATATTAATAAGCATATTTACATATATAAGTACTGCCGATATATTTTTATACAGCAGAGGAATGTCCGATATATTCAATATAATAAGAATAAGCGCAAGTACAGCACACAATATATAATCATCATATAATATAAGTCTGTACAGGCTCACACTTATCGCTGCCATTATTATTATGCTTTTTAACAGCTGCTTTGTATCAATAGCTATCAGCCATCTTATGTTATGACGTATTCCTGCCTGTGTACTATTATCTGTATCATATTCGCCTGTATATTTCAGGGACTTGATAAAGCTTCTATATATTATGTATTCAGTTATTCCAAGAAGTATAAACCAATATTCCCACACCATCAGTACTCTCCACGCTTATGTTACAGACACGTATTTATTAAAGCCATCAACGAATTCCCTGCCGTAACGTCTTGCTATCGAAACCGGTACTTCCTCGCTTTCACGCCCTGTCTTATACCATACCATATCTGACTTTATTCTTGATATATACTTATAGTTTATAATTATCGAACTGCCTGCCATTCCAAACATATCAGAAGGGAATTCTTCTTTGATATCCTTTATCTTTCCATATGTCCTGTATTCTTTACCAGATGTTACGATATTAATATACCGCATATCTGAATATATGCACACTATGTCGTTATAGTCTATCCTGTATACAGACTTTCCTATATGAAATATGAACTTGCTGCCATCGCCTGTATACAACTCGTTAATCTCACTGAGTATCATACTAAGACGTTCTTCACCTGCCGGCTTTACTATGTAATTAAATGCATGTACATCAAATGCTTTCTGCATATAATCCGTATGGCTTGTTATAAATACTATAACAGCCTCCTTATATCCCGCCTTTATCCACTTTGCAAGACTTATTCCATTGTCATCGCCAAGTTCTATATCAAGAAAATACACATCATATGGTATGTCTTCATCACCAAGTTCTTCTTTCATATCCTCCGCACAGTTATATACATCTGTTTCTGCTTTTATTCCAAGCTTATCCGCTGTCTTATCAAGAAGCCTGACAAACATATCTGCCTGTACACTATCATCTTCGCACAATGCTATCCTCATACAATTCTACTCCTCATCAATGCAGCTTATGCCAGCACTTTAATCAGTACTGACAGACAGACCCGCATTTAACTAACGAGCAAGCCAGCCTCCATCAACTGCAAGTGTGAAACCATTAACATAGTCTGATGCCTTAGAAGCGAGGTATACTACAGCACCTTCCATATCCTCTGGTGTTCCCCATCTTCCAGCAGGTATCCTGTCAAGAATAGCTTCGCTTCTGTCTGCATCATCCCTTAACTGGGCTGTATTGTTAGTTGCCATATATCCCGGTGCAATTCCATTTACATTGATGTTATACTTTGCCCATTCATTAGCCATGGCTCTTGTAAGACCTATAACAGCACTCTTACTTGCTGTATATGAAGGTACTCTTATTCCGCCCTGATATGAAAGCATAGAGCATACATTGATAATCTTGCCGCCTTCACCCTGCTTTATAAGCTGCTTTGCAAATGCCTGACTTAAGAAGAATACCATCTTTTCGTTGACCTGAATAACTGAGTCCCAGTTCTCTTCTGTGAATTCTATTGCATCCTGTCTTTTGATAATTCCTGCATTATTGACAAGTATATCTACCCTTCCATATGCAGCAATGGCAGCCTCCATAACCTTATCTATAGATGCCATATCTGAAAGGTCTGCTAACACCTCTGTAAAGACACCGCCATCCGCTTCAATCTTATTCTTAGTTTCCTCGCAAGAACGCCTTGCAACTCCAAGCACCTTAGCTCCTGCCTGTGCAAGTGCAACACACATTCCCTGTCCAAGTCCTGTATTAGCACCTGTTACAACTGCTACTTTACCATCTAACTTAAATAAATCTAATATCATATAATCCATCCTTTCTTAACTCTGTCAATATAAAACAGGACATTATAATCCTGTCTTATATGTAACACTTTTATGTCTGCTGCCGTCTGGTTCTAATTAAATCCTATAAGCTTATTCATAACCTTATAGCCAGTCTTTGATATTCCCCTTCCAACTCTTCCCGGAATATTAACTGTACTTCCAAGAAGGCTGTATCTTAACTCCTTATACAACTGCTTATCTGTATCCTTGACGTACTTCCACAGCTCCTTTTTCTTGTTAAGATTTTCTTCTGTACCCGATATGATAAGGAATATAGAAGAAACCTCCATCATTATCCTTAAGTATGTGCGCATATACTTCCTGCACTTCTCATTCTCTGGTGTATTAGAAAGATATGAGTCTATCAGTCTTTTAGTAACCCTTAACTGCTGGTCTATTCTTGATATCATAACCTTTTCATTGACTGACTGGTCATCTCTTCCTATAAAATATCTGTAGAAGTTAGTATTGATATAATACATTTTCTTAACACTAGGAAGTGGCTCAAATACAAATATGTTATCAACATAGAAGGTATGCTTAGGAAGCTTTAATCCACAATCCTTGATAAGCTGTGTCCTATATATAACTGAATGCATAAGAATATACTGGTCTACCTTGAAATGTCCCATATCATCCCATCCAAACATCTTATCTACAGGAAGTGCATTTTCGTAGTGGATAACCTTTTTTCTCTTAGCCCCTACCTTTTCATATACATAGTTAGCTATAACCATATCTGGCAGGTCATCCTTTTCCACAAACTCTTTAAGCTTAGCCAGAATTTTCTTATAACTCTTTACATCTACCCAGTCATCGCTGTCAACAACCTTAAAGAATACACCTGTTGCATTGGCAAGACCTGTATTTACTGCCTGACCGTGGCCGCCATTTTCCTGATGTACAGCCTTTACTATGTGTGGATACTTTTCTTCATACTTTCTGGCTATTTCTAATGTATTGTCTTTCGTTGAGCCATCATCAACTATGATAACTTCAACATCATCCCCTCCTGCAAGGCATGACTTGATGCATTTTTCCATATATTCAGCCGAATTATAGCATGGAATTGCAAATGATAATAACTTCATATGTATAATCTCCTTTATATGAATTGACTACATTCTGTCAGGACACTTTATGCCAAGAAGGTCTGTGCAGGCTTCAAGTATTCCCTTAGTGAGTGTAATGAGCGCTATATAGCTCTTCTTCTGTTCCTCATTCTCTTCTGCAAGTATCTTTGTATTATGATAAAATCCGTTAAATGCATTGGATACTTCATATATATACTGGCATATTCTATGTGGCGCATTGTCCTTATATGCGCTTTCTATTACCTCCTGGAACTTGACAAGTGACAGTGATAATGTCTTTTCTGACTCCTCCTTTGCTGGAAGTATCTTAATATCGTCAAGACTTCCGCCATTTTCCTTATACTTTGCAAGAATTGACTTAATTCTTACGATTGTATACAGGATATATGGACCTGTGTTACCCTCAAATGATGCAAATCTGTCTATATCAAATACATAATCTTTTGATGCCTGATTAGAAAGGTCACCATACTTAAGTGCAGCAAGACCAACTATCTTAGAAGTCTCCTGTGCCTCCTCCTCTGATACTGACCTGTTCTCCTTAATCTTGTTAAGTACTGCATTATCGATGTCAGCTATAAGATGTTCAAGTCGCATAACTCCGCCTGAACGTGTCTTGAAAGGCTTTCCATCTTTTCCATTCATAGTACCAAAACCAACAAATGTCATATTAACGTCAGGTCTTACTATTCCTGCCTTCTTAGCTGTTCTGAATACCTGTGTAAAGTGAAGCTCCTGTCTTTTATCTGCAAGATATATATATGTATCAGGCTTATAAAGCTTCTCTCTCTCCACGATAGTTGCAAGGTCTGATGTAGCATAAAGTGCTGCTCCGTCTGACTTTCTTACGATACAAGGTGGAAGCTCCTTAGTATCTGTCTCCTCTGCGATATCTACAACTGTTGCGCCCTGACTCTCGTATGCTATGCCGTCTGCAATCATCTTATCAACCATCTCATCTATGTATGGCTGCGCATCGCTTTCACCCTTCCAGAGGTCGAAGGATACATTAAGATTATCGTAATTCTTCTTTAAGTCCTTCTTTGAAACATTCATAATGTGCTTCCAGATTGCCCTGCACGCCTTATCTCCGCTCTGTAACTTAAGTGTAGCTTCGTGTGCTCTCTTTGCAAATGCTTCATCCTTCTTTGACTTTGCACTTGCTGCCGGATATATTTCCTCAAGTTCTGATATAGTAAATGGTGCTTCTTCCGGATATTCCCCTGTGTATGACTCATCAAAATATACAAGCTCAGGCTTTCTGTCCCTTAATTCCTCTATGATAAGACCCATCTGAAGTCCCCAGTCACCAAGATGTACATCACCGATTGTATTATTTCCAACAAACTTATTAATTCTCTTAACACTCTCACCGATAACTGCTGACCTTAAGTGTCCTACGTGGAGAGGCTTTGCTGCGTTGGCGCCACCAAAGTCAACTATAACTGTCTTAGGTGCCTCTGTATTCTCATAGCCATACTTGTCCGCCTTTGCCATCTTGTTCATATAGTCCGCAAGGTACTCTGGGCTTACTTTCACATTGATAAATCCCGGCTTAACGCTCTCTATTGATGCAAAAAGGCTGTTATCTGAAAGCTTTGCAACTACCTCATCTGCTATCATAAATGGTGCCTTCTTATAAGCCTTTGCAGCTGCCATGGCACCATTACACTGATATTCACATAAGTCCGGTCTGTTAGACACTGTCACTTTGGCATAGTCCTTTGAATATCCGCACTCTTCAAATGCTTTCTGAAATTCTTCTGTCATAAGTTCTATTATGGTTTTCATATTCTCTCCATTCCTGCCGGCAGATATATAATCCCTATACCGCCTGCATTTTACTTTCTGCTATAACCCGTGTAAGCTACACGTTATTATCTACATTATCCAATGAATAAAATAAGGAAGCTGTTGCACTAAGCTTATTATATAATACATATACTATATAATGTCTTTAGTTGCGACAGCTTCCTTATAAAGCTGTATTCAATTTAGTATAAGACACTTTCAAGAAAAAGTCCATAGCTCTCGGCTGGAAGTGACATAACAACGTCCCTGCCCTCAAGCGCTGCTTCTATATCGGCTGTCTTCTTAAGTCCGCTGCCAACATCTAACAACATTCCTATCATATATCTTGCCATATTGTGAAGGAAATCATCTGCTGTTATTCTTATCTCGCACTTATCCCCTGTCACTTCTATGTCGACAGACTCAACATTCCTTACTGTTGACTTACTCTTTCTTGCTGTTGTAAATGCCTTAAAATCATGGCTTCCAACATAGTACTGTGCTGCAGTTCTCATAGCTGCTATATCTGGCACATCAAATGTATGGTATGCATACTTTCTTGTAAATACATCTGCTACATTAGCCATATCAAGTCTGTATACATATGTCTTTTCCCTGGCATTGAGCTGGCTGTGAAATCTCTCATCCACTGCCTCAACACGATTGACTGCAATATCTCTTGGAAGATATCTGTTAAGATAGTTCTTTATCTCCACTGGCTGGTACTTATCATTTAACTTAAAGTTAGCGGTCTGCGCCAGCGCATGCACGCCTTTCTCCGTTCTACAGCCCACATATATATCAATATCCTCACCAGTCATCTTACTTATAATCTCTTTAATCTTTGCCTCTATTGTGTTAGATGATGAATCCTTACCCATACGCTGCCATCCATCATATCTTCCACCATCGTACTGAATCTGTAACTTATAATTATACATTCTTACTCTTCCATAACTTTCTCTATTGTATTGACTATAACATCCATATCGAAAGGCTTCTGTATAAAGTCAGCCGCACCCTTTTTAAGGGCTTCTATCATATTGGCCTTCTGACCTGCTGCTGTAACCATAATAATCTTGGCATCTGGGTCATCCTCTATAATCTCTCTTACAGCCTCTATTCCGCCAAGCTTAGGCATGGTTATATCCATTGTTGTTATATCTGGTCTGTATACCTTGAACTTTTCAACACCTTCTGCTCCGTCAACTGCCTCTGCTACTATCTCGTGTCCTGCCTGTTCAAGCATATTTCTTAAGAATTTCCTTGATGTCTTAGAATCATCAACTATCAATATTCTGGCCATAATTGTCCTCCGTTCCCATATTTACCTGGTATATGCTTTAATATTCTGTGTCTATTCACGCATGAATATATCTTTCTTATATTTATTGTATTATGTATATCGTATATATCTCATATATCTTTATAGCTTATTATAGCTTTACACTACTGTGTAAGCCAAAAAGCAGCATCCAGCTTTAATTAATGTACCGGTTATACTTCAAGCTTAATCTTATCATCCGCTACCATAATCAGATTAAACCTGTGTCCATTCATAGAAAATGTAACTACATACATTCCATTATCTGCCTTTATCTGTGTGTCCTTATAAAATACAGGTGGATGCAGTGAAACTTCTATATCTTCATAGCTTAACTTTGTTGCATAAGCACCATTAATAATATTAATAAGTTCACATATTGCATCATATGCATCTGAATCAAATTCACTTAATTCTTCCTGTGAGAATACTGATGCGACACACAAAAGGTCTGAATCATCTCCTGCTATTCCAAGAAATACATCTATGTCGCCATCCATAAGCTGACAGCCTACGAACTTTCCCTCATACTCCTTCTGATATATAATACGCTCAAGTTCCATATCACTGCCTATAAACTGAGTGAATATCTTAAGCACACTCTGCATCTGCTTATTGTAGTATTCTGTATTCATATCAAGGAATGTTGTGACCATATCATCGATATTGCCCTCCTTGATAACCTTCAGCTCACTATCTGTAAAAACAGAACCAGCGTGATTTTTAGCAATATATTTGTTAATCATCTTATCCCGCATATCCTTGCTCTCCTTGCATCTGATTATCTGTCACTTGTATGATTTCGATTCATTTAACTTTTAAGTTATTATACATCATCAAGATACAAGTTAGCAATCACTTCTTTACTTAAATTGATTAAAAATTAACAATTTTTTATCAAAATATCAAATTATTCTGTAAACATAACAACCCCGGTGCAGTGGGATGGACTGTACCGGGGATTGATTTATGATTAAGTTTTGCTGGCTACGTGCATGTCCAAGAAAACTTTCATTTTCTTGGACTGTCGGGCTGCGCCCTATCATTTATATAACGTAATACCTGCTTTGTGCAAGCACACGCCGGTATTATGTATAATCTGATATCTATATCGCCGTGCATGTCCAAGAAAACTTTCATTTTCTTGGACTGTCGGGCTGCGCCCTATCATTTATATAACGTAATACCTGCTTTGTGCAAGCACACGCCGCTATTATGTATAGTCTGATATCTATATCGCCGTGCATGTCCAAGAAAACTTTCATTTTCTTGGACTGTCGGGCTGCGCCCTATCATTTATATAACGTAATACCTGCTTTGTGCAAGCACACGCCGGTATTATGTTATATAAATGGCACGGCTTGTAGCTTACGCATTTTCTACAGAATAGTTAGGTGCCTCTTTTGTGATGTGTATGTCATGTGGATGGCTTTCTCTTAAAGCTGCTGATGACATCTTTATAAACTTAGCTGTTTCCTGAAGTACAGGGATTGTAGGTGCGCCACAGTAACCCATACCTGAACGAAGACCTCCCATAAGCTGGAAGATTGTATCTTCAACAAGTCCCTTATATGCAACTCGTCCTTCAACACCTTCTGGAACAAGCTTCTTGGCATCTGTCTGGAAGTATCTGTCCTTACTACCATTTTCCATGGCAGCAATAGAACCCATACCTCTATATACCTTATACTTTCTTCCCTGGAATAATTCAAATGAACCAGGAGCTTCATCACAACCTGCTAAAAGGCTGCCAAGCATACATACATTACCACCGGCTGCTATAGCCTTTACGATATCACCTGAGAACTTAATACCACCATCGGCAATAACAGGAATACCGAACTTCTTAGCTTCAGCATATGCATCCATAACTGCTGTTACCTGAGGTACACCGATACCTGCAACAACTCTTGTTGTACAGATAGAACCAGGTCCTATACCAACCTTGACTGCATCTACACCAGCTTCACATAAAGCCTTTGCAGCAGCTCCTGTTGCTATATTACCTGCAATAACCTGAAGGTCAGGATATGCAGCCTTGATTTCCTTTAATGTTGTTATAATATTCTTTGAGTGTCCATGAGCTGAGTCGATAACGATACAGTCAACGCTTGCATTGACAAGGGCTTCAACTCTGTCCATAACATTAGATGTGATACCAACAGCAGCACCTGCAAGAAGTCTTCCCTGTGAATCATGTGCTGATGCAGGATACTTGATAGACTTCTCAATATCCTTGATTGTGATAAGTCCTGTAAGCTTAAAGTCCTTATCTACAATAGGAAGCTTTTCCTTTCTTGCCTTACCAAGAATTTTCTTAGCTTCATCAAGTGTAATACCTTCTTCTGCTGTCACAAGGTTCTCACTTGTCATACACTCCTTGATAGGTCTTGTGAAGTCCTCTTCAAACTTAAGGTCTCTGTTAGTGATAATACCAACAAGCTTCTTGTTATCATCAACAATAGGCACACCGGATATTCTGAACTTGCCCATAAGCTCGTTAGCTTCTTTTAATGTATTGTCAGGATGTAAGTAAAATGGATCTGTGATAACTCCATTCTCTGATCTCTTTACCTTGTCTACTTCTTCTGCCTGCTGCTCGATAGACATATTCTTGTGAATAATACCTATACCACCCTGTCTTGCCATAGCGATTGCCATTCTATGCTCAGTAACAGTGTCCATACCTGCACTCATCAAAGGAATATTAAGCTTAATATTCTTTGTAAGATTAGTTGTTAAGTCGATCATGTTAGGTGTTACTTCTGAATACTGTGGAACTAATAACACATCGTCAAATGTAATGCCCTCACCAATAATTGTACCCATTTTCCTTTGTCCTCACTTTCTTATACTTAATATTATATGATACCTGGTTCAAAAGGTCTAAACCCACATGAGCTTGCTCATAGGTGGGTGAATGACCTTGGGACCCGCCCCCAATATGAGCATAAAAGCGTGATGATAGTCCCACGATATGCGAATATTATGTAGAATTGTGGAGTGCGTAGCACGGAACAATTCTTAGGTATCATAGTTGGGGGCTTTTGACCCCAACATCATTATATTGTAGTTGCTATGATATATTCACATTACATATATCATATGATTATACAAAAAAATCCGAATACATAATCCGGACATTCTTGTAATCAATAGTCTGACAAAATATCTGTCTATATGTCAGACATATCTTGTATTTAATAGTAGGATTATAACAGCGTAAATTTTAAAAGTCAATCATTTTCATATAAAATCTTGGAGCGCTTACAAAATTCAGGTACAATTATATTATTTTTCTGATTTTTTTACCACGCAGTATAATTATAGTGTAATATTTATAACCAATCAACCATATTACATATCAATATCATCTGTACAACTGCTCATTTTATATAACATTTGCAATTCTTTAATGAACAATAATGTAATCTGTTACTATCAGCCTGCAACTTTAATTTAACATTTGTAATTATTAAAAGATTAACAATATATCCATCACTGGCAGCCTGCTGTTTTAATATAGCATTTACAATTAATCAACCTTGTATACAGACTTATCAACCGTCTGCTTTATAGCCTCTAACAGTTCCTCGTTCGGATAGATAAATATTCTTACGAGCTCATTATGCTCATTGTAAGCATATATGACTATCGAATCGTGATTGCTCGCGCCCACTGAATAGTCAATTGTCTTAACATCCATATGAGTCATTCTCATAGCATCCTGTGAGTCTGCCCTTGCTACAAGCTTTGCCTTTGCAAGTGTATACACACCGCACCTTTTTCGTGATGACTTGGACATAATCCTGTCAATCGTGAGTGTATCCTCAACAAGTGAATACTCCAGCTCTGCATTATAGTACTGGAATACCAGAAATGTTGCGACAGCAAAAAGCGCAAGCACTATTATTCCAAATGTCATTGTCTGTGGAATAGTAGTCGCTGCAACCACACACGCTATAATAAGAACCACCTTATATAATATCGAAATCTTTGGCGGCTTCACCTTAACTATCTGTTCTACTGCTACGTCAAACATAATTTCTCCTTAAATTAATAATTTTTAGTACTTAATATTAACTATTATCAGTCTTTCATATTTTAACACTTAATAAAGGGTCAGACAATGCTATTTAATCAAACATTATCTAACCCTTTATAAGATGTCGGGGTCAAAAGCCCCCAACTATGACACCTACGGATTGTTCCGTGCTACGCACTCCCACATCTACGCTCCGCTTCGGTCCGTGCTAAACATGTGCCACTGGCACATAGCACCCTACCCAATATTCGCATATCGCGGGATTATCATCATAGTATTAACCTGCAAGTTGTGCATAACCATTAACTACATTCCATACTCCATATTCATTGCTTACCTGTCCTGTATAATTCCAGTCAAGTACTCCATTGCTTATGTAGAACCAGCCATATTCGTTTTCTGCAAGACCTGTGTAATTCCAGTCAAGCACTCCGTTACTTACATAGAACCAGCCATATTCATTACCTGCTAATCCGGTATAGTTCCAGTCAAGTACTCCATTGCTTACATAGAACCAGCCATATTCATTACCTGCCAGTCCATTATATTCCCAGTCTACCGTTCCATTCTTTACATAGAACCAGCCATATTCATTACCTGCCAGTCCATTATATCTCCAGTCTACTGTTCCATTCTTTACATAGAACCAGCCATATTCATTACCTGCCAGTCCATTATATTCCCAGTCTACCGTTCCATTCTTTACATAAAACCAGCCGTATTCATTACCTGCCAGTCCTGTATAACTGCTGTCTTTTTTACCATTTTTGTAATAATTCCATGTTCCATCTTTTGCCTGACAAAGACCATTCTTGTCTGATGTATCAGAATCATCTGATAAATCCTTATCCTTTAATGAGAATATATTAACATTATATGTAAGTGTATCCTGATATCCGCTTATGCCTATATTGTTAATCTGTACTGTATAACTGTCACCTTTAGACATATGAAGATACTCCGGATAGAATATAACGCATCCTCTCTGTCCATATCCTCCATTATTAACATAGAATTCTCCGTCTGCATAGTCATTACCAAAGTGCCATGAATAACCTGTTTGATTATTAATAAGTGTAACATTAATATCACTACCTGGTGCCTGACCAAATGAAATAGACCATGGATATAAATTCACACTTGAATTTCCTGAATATGAAAGAAGCTCTACCGGTGTATTCTGTGCCGGCCATGCAACTCCATATTCCTTAGCTGAATAATTTCTCTCTCCACCTATAACACGTGTTGCCGTATATCCTTCTACCTGCCCGAAACCTATCTTATAAAGTGTTGGATATAATATCCATCTTCTATGACCTACGCGGCTTCTATTACCTGAATCTGCATCTGAAAGATACATTCTTATTGACATTGGAAGTGTCATTCTGCCTGATGTCATCGCTATATTAGATGATGAAGCTCCCTCTTGTGCAAGATTATACATATTATCACTCATATCACGTGGACGTCTTGGATAATGTGATAGCTCTCCATTGGCTGCATTAGCCAGTGCAGCTGCCTGAGCACTCTTACTAAGACTTGCATCTTCTACAGTCATTCCTGAAAGTCCTGCCACATATCTTACAACATTAACCATGTTCTGTGCATTATCAATAGTCTTTTGTGTTAATGAACCAAGATTATATGGTGCAAAAACATCTGGCTCTTCCTTATACTTTGTATCCATATCTCCATCAAATGGATGCTTATTATAATAGTCAACTATATCCTGCTTAGAATGATATTCAACATTCATAGCTGGCTTTTCATCATCCGCTTTAACCTCAACTGGATTAAAAGTATAGCCTGCACTTGTTGCAAACATAAGAATACTTATTCCAATTGCAGCTTTTTTATACGTTGCACTAATCATTTTTTTTAAATTCATACGCATTCCTCCTTAGGTATTATTCAATTAACAAACACGTTCTGTCAAATTGTCAGAATTATTATATAACATTATTATATATTCTGCAATTATAATCTTTCATTTTATTGAATTTGCTAAATTTTACTATTTCAGTGCAGCTCAATGCGGCATCTTTCTCAGTACTATTCCAATTTCACCGCTCTTTCAACACATTCTGCCAGTTACTTGTAATAGTTCTTTAGTTATTGTGGTTCTAAATCTTACCTCATCCTTGACAAAGAGCTTATTTTACCCCCACACCTGACAAAGAACCCAAAGAGTCTATTATATTTATACAACATTTACAATAGTAACAAAAAAAGAGTTAGGAAACCATTATAATCTCCTAACTCTTTTATAGCTATTTATTAATCAAGCTTCTATCTGATGTCTTTAATTACATCATTCCACCCATACCTGCGCCACCTGCTGGCATAGCTGGAGCATCTTCCTTGATATTAGCAACAACTGATTCTGTTGTAAGAAGTGTAGATGCAACACTTGTAGCGTTCTGTAATGCGCTTCTTGTAACCTTAGCTGGATCAAGGATACCTGCATCAATCATGTTTACATACTTATCGTTGAGTGCATCATAACCTGTTCCAACTTCTGACTCTCTTACCTTGTTGATGATAACTGCACCTTCAAGACCTGCATTGTTAGCAATGTGGAATAATGGAGCTTCAAGAGCCTTAAGAATAATCTCTGCACCTGTCTTTTCATCACCACTGAGTGTAGCAGCAAGTTCTGCAACCTTCTTAGATGCGTGGATATAAGCTGAACCACCACCTGAGATAACGCCTTCTTCTACAGCTGCTCTTGTTGCGTTAAGAGCATCTTCCATACGAAGCTTAGCTTCCTTCATTTCAGTTTCTGTTGCAGCGCCAACTCTGATAACAGCTACACCACCTGCAAGCTTAGCAAGTCTTTCCTGTAACTTTTCCTTATCGAAATCAGATGTTGTTTCTTCAAGCTGTGCACGAATCTGGGCAACTCTTGCTTCGATATCTTCCTTAGCACCTTCGCCGTCAACGATAACTGTATTTTCCTTCTGAACCTTAACTGACTTAGCTCTACCAAGCATATCAAGTGTTGTATCCTTAAGCTCAAGACCAAGTTCTTCAGAAATAACCTGACCACCTGTAAGAATAGCGATATCCTTAAGCATTTCCTTACGTCTGTCACCATATCCAGGAGCCTTAACAGCTACTACGTTAAATGTACCTCTTAACTTGTTAACAATAAGTGTTGTAAGTGCTTCACCTTCAACGTCCTCAGCGATAATAAGAAGCTTAGCACCGCTCTGAACAATCTGTTCAAGAACTGGTAAGATTTCCTGAATGTTAGATATCTTCTTATCTGTAATAAGAATATATGGATTATCAAGGTTAGCTTCCATCTTATCCATATCTGTTGCCATATATGCTGAAATATATCCTCTGTCAAACTGCATACCTTCTACAAGGTCAAGCTCTGTCTTCATTGTCTTAGACTCTTCGATTGTGATAACACCATCATTAGAAACCTTTTCCATAGCGTCAGCTACCATCTGACCTACTTCCTCATCACCTGCTGAGATAGAAGCAACCTTTGCAATCTGGTCTTTTCCTGTAACCTTTTCGCTCATATGTGCAATAGCTTCAACTGCACAGTCGGTAGCCTTCTTCATACCTTTTCTTAAGATGATTGGGTTAGCGCCTGCTGCTAAGTTCTTCATACCTGCATTAACCATAGCCTGTGCAAGAACTGTAGCTGTTGTTGTACCATCACCTGCTACATCGTTAGTCTTAGTAGCAACTTCCTTTACAAGCTGTGCTCCCATATTTTCAAATGCATCTTCAAGCTCAATGTCCTTAGCGATTGTAACACCATCGTTAGTGATAAGTGGTGCGCCGTATGACTTGTCAAGAACTACGTTACGTCCCTTAGGTCCGATTGTAACTCTTACTGTATTAGCTAACTTATTAACGCCCTCTTCAAGAGCTTTTCTTGCTTCAATTCCGTATTTAATTTCCTTTGCCATTGTTATTACCTCCAAATTCATAATCTATAACTAGATATTAACTGATAAACCCGATGCCTGTCTTATAATCATATCTGATTATCTTAATGACAATATTATAAGCAGCATCAATGGATAGTCTTTTCTCAAACTCTCATATAATATATATGACTAATTATATTTATAGCTATTATAACTATCAGCCAATATAATTAATCTTCAATAACTGCAAGAATATCATTCTGCTTAACTACGATATATTCTTCATCATCAAGCTTAACTTCTGTTCCTGCATACTTAGAATATATTACTTTATCTCCTGGCTTAACCTGCATTGTAACTTCCTTACCATCAACAACTCCGCCAGGTCCTACTGCAACTACCTCTGCCTGTGATGGCTTTTCCTTTGCCTGTCCTGGTAACACGATGCCTGACTTTGTAGTTTCTTCTGCAACTAATGCCTTAATTACAACTCTGTCTCCTAATGGTACTAACTTCATAATATAATCCACCTTTCCGCTGTCTGACACGTACGTGGCAGCTATCTATAATTATTGCTTTGTTTATTGTCTGTTAGCACTCATTTCTTTTGAGTGCTAATCCCGATAACGATAAGATAGCACCCTGCCAATAATTTGTCAACAGCTATTTCAAATATATTAATGTTTTTACATTTTGATTATACTTTTTTTATTTTTTATGCTTTTTTGACTCTGCAACACCCATTTTTACAGTTTTTCCATAATAGAAAAGATACTGCTGTGCATATCCTCCAAGCTCTCCGAACTGGTTTCTTGCAAATTCTGCTATAACTTCCTTAGAAGTATCCACCTTATCAAAGTATAGATACTCCATTATTCTTTTTATCCACACATCTATAGGAAAGCTGTCCCTTTTTCCAAGCGCAAAAAGGCTTACACAGCTTGCAACTTTATTGCCAACGCCCTTAATCTCACACATTTTCTGTATTCCTGCCTGTGACTCCATTGCTGCAAGCTCATCATAACTTATGCTCTTATCATACACCCTGCTCACCGCATCATATATATAAGGCGCGCGGAAACCCGTCTTTAACTCCTTAAGGTCATCAACCGTTGCCGCCTTAAGCGCATTTACATCCGGAAATGTATACATAGTAATCCCCTTAACTTCACCCTGATATGTACCGTACTTTTCAGATATATCAGCCACTATCTTCTTAATATGTGGTATCTGCTTATTCTGCGATATTATAAATGATATGAGCGTTTCAAAGAATTCCTGATTAAGTATTCTCACACCCGACATCGCACTTATAGCCTCCTCAAGCTTGTCATCCTTTGCAAGAAGCTCTTCTTTTATTCTGGCATAATTCCTGTCTATATCAAAATATTCTCTCCACAATTCATTGTATGTTCTGTCATCTGTATCATAAAATATAAGATTTTTATCATCCTGTCTTATATGGAGCATATGTCCGTAAGCTGTAAGAACATATTCGTTCTCATCTATCATATTGAAGTGGAAACACTGTCCGCACTCCAAGGTTTCCTTAAGATTAAAGTCTGATGGTGTATTTATTATGTAATCTTTCATTGTAAATCCTCTTTTCTGTACTCATTATGTAATAATTGACTCTTTTTCTTTGCGCTTATTATGTAATTTTGTTCATATTTCACTTTTATTTTTATATAATCCGTATTAAAATTATTATATATAACCTTAATATGATGTGATGGTCACAATACCAACTGTGATTATAAACAATTATGGGATTATATTCAATGTTCAGATACTTCCAGTATGCAGCTTATGTAATCTGATTATATCCCAGCATTATATGATGCAAAAGATAGAAGGACAAAAATTGTCCATTTCTGTATAGTAAGGATTACCCCATTGCCCTGCAATCCATATTATCCTTACATCAATTAAAACATTTTATAGAAAGATTAATTATTATGGGAATTAAAAATAGAAAGATTAATTATTATGGGAATTAAAAAACGAATTAAGAAAGTCATATTTTCTCTGGCTCTGACTGCTATTATGTGCATTACATTTACAGGATGTGAGCTGCCATTTGACACTATCTGGCCGGAAAGCTCTGATAACCAGATATCCAATAAAGCTTATCCACAGTCAGCCGCCTCAACCGAGGATATAATACAGTATATAAGTGATGCTGTACACAATAACGATAATGTCTGTGAGATATTCGTGGAAGATGAGGCACTTATCGATGCCAATCTATGGCTTTCCTCTATAGATGGTATTGAGCAGCTAAAGTGCGAATATAAGCGTGTCAAAAACGGCTTCAATGTCCGTATAACTTATGACTGCTGGGACAGTTTTGCGATAATAAAGGCTTACAGAAGCGACTCTTTAAGCGGGCTTAATGAGCGTCAGCTTACACTTTATAACAAATATATACAGGTGCTTGACAGTGTTACCTCCCCCTCCAATACAGATATAGAAAATGAACTTGCCATACACGATTATCTTGTAGAAAATGTTTCCTATGTCGACACTGGTGACTCATCCTACAACGCCTACAGTGCACTTATAAACGGAATTGCCGTATGCAGCGGATATACTGAATGTTTTAAGACATTTATGGATATGCTTGGAATAGAAAACGGAACTGTTTCGGGTGAAGCTGGCAACGAACAGCACATATGGAATACTGTTATGCTCGATGGGCAGTGGTATCACGTTGATGTTACATGGGATGACCCAATCGGTTCCTCCTTTGAATATACTGACCATGCTTACTTTAATATATCTGCAAAAGATATGGCACTCGACCACACATGGGACAGGGATAAGTACGCTGAATATGAGGACTGCGGCACAAAGTATTCTTATATAAAATATGCCAATATTACTATGATAAGCAACACTTCGCAGCTAAACCGCCTTATCCGCAACACTGTCAAAAACAAAGAAACTCATCTTGAGTTTGCATGCACATTTACAACTGACTTAAAAACCGCTGTTTCAAAGACCGGTGAGGCTTTATCATATACCTACAAAAATGTGCCAAGAACTAATTATACTTTGTATACAGTAACTTTTACCTACTAACAGGTATTTTATTAAAATAAATTTCAGCCTCAGACTACACTTCTAATCTGTATAGTCTGAGGCTGTTACGTCTGCTTCTGTAATCCGGACAGTACTTTTCAACCTCTGCCCAGAACTGTTCTGAATGGTTCATATATCTTCTGTGTGCCAGCTCGTGTATGACTACATAATCCATAAGCTCCTCCGGCATATAGTACAACTGGTAATTAAAGTTAAGATTGCCTTTGGAACTACAGCTGCCCCAGCGCGTTTTCTGGTTTCTTATAGTTATGTTTCCAACCGATACTCCCATTATCTGGCTGTAATATGCTGCCTTCTTTACAAATGTATCTTTAATACGAAGCCTTTCTTCTGCGGTCAGCTCATCATACTTCACTGCATTTGTGGATATTCTGATATCCTGCCTATTCATCATATAATGACGCTTTTCATCTATCCATGCCTTATGTTTAACAAGGAATTCCATAAGCTGCTTTTTGCTTAACCTGTTTGGAATTCTTACAACAACACTGCCGTCAGGGCGCACCTCAAGACCCAGTGAACGCCTTTTTGACCTTATTATCTGTATATTATCATCATTTAAAATATCATTTATGCCGGATGATTGTTTTTTATTCCTGTCTGACATATACTGCCGCCCATTCCTTATTTTATAAATATAAATGAACAAATACAGAAAAATGCACAAAAATAATTTGTTTTTGTTTGTACCACAGATATATTTGAATAGATTATGAAAAATCTGTTTTTCTAACGAGAACATACTTGTGCAATATTTTAAATTTGCTCATTTATAGCATAACACTTATATCTTTGTAACACTCTTAAAATTATACAGGTTTCAGATTTAAAACTAGCATTATTGCAATTTCATATCGCCGTCCTTGACCCAGCCAGCCCTTTTTAAAAACATATTTATAATAGGACATATGACCGCTGGAAGAACAAATGATATAAGTATAAGACCTATCCAGTCCATAGGTGTTATAGCGCTCTTTACGCCTGCTGCCACATCATTTACCCAGCCTGAATACACACCTATCTGTCCTACAAGACCGCATGTTCCCATACCTGACGATACTGCTGTTCCATTCATCTCAAGCTTGAAAAGACATGTTGCAAGCGGACCTGTTATCGCCGATGTAACTATTGGCGCTATCCATATTCTAGGGTTCTTTATTATATTTCCCATCTGAAGCATTGATGTACCTATTCCCTGAGAAACAAGTCCGCCCCAGCGGTTTTCCTTAAATGACATAACTGCAAAGCCAACCATCTGCGCGCAGCAGCCTGCTACCGCCGCACCGCCTGCAAGTCCGGTAAGTCCGAATGCCGCACATATAGCTGCTGATGATATAGGTAATGTAAGCGCAATACCCACAAGTACTGACACTGCTATTCCCATAAGAAATGGCTGGAGATTAGTTGCAAGCATTATTACTTCGCCTATCTTCATTGCTGCTTTTCCAAGTGCCGGTGCTATAAGCGCTGCCACGCCTGTTCCTGCACCTATTGTTACAAGTGGTGTGACAAGTATATCTATCTTTGTTTCCTTTGATATTAGCTTTCCTGCCTCTGCCGCAATAATTGCCACAAAATACACAGCAAGCGGACCACCTGCGCCTCCAAGGGCATTAGATGCAAAACCTACTGTTATAAGTGAAAAAAGTACAAGTGGCGGACACTTTAGCGCATATCCGATAGCCACTGCCATAGCAGGACCACTCATAGCCGATGCAAGTCCACCAACTGTATAACTTACTCCACTCACAGTTGCAACTGTATTTGTAAGAAAACCTATATGAAGCTGTGTACCAAGTGTATTAAGTATTGTTCCTATAAGCAAAGAACAAAATAATCCCTGTGCCATCGCTCCAAGTGCATCAATTCCGTATCGTTTCACCGACACTTCAACATCTTTACGCTTTAAAAAAGCCTTAATTCTCTCCCACATAATTAATCCTCACTTTGGTAAAATTTCAATTAATAATAGCATATAGTGATAAGAACTGCCAGTAGAAATTGTACATATATTCCTGTGTGTCACATTTGAAATTATGACATATAATGTATTGAATTCTTAATAACCGGAGTATGTATGTTTATGAAAATGCATAATACATTTTCTCTTGCTATGTGCTATGTTCCGTGGCAGAAATGGGGAGAATTATATGACCCTTGCAAGGCATTGAAATGTGGTACATTATTTCCTGTTCTTAACAAACCATTCGGAGGTGTGAGAACATGAATAATATAAATAGTATGAGCTGCCAGAATAATTGTA
>FR886331.1:30643-38382 GCA_000436535.1 Eubacterium sp. CAG:252 | reverse complement strand
AATTACATTAATAATATGAGTTGTCCTAATAACAACAATGGCAATAACGGAATGAATAATCCCTGCAATATGATAAATCCAAGAAATAATTCCAATAATCCACCATGTCAGACATCACGTATGAATAATTCCTCTTTACAGGAACAGCGTGGTTGTTCCTGCAATCAGATAGCCGATAAACATATTCTTATGAAAAATATATATGAATTAGGTTTTGTTCTTACAGAAATGAACCTGTATCTTGACACTCATCCGGATGATATGGAGGCTATCGAATACTATGCACAAATTAAAGATAAATACCGCGATTATATGACAAAGTATGCAGACTATTATGGACCACTTGATAAGTTACACATATCCAATGATAACTACTGGATGTGGGTAGCAACTCCAATGCCTTGGGAAATGGAGGGCTGCTGATATGTGGAATTATGAAAAAAGACTTGAGTATCCTATAAAAATAAAACAGACTAATCCTACACTTGCGGCTATGATAATAAGCCAGTATGGTGGACCCGATGGCGAGCTTGGCGCATCTATGCGATATATTTCCCAGAGATATTCTATGCCTTACAGAGAGGTTTCCGGACTTCTTACAGATATTGGTACTGAGGAGCTTGGTCACTTTGAGATGATAAGTACAATGGTTCACCAGCTTACAAGAAACTTAACTATTGAACAGATTAAAGGTACTCCATTTGAGGCATATTATGTAGACCATACAGCCGCAGTCTGGCCTCAGGCAGCAGGCGGAATTCCATTTAATGCATGTGAATTCCAGTCAAAAGGCGATGCCATCACAGATATAACAGAAGATATGGCTGCTGAACAGAAAGCACGAACGACCTATGATAACCTTATACGTCTTGCAAAGGATGACCCTGACGTACTTGACCCATTGAAGTTCTTAAGAGAACGTGAGATTGTGCATTTCCAGAGATTTGGTGAAGCTCTTTCTGTCATACAGAGCAAGCTTGACTCTAATAATTATTACTTCTATAACCCTGAGTTTGATAAGAACTGTGGCTGCAGGAATAATGGCAAATAATAAAATGCAGATTAATAACGTCTTTTTGTAATTATGTGAAATACAATTTATATAAGCTAAGATTTAAGAGAAAATTTCATCCGAAGTTTTCTCTTTTTTAACGTATTTGTCCGATTTTTTCAATATATTAATTTGACTTTTCTTCACTTTTTAGCAATAATTCTAACAGAACTATTGCTTATAATTTGACTAAACATTTAAGATTGGAGTTTTAACAAAATGAAAGAGAAAATCTATACTGTACCCGTTAATGATGCATTTGCAGCAGACAGCGAATGTCCTGTATGCGCTATGTTTGAGCAGCTTGAAAATGATGCCATAGAATACACTATGGGGCCTAGCTATATGGAGGATGATATCCGTGCCGTAACTGATAAAAAGGGGTTCTGCCAGAAGCATATCAAAAAAATATACGAACAAAACAACCGACTTGGCTACGCACTTGTTATGAAAACCCATATGGATTATGTCATAAAAACAATCGAGTCTTATAATCAGGATAGGTGCACTGGTAAAAGCCTTCTTAAAAAAGGTAAGGAGTCCTCTGTGTGCAGCTACATAGAAGAACTCGACAGCTCATGCTTTGTATGCGATAAGATTGCAGATACTATTGAACGTTATGTCGACACTATTTTTTATATGTACAAGCACGATAACGAATTCAAAAAAACTCTTTCTGGCTGCAAAGGCTTCTGTACAAACCACTACGGACTGCTTATGAAAAAGGCAAGCGAAAAGCTTGGCGGTGGTGATTATACTGAATTTACAGAACTTATTACATCATTATACCTTGATAATATGAAAAGGGTGCGCGATGATGTTGAATGGTTTATTAATAAGTTTGACCATAAATATGCAGATGCACCTTGGAAAAATGCTAAGGACTCACTTGTACGCGCAACGTTAAAAGATACGGGATGTAAGCTTTCATAAATATAAAAAGCGGCTGCATAAAGCATTAAATATGCTTCGCAGCCGCTTAGTTTTTCTGTGTCTAATATTAAATTACTTTTTTATTCATCCTTGCAATCACAAACCCGCGCTATTACGCTTTTCGTCCTGCCTTGCATGACTATTCTTTCATTAAGCCGTCCAAAAAGTTAAAACATTAATATGTCATAACCTCATATCCATCCTCTGTAACGTGAACCATTATTTCCCACTGCGCTGAATATGAGTCGTCTTCTGTGTAGATAGTCCAGCCATTGTCATCATCAACGTATACATCCGGATAGCCTGCATTAATCATAGGTTCTATTGTAAATACCATACCCGGAGCCATAACCATGCCTGTTCCCTTCTTTATAACATAGCTTACAAAAGGTGTTTCGTGGAATTCAAGTCCTATTCCGTGTCCGCCGACTTCACGCACTACTGAATAGCCATTCTCCTTTGCATGCTTACTTATTGCATCTGCAACATCGCCAAGATGTCCCCAAGGCTTAACCTGTTCAAGTCCAAGCTCAACACATTCCTTTGCAACATCAACAAGCTTCTTGTGTTCCGGTGAAACATTTCCTATGCAGAACATTCTTGAAGAGTCTGAAAAATAACCATTGAGTATAGTTGAGCAGTCTACATTTACAATGTCACCATCTGCTAAGATGATGTTGGAAGATGGAATTCCGTGGCACACTTCGTTATTAATAGATGTACACACACTCTTAGGGAAGCCCTCATAATTAAGAGGAGCTGGAATTCCGCCCATAGCTGTAGTCTTTTCATATACCATCTCATCTATTTCCTGAGTTGTCATACCAGCCTTGATATTCTCGGCAACATAGTCAAGAACAGCTATATTAATCTTGCTGCTCTCTCTCATACCCTGAAGCTGCTCTTCATTCTTTATTATGCTTCTTGGTGGAACCTTGTGGAACTTCTTTCTGAACATCTCTATCTTCTTATCAAAGT
The DNA here is from genome assembly GCA_000436535.1 of Eubacterium sp. CAG:252. GTDB lineage: Bacteria > Bacillota > Clostridia > Lachnospirales > Lachnospiraceae > Lachnospira. The sequence continues at coordinate 35,420 of FR886331.1, read as the reverse complement.
TCATATGGCACTCACAATAAGGCTTCTTGCTTCCACACCAGCATGGGTCATTTCTCATTAACTTCTTCATTTTAATTATTACACTCCATTCTATATATTTCCTATATAAATATATCTTATCACTGTTGAAGCGCTTCTACTATAGCAGGCAGAAACTGCTTCTTTCTTGATACAACTCCCGGAAGAACTGTATAACATTCACCTACATTTTCAACAGTAAATGCATTTTTTAATACTACTGCTGCATTTTTACCAGCATACATAACATATGAAGTTTCCTTCATAACATCTGTTATAAGCAGATATGCTATATTAATCTCACTGTTGTGCTCTGTCACATGCTCCATATAAGACTTTTCTTTCTCTATGATAGCCTGAATTTCCTCAAAGCTCATACAGTTGACCTGTCCTACACCGACAGACAGCTCGCCTATAGAAAACTTCTTGTAATCCCTGAAGAATATCTCTTCCTCTGTCTTGGATGAAAGATTACTTCCCGCACGGAACATCTCTCTTCCGTACTCCTCTATATCAATTCCGGCTATCTTTGCAAGTGCATTGCAGGCTTCTACATCATACTCAGTACATGTTGGTGACTTAAGTATGAGCGTGTCTGATATGATAGCTGAACATAACAGTGCTGCTGTCTGGCTGTTTATACTAAGATTATGTTCTCCATACATCTGATATATAATAGTCGCTGTACAGCCAAGCGGCTGGTTCCTGAAAAATACAGGTGTTATAGTCTGTATACAGCCAAGTCTGTGGTGGTCTATAATCTCTAGTATATCCGCATCCTCAACACCAAATACAGCCTGTGACTTCTCATTATGGTCGACAAGTATAATCTTTTTCTTGCCTGCCTTGATGATATTACGTCTTGATATCATACCGATGTATCTGCCTTCCTCATCCTCGATAGGGAAGTCCCTGAAACGCTTATTTGCCATAACATCCTGAATATCTTCAACAAAATCATTTAGCTTAAACTTTACAAGCGCTGTCTGCTTCATAAAAAAGCTTACAGGTATCGCCTGATTAAGAAGCCTTGCCACTGTATATGTATCAAATGCTGTTGTTATTATTATACAATTATGCTGCTTTGCCATCTTTATTATTGTACTTGAAACCTTTGCGCCTTCACATATTATAAGGCAGCCTGCCTCCATCTCAATAGCACACAGCTGCGACTCATATCTGTTACCAAGTATGACAAGGTCGCCCTCATCTATCATACTCTCCATCATATCAGGATTGGCTGCCGCAATGAGCATTTTCCCCTTTTCAAATATCTTGTCAGGGTCGCCTGTAACTATCTCACCACTCAATGTATCCACAATATTACGAAGGCTTGTATGCGCTACTGATAGAATATCACTGTCATACATTTCAAAGTAAGACTTAGCCACATCACCGATTGTAACAAGTCCCTTAAGCCTGTTTTCTTCAAGTATAGGCAGTGTGACAACATCCAGCTCCTTCATAAGCTTCCATGCATTTCTTACAGAATAATTCTCATCTATTCCGTCTATCTTTCTGATATCTATATCCTTAACCTGAGGTCTTACGTCCTTTATGTACATAGGTGCCTTAACGCCGCACTTAGATAGTACAAACTGTGTTTCCTCATTCAGATGTCCTGCCCTTTTAGAAACATAATCATTAGTTCCTGTAACACTATTTTTAAATCTGGCATAACAGATTGCTGAACATATTGAATCCGTATCCGGATTTTTATGCCCAATAACATATACTTCTTTCATACACAATCCTCACTTACTATGTTTTATATGACTAACTCACCTTTCTATTGTTATTAATCTGTTTATACATTTTATTATTATGTAACACCAAACCAAACCATTATTTTATAATAGCACATACATTTACTATTATCAACCTTAGTAGTTCCAGCCGCATATATAAATGTAATTTATCCGCTATCTAAATAAAAAACCTGATGCACCTTAAATATACATCAGGTTTTGTTTTAATATTCTGTTAGTTCCTAAATATAACTATCTTTGTTTCATCTGTATAACCGATTGTTCTCATATAGCTCTTCATATCAGCGATTGCCTTCTTATATTCATAATATGCATCATAACACTTCTGGAAAGCTTCAAGTGCTTTATTGATATCTCCCTCATCCTTGGCATACCATGACTCACATGCATACTTATGGATAAGTCTGTGTGCTGCATCAAGCTTCTTAAACTGACTGCTTGTTGTAATTCTTGTATCTGTCTGTGAGTGCATCCACTTACCTATCTTACATGTATCCGGATTATTGAGCTGTGTTATCTTTAATCTCTCGAAGTCAACTATGTTATTGTATACTCTCCACATAAGAATAAAGTGGTCAATCTCAAATATTCTTAGCATATCCTGTGTTGTGACAGCACCAGCTTCCCTGAACATATCGCTTCGGCATGTATCTATATATCTTCCAATCTTAAAGATATGAGTACCTGTTTCTGTACATTCATTTGTAAGCATACCATATGTATCCGCTATGTTACTAACCTGATCATTGAACTCTTTTGTTGTTTCTGACTGTCTGTCAATATCATCAAATATTCTTTCCACCGCATCATTAATAGCTGTCATCTGCTCATTCATATGCTCAATATCTCTTAATGATATCTCTACCTTCTCATTACCTTCTGAAAGCTTACTTGTTGTTTCTTCCATTGATGTAGCAAGAACTTCTATATCTCCCTTAAGTTCATTGACATACTTAACAATATCTTCTGCTGACTCTGCTGTATTGCTTGAAAGCTGTCTTACCTGGTCTGCAACAACTGCAAATCCCTTTCCAGCCTCACCTGCTCTTGCCGCCTCAATAGATGCATTCAGCGCTAAAAGATTACTCTGGCTTGCGACTTTCTTGACAATATCAACAATTTCACCAATTTTGTTAATCTTTTCATGAAATGCCTGAACCTGACCATTGATATCAGCTATCTTCTGTGATGATTCATTGACAACTCTTATACTGTCACTCATATTAACTGAACTGCTCTGTGATGTATGGAGCATATCGTGTGTATTGTCCCTTATATCCCCCATTGCCTGTGATATATTGTTAATAGAGTCCTTAAGTACCTTACTTGAATCATTCATATTTGTGATTGATTCCTGCTGAAGTGATACCTGGTCAAGCATATTCTTTACATATGAATTATCACCTATAGACTCCATAGCCTCGTTGAGTCGCATAATGTAGTTATTATTCGCTCTCTTGTATGCCGCGACTATCTGATTAAGCTTTTCTGAATATATAGGATCACTGAAACCTTCAGATGATACCTCGCTAAAATCACCCGCTATCATCTTATCCATAGCCTGTAATAATAATTCTTTATCCCTATTAACATCCTGTGTTGTTTTTCTGCCAAACATAATAAACAAACCTCCCTGCTATACAATAAATGTTCCAGCCAAATAGGATAGCTGAAACAATATATTTTTGATAACTTATTTTAACATAATTAACATTTATATCCAACCATTTTGTCAACATTTTTAACAGTTTTGAACACATTTTTAGAAGCATTTTATATATAATTAAATACAACTAGCTGCCCTTTATCTGGTAACATATCCTGTTAATAATGAATAAAATAAAAATGAATATATGTTGTATTGCATTATATGATTATCCCTCTAATCATATATGCAGAAATGGAGTTTTTTTGAAACGTTTACATCACATAATTGCACTTTTAATGTGCGCAATAATGCTCATTCCTATGACAGCATGCCAGAAAGAAGAAAGTAATGCTGTCGTGGATATAACTCTTAATGAGGTGGCACACTCTATATTCTACGCACCGCAGTATGCAGCCATCGAACTTGGTTACTTCAAGGATGAAAATATCAATCTTAATCTCGTAACTGGCTTTGGCGCCGACAAAGTTATGACCGCACTTGTATCAGGGGATGCTGATATAGGTTTTATGGGCTCTGAAAGTTCCATCTATGTATATCAGGAAGGCTCAAACGACTATGCCATCAACTTTGCCCAGCTTACACAGCGTGCCGGCAACTTCCTTGTATCAAGAAATGAGGAAAGTAACTTCAAATGGGATGACCTTAAGGGAAAAACAGTACTTGGCGGAAGAGCTGGCGGTATGCCGGAAATGCTTTTTGAGTATATTCTTAAGAAAAACGGCATCTCTCCTGTAGATGACCTCAATATCTTACAGAATGTCGACTTTGGTTCAACTGCCGCAGCCTTCACATCGGGAATAGCTGATTATACTGTCGAATTTGAACCATCTGCAACTCTTCTTGAACAGCAGAAGGAAGGCTATGTTGTCGCCTCTCTTGGTACTGACAGCGGCTATGTTCCATATACTGCCTACTGTGCCAATAAAAGCTACATCGAAAAACATCCCGATATAATTCAGGGCTTTACCAATGCCATACAGAAGGGGCTTGATTATGTGAACTCCCACTCAAGCAAGGAAATCGCCGAAGTCATAGCACCACAGTTCCCTGAAACAGACCTTGCAACCATAACAACTATAGTTGACCGCTACAAGTCACAGGACACATGGAAAGGTGACACTATATTTGAGCAGAAGAGCTTTGAGCTTCTTAAGGATATATTAAAACAGGCTGGAGAGCTTGGCAAAGATGTGCCTTATGAAAAACTGGTGACAACGGAGTATTCTAAGAAGGCGGCTGCCAGATAAAATGCTGCTTGTAGATTGTAAGTGTGTTACAACGGACGTTATAAGGGATGAGGAGGCTGTCACACATATGGCTT
>FR886331.1:14299-30607 GCA_000436535.1 Eubacterium sp. CAG:252 | reverse complement strand
GACACCAGAAAACCAATCGGCTATTTCTAATACTTTCCTTATACTCTTTATCAACGGACGACACCGTTCGAACGTGCCCTCCTTGGCACGTTCTCACTTGCGGGTACATCCTTGTACCCGCATATCTGATAATTAAAGGAAAGTATAAGAACTAGCACAATTGGCTTTCAAGTGTGTCCTACGCAATATGCATAACAGCCTCCTCATCCCTTATGACTGTCTTTGACCTAATCCACACAAAACTTCCAAAGCCACTATCAGACATAATATAAGCGGCTGCCTGTAGTGCAGACAGTGTGAGATGCACTTGAAGTTCAATTGCGATAGTTCTTAGACTTTTCCTCAATACACCAGCTATCAACAGACACGGATGTCTGTTGAAGTGAGATATGGGACAAGGATGTCCCGTATCGAACGGTAGCGGTCATAGCCACTACATATCCGAAAAGTCTTAGAAATATCCAATTGAAGCTTCTGGCATCGAACACCGTCTGTACTATAGGCGACCGCTTATATTATGTCGTCCGTTTGTCTATTTTTTAGAAAGTGCCATCCATCCTCACCCCTTAAGCAGCCTCCTGAACCTCTTACTATGCCTCTCCATATAATCAATCCAGCTGCCGACCGACTTGCACATAACCCCAAACAGCACAGCCGCAATCACCTCATACATAATTATCATTCTCAACATAACCATATTGACAGTCGCTATTGCAAATATACTCTTAAAATTAAGCACACATACAACTATACCTGCTGCCATGGCAATACATAACGCAATCCTTATTCCATCAAATGGTCTGCATATCCTTACAAGCGCCTCTAAACCAATAAACAAAAGAATAACAATAGCCACAGTAGATATCTGTTCATTACTCATACCAAGCACATTGCCATGAATAGATATGGCGGCAAGCATGATAAAGTCCGCAAGGCCTGCTGGCAGCGCCTTTAATATGACATTTACAAGAAAATCACCTCTTATAAGCTCCTTATTAGGCTGTAACGCAAGAAAGAACGCCGGTGTTCCTATCGTAAATGCTCCTAACAACGATAACTGTGTCGGATACAACGGATACAGATTAGCCGCTATAAGCGTGAATACAGTTGTAAGAATAGAAAATATATTCTTGACAAGAAAAAGTGATGCCGATGTCTGTATATTATTCACAACCCTTCTTCCTTCAAGAACCACCTCTGGCATCTTTGAAAAGTCGGAGTCAAGAAGAACTATCTGTGCTGCATTGCTTGCCGCATCACTTCCCGATGCCATAGCTACACTGCAGTCGGCACATTTAAGTGCCAGAACATCATTAACACCATCACCCGTCATTGCAACAACCTTGCCAGCCTGCTTGAAAGCCTGTATAATCTGTTTTTTCTGTTCCGGTATAACCCTTCCGAATACAGTATACCTTTGTATGGCAGCTTTTATATCATCCTCACTTTTAAGTGTAGTTGCATCCACATAATTCTCTGCATTTCTTATTCCTGCCCTTATGGCAACTTTTGAGGCTGTAACTGGATTATCTCCTGATATTACAACAACATCAACCCCCTGCTTTTCAAAGTAGCCGAAAGTTTCCTTGGCTGTATCACGTATTTCATTTTCAAGAATAATAAATGCATATGGAATGACCGGCTCTTCTATTGCATTGCCACATGGGTCAGTCTGACATTCACCAAACACAATTATTCTTTCACCTCTGTCAGAATATCTGTCATATATGTCAGTATAATCATCGTACCTGTTAAGAAGCACATACTCCGGTGCTCCGAATATATAACAGTGTCCATCTATAACAGCACCACTGTACTTGTTCTGTGATGAAAATGAATACACTCTTTCAGCCTTTTTATCCTTATGTTCAAAGAAATATTCCTTGATGGCCTTCATAGTTTCATTATCACCATTCATATTGCCAGCTACCATTGATATCGTATCAGTAACATTATCCTTGCAGAAAACAACATCACTTACTGACATTTCCGGCTTTGTTATAGTTCCTGTCTTATCAACACACAGCACATTAACTCTTGCAAGTGTTTCAACACAGTTCATCTCATGCACAAGAACTTTTCTTCCTGCAAGTCTTCTTACGCTCACAACAAGTGCAACACTGGCAAGAAGATATAAGCCTTCAGGTATCATACCGACAAGTGATGCAACCATAGATACCACACTGTTTTTAATAGAATGTCCAAGGAAAAAATGGCTCTGCACATACATAATAATTCCAAGAGGCACTATGACTATTCCAATAATCTTAACAAGATTATCAAGCGACTTCATCATAGTTGTCTGCTGCTTCTTTCTTCCTGCCTTTGCCTCAAGTGCAAGCTTTGCCGCATATGAAGAGTGCCCCACATTGGTAAGTATTGCCTTACACTCACCAGACACAACAAAGCTTCCCGAAAGAAGTATATCGCCCTTATTCTTTATTACTTCATCTGACTCACCTGTTATGAGCGATTCATTCACTCTGACACACCCCTCTGCCAGAATTGCATCGGCACTGAGCTGGTTACCCGACTCAAATATACATACATCACCTTTTACAAGCTCTGTTGAGTCTATCTCACTTATATAACTATCCCTTACAACCTTGGTTTTAGGCGCATTTACAACAGTAAGCCTGTCAAGCGTAATCTTTGCTCTTATTTCCTGTACTATACCTATTATAGTATTAAGAAGTATAATAGGCAAAAAGGTCATATTATTATATGACCTTACAAATATCAGAAGACCGGCAAATATTGCAAACACAAAGTTAAAATACGTGAATACATTACCTGCCACAATCTGCCCTATTGTCTTGGACTGGTTACCAACCGGTATATTACTCAGTCCTCTTAGCTTAAGCTCTTCTACTTTACTGCTTGATAATCCATCATGAATATCAGTCATTAGTGTATGTCATCTCCCCGACAATAACCTTGAATATATATGCTATCGCTGCCACATCCAATATCATCTTTATTATAAAACATATAATAATAGATGCCTGTGAAGCATAATCAAATACCTGAAATGATATAGTACTTGCAAACTGTATTATACATATATAGCTTGCCCACATGTGTGATATCTTTCCTTTTACATAAGCATGCATAGCCGCACTTAAAGCCATTGATAATATGATATCAACAGTGAAAGCCACACCCATTAACAGCCAGAGATATCCTGGCGCTGTAAAAAGATTAGAAAGTGTATTATAAAATGTTTCTGTATCATTTTCTGTAAGACCTGCTATCATGCTGTCAAGTCCCATATTATTATACGCTGTTGCTATTGATATTGATGATAATACCGTAAGTCCGTATAAAAAGCCATCACCAACAGCAAGACCTATACCTGAAAGGTATATATCACCTTTTCTTTCAAATCTGCCATTCATAAATCTTGCCAGCACATATCTCGCAAGTGTAATTCCACATGCTGAAAGTATTGAATATATAATCGTATATGCTGTTGTGTTATAAGAAAATATCTGGTCTATAGATGGTATAAGTGAAAGTACCGACATACAGAGATTAGCAAATATAAACACAAATATTGAATATGCAAATATACCTGCAACCACATTGATAAATCTTCCGTTCCATCTCTTAATAACAACTATAATAAGCACAATAAATGCTGAGAGCATAAGTATTCCACCCGCTGAAAGCATACTTTCAGCTCCTGCCGGTATACCTGCATCAAGATTAATTCCATACTGTTCCATAATTAGTATATATCCTCCATTTAATCCTATATTAAAACTATGTTATTTATCTATAGTAAGATTCAAGATATAAGTTCTATGCAAGCCCATTATACCTGAAATGTATTCCTGGACTTAATATAAATCTTATATCTGTAATAATTAATTATAAGAGTTCATTTAGAGAAAAAGAGCAGCCACTATGTAGCTGCTCCCTCATAATCTTAATTGTATAACAATATATCTTTTCAAAAATCTATATAAAAATCTGGAAAAGGCACACTGCAAACCATTCGGATTATAATTTTGTTACGTTAACAGCCTGAGGTCCCTTAGCGCCTTCTGTTACATCGAACTCTACTTCTGCGCCTTCCTCTAAAGACTTGAAACCTTCCATATTAAGTCCTGAATAATGAACGAAAACGTCCTTTCCTGACTCATCACTGATAAAGCCGTAACCCTTCTGGTTATTGAACCACTTTACTGTACCCTTCATTTCAAGTACCTCCAAATAAAATATATGGTGATTACACCTTTTTCATATTAACATTTTAAAGTGTTAGTGTCAATTTATTTCTCATAAAAATGGCGTACTTATAGCTTTTGTCACAGATTGGGATATCTGTCAGAACATTATACCTGTAACCGCTCTATGGGACTTTATATGTTGTTCTTCCAAGCTCTATTTTATCCTCACCGCTCTGTATCACGGCTACTTCATCCTTAGAAACCACATTTTTCTTAGGTATCTTTATCATAGTGCTGCTTATAAGCTCCGACTCAACCTCTTTATCGTTGATGAGCACCTTACTGAAGTCGTTGAAGTTCTTCCCTGCCACGCACACATAATCCTTGTAATTGTATACCTCATCGATAGTTATATCTTCTATTCCCATCTTAAGGTCTGTCGCCACATATGGTATATCGCCATTATATATCTGCTTGTCGCCATAGAGTATATCATATTCAAGTATCTTAAGCTGCTTTAAATAATCCGCATCATTATGCTTTGTCTGATGGAACTTCATAATATAGCCCTCAGATATGCCAAGCTTCTCAAACACTGCTGATGATAGCTGATACGCCTGTAAGTCCATATCCTTCTTTTCCATACCTATATTAGACCATATAAAATACTCTGTCTGATATATGTCACCATTTTCCATAGTATCATTTGTGAAGCTGAAGGTTGGAAGATGGTCGCCATACATAACAAGCACCGTTTCCTCTTTTCTTCTCTTAAGCATATCTACAAGTTCACCGATAAATGAGTCCATCTCATGCACCTGATTGACATAGTATTCAAACTGTGTCTGTTCCTCCGGATTAAAAAAATTGGATACTTTTATCGATGTATTATACCCCTCCGGCATAACCTCCGGATAATCGCCATGTCCCTGCACTGATATAGTAAATATATAATCCCTGCCATCTGTAGAATCAAGAGTTTTCTTTATCTGCGGAACAAGCATTTTATCCTTAGCCCAGCCAAGCGGTGTTTTCTGATAGTCGCTGTCCATATATTCTATTGATGTAAATGTATCATATCCCAGATGTGAGAATACCTTGTATCTGTCATAAAATGTTGCATCATTATTGTGTATGGCGTGCGTTGCATATCCTATCTTTTTAAGGTCATATGCCGCCGACTCACAAGTTTTTGACTGCATTACTGTCCTGTAAGGATATTCTCCCGGTCCGAAGTCATCAAGATTAACTCCTGTCTGCACTTCAAACTCTGTATTGGCAGTACCTGCTCCAAAGCACGGAACTGACAAATACCCTGACGAATATTCACTCCTTATCCTGTCAAAGTTCGGTGTCGGATTAGATGAAAACTCCACACCCTTTACAAGCTTAGGGTCAAAAAATGACTCAAGCTGCACAAATATAATATTAGGTGTCTTAACTGACACTTCATCTGATGTATCTAAGTCTGTTTCATCCAAATCCTGCTTCAAGCTGTCCATGTACTCTTGTGAATACTCCTTAGACTTACTTATGCCCCTGTCCTTTATACTGCTTGTAAAACAGTACGCTACGCCATAATTCTGATACGCATGTGCAAGATTTCCAAAATGTGTATCCACACGTCCATTAATAATAAGAGCTGCTGTATATGAATATGTAAGTAAAAATACTATTCCACACTTAAATATCGCAGCTATATAAAATTTTCTTCCAGTAACCGATGGCTTATATTCCTTTGCTTTTCTCCATAAAGCAACAAGTCCTACTATAACAAGTATAACGCCTGCCGCTATAAGTATCATTTCAAATACGTTAATATACAATGGTATAACCTTAATTGCATCACTTATAAGGTATATATCCATCGCCGTAAAAGGAGTCTTTCTTGAACACAGCACCATAAAGTTCACTATTGCTATTATCATCCATATAACTGAAACTACTGAATATACAAATATCCTTTTCCTAAAAAAATATGCAACTGACATAGTAGTCATTATAATCATTGTATTCATAAGAAAGATAACAGGACTTGTGAATATACTCAAAAGTCCTGTTACCCCTCTTTTATTAAGACATTCCATCACAATATTGATAATTACTGAATATACGAACATATGACTCAGTTCGTAACTCCATATTTTATTAATTGCCGACTTTATTCTGTCCATCTTTTTTTATCTGTTCCAATAATACCCTTGCCTTTTCCTTAATACTGAAAGGTGCAGTTCTTGATGTTATAATTGAACCAGCATACTTTTTAGCATTATCATAATCCTGACACTTAAGTCCAAGACTTGCTAAAAGATAATTCACTGTATTCTCATCCATACCGCATATAGGAGGGTACTCTGTAGAAACAGCCTCCTTGAAACCATTATAAGCATCCTCAATATACTCAAGCTGAGACTTAAGATGCTGCTTTGCTATATTATTATCTGCTTTCTGCCTTATAAGCTCTGTAACACGTCCCTCATAAAGCCATGCAAGCCTTAAACACAAATATGCACTTTCACTTATCCTGGTACCTACAAGCATTTCACTAAGAAGTGCCATCTTGCAGCGTCTTATCGCCACATCATATGAATAGTAATCCTCAGTCTTCCATGTGACCTGAAACTTTCCTTCAACCGACTCTTTAAGTGCTGCTCGCTGCTTTGGCGTAAGCTTTCCATATATTCTTGGAACTGCTGCATAACCACAATGTGGACACATTATTACATCATACTTGGTACAATCAATTCCCGTATATAAAGGCTTTAAAATTTCATCTGTACCTTTGAATCTCGCTTTACCTATCCTTACCTGCTTTGATGTAAATTCTTTATTACACACAATGCATGTAAACTTTTTATCGTACAGATATTCGCTTTCCTGTTTTTCTATCATATTATTACCCATATATGAAATATATGACCATATGAGTTAGCCCGTAACTCCATATTTTATTAATCAACCGTTTTATTCTGCTCCTCTTCTATAACATGTTCTAGTAATATTCTGGTCTTTTTCTTAATAGTATCCGAAGCTGCTTTTGAAACTACTATTAAACTGATATTTTTTTTAGCATTATCATAATCCTTACATCTATATGCAAGACTTGCCAAAAGATAACATAACGTAATTTCATTCATACCGCATATCGGAAGATATTCTGTGGAAACAGCCTCTTTAAAACCATTATAGGCTGACTGAATGTACTCTGGAACTTTTCTGCAACTGACTCCCTTAGCATAGCGCGCTGCTTTGTCGTCAGCTTTCCATACTTCCTTGGTATTGCCGCATAACCACAATGTGGGCACATAATTACGTCATACTTGGTACAATCAATCCCTGTATACTGAGGTTTTAGAATATCATCTGTACCTTCGAATCTGGCCTTGCCTGTCCTTACCTGCTTTGCCGTAAACTCCCTGTTACACACATCGCAGATAAATCTTTTATCATACAGATATTCACTTTCCTGTTTTTCATTCATATCATTACCCACATAAAAAGATATTATACAATCTTACTACTTCTGAAGCTTAAATGAGCTCTTTAATGATACGATTCTGTTAAATACTAATTCACCATCTTTAGAGTCCTTATTATCAACACAGAAATAACCATTTCTTACAAACTGGAATCTGTCTTCTGGCTTGGCATTAGCAAGCTCTGGCTCTAATACACAGTTCTTAAGAACTGTAAGAGAATGAGGGTTAATATTCATCGAACCGTCTTCTTCATTGTATACTCCCTTTTCTTCATCCACGATATTCTCATAGAGTCTTACTTCTGCGTTAATTCCTTCTGTTGCTGATACCCAGTGTATAGTTCCCTTAACCTTACGCTCAGTAAAATTGCCACCTCTCGTTGCTGGGTCATAAGTACAGTGTATACATGTCACTTTGCCGTTTTCATCCTTTTCAAAGCTTGTGCATGTTACAAAGTATGCATTCATAAGACGCACTTCATTACCTGGGAATAATCTGAAGTACTTCTTAGGTGGTTCCTCCATGAAGTCTTCTCTCTCAATATATAATTCTTTTGTAAATGGAACTTTTCTTGTTCCCATCTCAGGATTTTCCTGATTATTAGATACTTCCATATACTCTGTCTGACCTTCCGGATAGTTATCTATCACAAGCTTGACAGGGTCAAGTATTGCCATCATACGCTTAACCTTAAGCTTAAGGTCTTCTCTTATGCAGTATTCAAGCATAGGATATTCTACTGAGCCCTGTGCCTTTGTGACACCTACAAGCTCAACAAACATCTTGATAGCCTCTGGTGTGAAGCCTCTTCTTCTAAGAGCTGCTATAGATACAAGTCTTGGGTCATCCCAACCATCAACTATGCCATCCTCAACAAGCTTCTTGATATATCTCTTACCTGTTACAACATTAGTAAGATATAACTTTGCGAATTCTATCTGCTTAGGATTTTCTTCTGGTGATGTCTTATATCCGGTTTCAATAACAACCCAGTCATATAATGGTCTGTGGTCTTCAAACTCAAGTGTACAGATAGAGTGTGTTATTCCCTCGACTGCATCCTCGATAGGATGTGCAAAGTCATACATAGGGTAAATGCACCATTCATCACCTGTTCTGTGGTGTGTCATATGTGCAACCCTGTATATAATAGGGTCTCTCATATTGATATTAGGAGAAGCCATATCTATCTTTGCTCTTAATACCTTCTCGCCATCTGCATACTTACCTTCCTTCATCTCTTCAAAAAGCTTGAGATTTTCCTCAACAGAACGCTCTCTGTAAGGGCTTTCCTTTCCCGGCTCTGTAAGAGTTCCTCTATACTGTCTTATCTCATCTGCTGAAAGGTCATCTACGTAAGCCTTTCCCTTCTTGATAAGTCTGATAGCTGCTTCATACATCTGTGGAAAATAATCTGAGGCAAAAAGCACCTCTCCGTTCCACTTGGCACCAAGCCACTCAACGTCCTTCTTAATAGAGTCTACGAATTCAACCTTTTCCTTTGTTGGGTTAGTATCATCAAATCTCATATTGAACTGTCCATTATATTCCTTGGCAAGTCCATAGTTAAGTAATATAGACTTGGCATGTCCAATATGAAGATATCCGTTAGGTTCTGGTGGAAATCTTGTGATTACTTTTTCACAGTGTCCTTCCTTAATATCTTTATCAATAATCTGCTCAATAAAATTCTTTGAAACAGTCTCGTTATCCATCAGTATATTCCTCCTAAACAAGTCAATATATCAATAATACAGCATATTCAGTGTAAATTCAATACTGTAACTACTTTGCTTTTTCTAACATATCTTTAAGCTCATCAATACTAAACTTATAATGGCTGTTGCAGAAGTGGCAGTTGACCTCAATAGGCTCACCATCATCTATCATTTTCTGGAGCTCCTGCTTTCCAACACTGATAACAGCGGCACTTACACGCTCCTTAGAGCAGTTGCAGTAAAACTCTGTAGGAATTGTGTCTAATATCTGAAGATCCATTCCCTCAAATATATGCTCAAGTATCTCCTCTGGTGTCATACCATGCTCAAGCATTTCTGTAACAGACTTAATCTCTTTAATTCTGTTTTCAAGCTGGTCGATAAATTCATCAGATGCATTTGGCATAAGCTGTATAATAAAGCCGCCTGCCTCTCTTACTGTATTGTCCTTATTCATAAGAACACCAAGTCCTACAGAAGATGGTACCTGCTCACTTGTAGCAAAATAATAAGTAAGGTCATCTGCAATCTCACTTGTTATAAGAATAGTATCTCCAACATATGGCTCTCTTAATCCGATATCCTTGATAACACTGAGCACACCGATACCAACAGCACCGGCGATATCCATATGTCCGTCCTTTAAAGGAAGCATTGCCTGTGGATTAGCCACACAGCCCTTTACATGTCCATCAGGCTCTGCTGTAACTGTCATCGCACCTAATGGTCCATTTCCCTTAATCTGTATAGTAAGCACATCTGTATCATTCTTCATCATAGTTCCCATCATGGCGCCGCCTGTAAGAAGTCTTCCAAGCGCCACAGTTGCTATAGGGCTCATATTATGGTCTTTTCTCGCTGTTTCAACCACATCCTTAGTTGTTGCTGCAAATGCACGTACCTGTCCGTTTGCCGCTGTTGCCCTGACTATATAATCTTTCATAATATCAATATCCTCCATTCCCTATGCACATTTTTTGCGCATAATTATTTTTCTAATATATAATACAATCTCTCAGAAGCAGCATCTGGCGGATTATGTGTAAATGCATCATATACATTACGAATCTTAAGCCCCGCCTTTTTAACAGCCTCCCTTACTTCATCCTCTGTGAAGCCGTGCTGATAATGCTGCTCCTCAAATCTTTCAAATGTTCCATCTTCATTTTTTACAAATACTGCAAGCTCATACTCATTGTTTGCACTCTCATCATCATAGTAGTTGTCCCATATAAATGCTGACTCCTCTCTATTTTCAGCATAGGTATTATCTGCAAGTATATCCCTGAAAAAATGCACTGTCTTAAGGTCAAATATGAACACTCCACCATCTTCAAGTCCGTTTTTAACACTCTTAAACACATCACACAGGTCATCATTAGTCGTTATATAATTCATTGAGTCGCCTATACTGACAAATGCGTCAACCGTATATGGAAGCGTAAAATCCCTCATATCCTGACAACTGTATATAATCTGCTGTTCTGCTTCATAAGTCTTCTCACTTGCGATTGAAAGCATATCCTCTGAAAGGTCTATGCCAAGAATATCATACCCCTCTTTATCAAGCATTCTTGTAACCGTACCGGTACCACATCCAAGGTCTGCTATCGTGCAGTCTGTACCTATATTATTCTCCTTTAAAAGCCCATAAAGATACTTTTCCCACTCTTCATATGGAATATTATCCATATACTCATCATATACATATGCAAAGCCTGTATAAGCCTCCATAATACACCTCTCCTTTATTAGACAAAAGACCTGCGGGCAGTCTGATTAAACGACTACCTGCAGGTTTTACTCAACATTCTATCAATTACATACAATAGTGAAGCTTAAGATTAAGCATTCTTACCGCAGCACTGCTTATACTTCTTTCCACTTCCGCAAGGACATGGGTCATTACGTCCAATCTTCTTGCCCTTTACAACTGTACCTGATAACTTCTGTTTCTTGTATAATGCCTTTCTTGTCTCTTCGTCAAGAAGGTTGTCCCACTGTGGAAGCTCATATAACCAGTCAGCCTTGCAGCCAACCATGTTGTAGTAAAGCTTTTCCTTATCGAAGTCAAGGCTTACTTCTGTATCCTCTTCCATAGTTTCTATTGGGTTTGGTGTCTTCAGGCTGTCATTAATTCCATCAAGAAATCCTGTCATAAGAAGAACTTCTACACCATACTTATCTGCAAGTTCCTTAACGCTGCCCTTAACTACTGTATCAGGATCTGAAAGAATCTGCTCATAGATTGCCTTCTCCTGTGTAAAATAACTGCCCCAGAACTCGTTTGCTGTCTTCTGGTCCATCTCTGTCTGGTATGCAAGATTTCTCCATGTATCTAATAATGCCATTATAATTAACCTCTCTTTTTAAGTAAACTGATTGTAGAGTGATCCAGCTGAATAATAATTGTATGAACCACCCGAATTGTACAGATTCTGTGTCTGTAACTTAGAAAGCTGTGCTGCTGAACTGCTGTATATTGATGAAGCACTTGCAGCAACTGACTGTCCATATGATGCTGAACTTCCAAATACAGACTTAGCTACTGCCATATCTGAATTCTTGAAAGTATCCTTATCAATAGATAACTTGTTCTTACTGTCAATAGTGATACCAAGCTTCTTTAAAAGTGCTGAATTCTGCTTAGTATTATTAACAACATTAGAAGTTGTTCTTAATACTGAATTATCATCAGAATCACCGGCTGCATCTATCATTGAATTATAGTCATTGACAAATGCTGATACAGCCTTATATATAGCATCTGTATCATACTGCTCGCTTGTTGTTCCATCTTCATTCTTTACGGACTTCTTATTCCAGAGTGATGTCTTCTTTAAATCCTGTGCATCACTTACAACAGCTGAAGCTGCATCCTTTGTCTTTGTTGCATTAATCTTCTGTGATGATATTGTTGTCGTACTACTGCTGCTATCTGTCTTAGAAGAATTGCTGACAGGATTTTTCGCATAATAAGACTTAAGAAGCTGCTTATAAGAACCTGTCCTTATGGAATTATATGTGCCAAGATCAATGCTTCCAAAGCCAGAAGATGAATTGCTGCCTGAATTAAAGCTTGAAAACAAAGCAGATATACTACTTGAATTATAACCTGAAATTGTTGCCATAACCATTCCTCCTTATATATTCCTCTGTTACAAAATAATTAGCCCGCTAAACTAAACGCTGTATCCAGAATTCATCCAGATACATATATAGCCTGTGCCTTTAAGATTAGTTATCAGAAAGACGCTGAATCATATCCCACATAGCCTCAGCAGAATTGAAGTTCTCTGGTACTATGTCTACAGGAGTAATATCTATATCAAATGTATCATTGAGCTCACCAACGATTGATACAATATCGAAAGAATCTAAAATTCCATCATCTACAAGTGTATCACATGTTTCGTAGTCTACATCTGAATTAACCTCTGTCAAAATATCCATTAACTGATCCATTATTAATAACCTAACCTTTCTTATAAAAATATCGTCATGAATAGCCTAATTGTTTATATCTATTCCGGCTTTTCTTATATCTAAGGTCTGCTAAAACAGCCACCCGGTTAAAGCAGCCATACATATATGTTTATATATTTCATATTAAGACCTCTCAACAGATATAAGATTCTGTCAGATAAAAAATATAACATATATTAATGTTAGTCAAGCATATTTTATATAATTATGCTCAAAGACTTTATTACCTTACGTTAATTCTTGAATTAATCTCATCTGAGGCAACCACATCCCTGTATAATTCCACGCTGCCATCCTTATTATACGCCGTTATTACAGGCATTTTTCTGCTTAAGAACAGATATATGCCCTCTGTTATTGAATATGCTCCTATATTATAGAATATAATCTTATCGCCCTTCTGTGGCCTTCCTATAGGAAGATTTTTTACTATAAGGTCTGCCACTGTACAAAGTGAACCGCATATAGTCCATTTTTCTTCATCCGCACCTGTGAGTGTGTCTGATACATTTCTGTCCTTTACAACTATTCCATCTGACTTTACATAAGAATATGCAGGAACCTTCATCGCCATAGTCTGTCCATAATAATTCACATGGTTGATACCACCATCGACTATTACATACTGCTGTCCCTTATTAGTCTTTATATCAGCTATTCCTGTGACATACACTCCACAGTCTGCCGCTAAGTATCTTCCCATCTCAAGTGTTATGTGATACTTGTCCTTGTAGCCCTTAAGAAGTTCTGCAAGCTCATAAAGCATATCAAAGTTATTCTCATAGGCTGCATCACCAAAGTATGCTACAGGAAGTCCCGGGCCATACTCAAGCTCCTCTGCCTTAAAGCCATATTCGCTGTATAATATATCACACAGTCCGTCAAGCCATTCTATCTCACCCTTTATTATATCAAACTTTTTCTTCTGTGTTCCTGTATAACACTGAAGTCCAAGTATATGTATATATGGATGTGACTCTCTATGCTTTATAATAAGCTTAATATCTTCTTCATCTAGTCCGAACTGGTTCCCACTTGTCACTCTTAACAGTACATTTATCTTAAGCTCTCTTTCGGCGGCACAGTCAGATAACAGCTCATACTGTTCAAGCGATTCCACTGTATACACACCCACTCCGCCACATTCATCCATAACATGGCATATATCTGCTTTTTCCTTGTTGACACCTGAAAGCACTATGTCCTTCATATCAACTTTTTCTCTTTCGCATATGGCAAACTCTCCCGGTGAGCATACCTCATATTTTGTATCAAGCGACTTGAAAGCATCTACTAAAAATGGATTGGCCTTCATCGCATAACATAAGGTTATCCCATCTCCTAATATATTCTTTATACTTCCTATTCTGTCTGTAAGATGTTCTTTGTCAAGTATATAAAGCGGTGTTCCATACTGGCCTGCAATCTCAACAATCTTTTCTGTACTAAGCATTATGTTCCTCCATTAAAGCTTTTCTGTCTATCTTTCCATTCTTTGTAAGCGGCATAGCTTCAACATTAACAAGCACCTCTGGTATCATAAACTTTGGAAGCTTTGATACAAGATAGTGTGTAAGTGACTTGTTATCTGCCTCACCTTCATAGAAGGCATATATCTTATTCTCATCCTGCTGATATATGCAGCACGCTCTCTGTATGCCATCCATTGAATTGATAGCCATTTCTATCTCGCCAAGCTCTATCCTGTGTCCGTTGTGCTTTATCTGGAAATCTTTTCTTGAAGAGAAGCACATTTCGCCTCTCTCGTTGTAGTAACCAAGGTCGCCTGTCCTGTATATTATCTCGTTATAATATGGGTTAAGCGGATTTTGTACAAATGCGCTGTCAGTCTTTTCCCTGTTATTAAAATATCCCATAGTTACGGCTGTTCCTGATACACATATCTCACCAGTCTTTTTAGGTTCACCATCATCAATTATTCTGTTCTTATCATCTAACAGGAATACTCTCTCATTAGGAAATGCGCTGCCCATTGGAAGCACATCATCAAGCTCAAATTCCCTGTCAACTATATAATAAGTGCAGTTACATGTAATCTCTGTAGGACCATATACATTGACAAACATAGCATCCGGATATGTTTCTCTCCACTTATTAAGGTGCTTTATAGGCATAACCTCTCCTGAGAATATAACCTTGTTAATACTTCCCGGAACCTTATATTCAAAGCCCTTAAGTGTTGTAACTATGCACAGCGCCGAAACTGCCCATATAAGCGTTGTAACCTTATTATCATCAAGATAATCCAGAAGTCTTGTAGGGAATGAAAACATAGACTTAGGGATAATCTGTAATGTAGCACCACATTTAAGACTTGAATATATATCCTTAACTGATACATCAAAGTCGAATGGTGCCTGATTACCTATAACATCATTTTCTGATATTCCAAATGTATCTGTAAAGCAGTCAATAAAGTCGATAACCGAACGGTGATTGACAACAACACCCTTTGGAACACCTGTTGAACCTGATGTAAATATCGCATATAAAGGGTCAATATCAAGTGTATTTTTCTTTATATTGTCAAGCTTCTTAACTGTATCTTCTGTAACCTCTGTCAAAAGAAGGTCCTCAACATATATGATTGTTCCATCAAACTCAAGCTTTGCGGCCTTTTTCTCATATTTTCTGCTTGTAACAATTATATCCGCCTCAAGTGTATTAAGTATGCCGTGTAATCTTTCTGCCGGATGTCCCGGTTCTAACAGTACATAGAAGTTATCTGTCATAACCACCCCCATAAATGCAGCAAGTGCCACGCAGCTCTTATCCATATATACAGGAACTGCCTTTCTTAAGCCTGTATATTCAAGCAGACCTGCTGCGATTGCTGTGGCATTATCCACAAGCTCTGTGTATGTCATAGCTGACTTATCATCTGCTACCGCTGTTTTTAGTGGATACTTCTCTTTGGAATTGTACAAGTAATCCAATACATTCTTTATCATCTCTACTACCTTTCTTTATCAAAGCTTATTTATGCACAAAAAATCTTTTCTATATAGCTAAAATATGATACCATTTTTATTATTAAAAATCTATATGATGTAAGTGTCAAATCTTAAAAAGTTATTTCTTCATATATGGCACTTCATAAAACAATAACAGAAATGAGGATTATATAACTATGAAAAATTTCAAAAGAATAGCTGCACTCACTATTGTCATACTGTGGGCTGCCCTTATTATCGTCACTCTCATAACCGCATTTATTGATAATGAAACTGCTCATACATTATTCAAGGGTCTTATATTCACTGATATAGTGCTTCCTGTTGTAGCCTACGCCATGATGCTTGTATACAAGTACTTATCAGGCCGTTCAGACCGCTCATAATATCTTAATGTGCTTAATTATTATTATAGCGATGATTAAAAAGCCTGTTGTATAAGCTTTTTAATCATCGCTAATCTTTATTTATATAG
>FR886331.1:0-14129 GCA_000436535.1 Eubacterium sp. CAG:252 | reverse complement strand
TTATCTTACTTTCCGTATGAGCTTACTCTATGGATAATCTCATGTCTTCCCGGTCCGTTAGATACCATAGTAATAGGTGCTTCTATCTCTTTTTCTATAGTTTCTACATAGTTACGGCATGCTTCTGGAAGGTCTTCATAGTTCTTGATACCTCTGATATCACACTTCCAGCCTGGAAGTACCTTAAGTACTGGCTTAGCCTTCTCAAGCTCTGAAGTTGTTGGGAAGTCCTTAGTAACCTTTCCGTCTATTTCATAACCTACGCAGATAGGTATCTCATCAAGATAACCTAATACATCTACTACTGTGAGGGCAACTTCTGTTGTTCCCTGCATACGCACACCATAACGTGTTGCAACTGCATCGAACCAGCCCATTCTTCTTGGACGGCCTGTTGTAGCACCAAACTCGCCGCCGTCACCGCCGCGCTTTCTTAATTCATCTGCTTCATCACCGAATATCTCACTTACAAATGCGCCAGCTCCTACTGCTGATGAGTAAGCCTTAACTACTGTAACTACATCCTGAATAGATGCTGCTGGAATACCAGCACCGATAGCACCGTAAGGAGCAAGTGTTGAAGATGATGTAACCATTGGATATATTCCGTGGTCTGGGTCCTTAAGTGAACCTAACTGGCCTTCAAGAAGTATCTTCTTTCCGTCCTTAAGAGCCTGATGAAGAAATGCTGAAGTATCACATACAAACGGCTTAACCATTTCCTTGTATTCCATAAGTGTGTTGAATATATCCTCTTCCTTAAGAAGTGGCTTATGATAGAGATGTTCAAGCATAACATTCTTTAATGTACATACATTCGCAATCTTTTCCTTAAGCGCTTCTTCATCTCCGAATAACTCACTAACCTGAAAACCAATCTTTGCGTATTTATCTGAATAGAATGGAGCAATTCCTGACTTAGTAGAACCAAATGACTTACCTGCAAGTCTTGCTTCTTCGTATGTATCAAAATCAATATGATAAGGCATCATAATCTGCGCTCTGTCTGATACAAGAATTTTAGGCATTGGAACATTTCTGTCTGTAATACTCTTAATCTCCTTTATAAGATAAGGGATGTTAAGGGCAACACCATTACCAATAACACTTGTAATATGGTTGTAGAATACACCTGATGGAAGAAGATGCAGCGCGAACTTACCGTAATCGTTTATGATTGTATGTCCGGCATTACTTCCTCCCTGAAATCTTACAACGATATCAGATTCTTCAGCAAGCATATCTGTAATCTTACCCTTACCTTCGTCTCCCCAGTTAGCACCAACAATAGCTTTTACCATAGTTTCCTCCATTCTGCTAATCCTTAATATAGCATATAACTTTAGTGGTTTAAAACAGCACATAAAACCACAACTGTTATAATAACACAAATACGCAGTTGCAATCAATGGGTTTGTGAAATAAGTTTTATAAAACATTTATATGTCTTTTATTGTCAGATGCTGGCATACACCGTAATATTGCCATACTTGAGTTACAGCTTTTATTTTATTATAATAACACTGTTTTATACTCTATTATCTATTAAAGGATGGTACACTAAATGCGCACTAAAAAACACAGTAGCAAAGCACCAATTACAATGCTTTTTCTGTCATTAATCATACTGATTACTATATTTATTTTTTATTATCGCAATAAACACGACAATACCGCTGCAGATGACTCTCTTTCTATGTCTGTAGATAACACGATAGAAACTTTCTCTGTTGACCCTGATTATATCAAGTCGGCAGACAATGAGTATTCAATTAAAAATTCTGATGATAACAGTTATCCTGACAGCTATGAACTGAGTATCCCTTATGTAAGCCAGTATCCGCAGCTTCCTACAGGCTGTGAAATCACATCTTTAACGGAGGTTTTGCACTATCTTGGCTATTATATCGACAAGGAGGAGCTGGCAAGGAATTATCTTGCGATGAAGGATGTTGCGACCAAGGGATGTTTTGTTGAGTATTTCTTGGGTTCTCCGTGGCTTACAACGGGGAGCGGGTGCTTTGCGCCTGCTATTGCTAATGCTGCAAATGCATTTTTTAAGGCAAATAATTCTAAGTATTCAGCTTATATTATGAGTTACCAGCCTCCGGAAATGCTGTATGCACAACTTGCAAAGGGACATCCTGTCATTGTATGGACAAGTTTTAATTATGATGTGACTGAGATTAAGTATAATGAGGTTACTCTTGATGATGGAACTGTGTTTACGTGGCCCAGGAATGAACATTGTGTTGCGCTTGCGGGGTATGATGTTAATGAGAGGACGGTTACTCTTGCGGACCCGGCTTATGGGATTGTGAAGAGGGATATGGATAAGTTTGAGGATTATTATAAGAGGTTTTATTATCAGGCGGTTGTGATTGAGTAGGTTTTTTAGGGGGCTTTATGGATATGTGCGAGGGCTGGACTGGCGAAAATTGCAAGGGCTTAAAGTGTCGGTTATGACTTGGTTTCGATTAGTGGAGGTTGAGGGCTGGCGACTTTCAGCGCCAGCCTTGGAAGTGTGAAAGTAGCTTCTTTGAGAGGGCTGGCGGCGTAAAGCGCCAGCCTTGCCGTATGGGGCATACGAAAGAAATAGCGCTTTGCTATTTCTTTCGTATGTCGCGGTACTCCTCGAGTATAAGAAAAATTATACTTTGTATTTAGGAACGGACGCTGTTCATAGTCATACTGAACAATGCTATGCATTGTCCAGCATGGCGTAAACGCCTGAAGAAATAATAAAAACCACCTGCTGGTATGCAAGCATCCCATCAGGTGGTTTTTATTATTTCTTCTGACTATGAACTGCTGGGTACCAGAGGATTGGTTTTGTGATTATGGAGCAGCTTTTCTTTAATACGTATAGTTTTTCTTTTGTTCTCATCGTTACTCGCGCAAGCTATTGAGGGGAATTGGACCCCCGACCTCTTCATTACCAATGAAGTGCTCTGCCACTGAGCTACAATAGCGTAGGTGCTGTGTTTTACAGCAATTTTATTTATATCATTTTTGCAGGAATTTATCAAGTGTTATTTTGACGAATTGTTTTTCCTATTTTGGTGCGGGCACGTTGGATGGCGTTGTCTATGGACTTTGGGGTGCGCTCCAGTTCTTCGGCTATTTTTACGTAGTCTTTTCCGCTCATAAGAAGTTTTATTACTTTTCTTTCTAAGGGACTCAGTGCTTCTAAGGCTTTCTGTTCTAAGCTTCCAGTGTATTCTTTATCTATATATAGCAGCTCTGGATTTTGTTCGTATATGCCGGCTAATGTATCTACAAGCTTCATATCCGTGTTATCATCCGTACCATTTACTGGTTCATCCAGTGATACATAGCGGTTTAACGGGCTGTTTTTCTTGGCATTGGAGGCTTTGACTGCGTTCATTATCTGACCATTTATGCATAGTGATGCAAATGTCATAAATGAAGCTGCTTTCGTCTTATCATAGGCTGTGACTGCCTTATACAGACCTATCATGCCCTCCTGTATAAGGTCTTCCATCTCTCCGCCTGCTATATACATTGCATGTGCCTTTTTGCTGACAAAGTTCTTATATCTTTCCATTATCGCCTCAACAGCTCTCTCATCGCCATCGCGGTACATTTGTACAAGTTCTTCATCCATATATAACTCATAATGTTCCATAGCCACCTCATTTCACAACCGCCTATATGCATCAGACATCAAAGATTGTAAGATAGCCACTGGAACTTATAAAGCCGGGACTTTTCATCCCGATATCATATAATTATACTTACATCATTCTCTGTCTTACTATTTCAAATGCCATAACGCCTGCTGCCACTGATGCATTAAGCGAATCTATATCACCCTTCATCGGAATAGATGCCACAAAGTCGCATTTTTCCTTTACAAGCCTGCTTACTCCATTACCTTCATTACCTATTACAAGTCCTATAGGACCTTTAAGATTAAGCTTGTACATGGTTTCACCGCCCATATCGGCGCATACAAACCATAATCCCTCTTTCTTAAGTGACTCTATTGTAGCTGCTATATTAGTAACCTTTGCAACCGGTGTGTAGTTGATCGCACCTGCTGATGTCTTTGCAACTGTCGCTGTAAGCCCTACTGCTCTTCTTTTAGGTATAATAACGCCATGCGCGCCTGCCAGATTAGCTGTTCTTATGATTGCACCAAGGTTATGTGGGTCTTCTATCTCATCAAGCACGAATATAAATGGGTCTTCGCCCTTGCTTCTTGCCGCTTCAAGTATATCTTCAACCTCAGCATATTCGTAAGCTGCACCTATGGCAACTACCCCTTGATGATGTCCTGTGTTGGCAAGCCTGTCTAATCTTTCTTTCTCAACATAGTTGATGATTGTTGATGTCTTCTTTGCTTCCCTTACTATGCTCTTAATAGGTCCATCCTGACATCCATCAAGTATGTATAGCTTATCTATTGTCTTTCCTGAACGAAATGCCTCAAGGACTGCATTACGTCCTTCAAATGTTAATTCCTTATATCGCATACCTTAAACTCCTATTTCTTATGTGCAGGTCTGTTTGTCTTCTTTCGCCATATATAATGCTGTATACAATGATGTTAGGGTCAACCCCCAACTATGATACCTACGGATTATTCCGTGCTAAACATGTGCCACTGGCACATAGCACCCTACCCAATATTCTCATATTACTTACTGTTTCTCTCACTCTCCAGATAGTCCAGTGCATCCTTTATAAGCTCACACATACGCTCATATCTTCCTGACATGTACAGATATCCCATAAGTGCCTCAAAACCTGTTGCACGCCTGTAGTCACTTATTGACGCATTTTTGGCTGAAGTGTATGACTTGGCATTACGGCCTCTCTTATACACGCTCTCCTCTTCTTCTGTAAGCTTATCTTCAAGATAGCCTATCATCTTAGACTGTGATTCTGCCTTTACTATACTGCTTGCCACTCTGTTCATTTTATTAACCTGAGTGTTGCCCTTAGTTACAATCATAGTCTTTACAACAAGGTCAAATATGCTGTCGCCTATATACGCAAGAACAAGTGGCGAGAGCTGTCTGGGACTTACTTCTTTAAGCCCCAGGCTCTTCCATATATCATATGTCAGATTGTCCTGACATATGCCATCTGCAGACTGCTTTATATCATTATTGCATTTATTTATGCTCTCTTCCATCTGACACCTTCTCTTGTATCCTCAAGAACTATACCCTTAGCTGTAAGCTCATCTCTTATCTCATCAGCTCTTGCAAAGTTCCTGTCTTTTCTTGCCTGCTGTCTTTCATTGATGAGTGCTTCTATATCTTCATCAAGAAGCTCTTCTTCCTTGACTACATTAAGTCCAAGTATATCTGTAAGCTTAATTATGCTTTCCTTCATAGCTGTTATATAAGCCTTTGTATTATCCTCAGATGAGTTGGAGTTGGCAAGCTTTACAAGTTCAAATACTGCTGATATGGCATCTGCTGTGTTAAAGTCATCATCCATGGCATCCTCAAACTTCTTGTAGATATCCTTTGTTGACTCTAATATGTTCTTTTCTTCCTCAGTCATAGCTGCATCAGAAGCTGTTTTTTCAAGATGTGTAAGGTTAGTAACCGATGTCACTATTCTCTCAAGACTGTTCTTAGCTGACTCCATAAGGTCATGGCTGAAGTTGATAGGATTTCTGTAATGTGCTGAAAGCATAAAAAATCTTAATACCTGAAGGTCATATTCCTTTGCTATATCTCTTACTGTAAAGAAATTGCCAAGTGACTTTGACATCTTCTTGTTATCTATATTAAGAAATGCATTATGCATCCAGTACTTTGCAAATGGAACTCCATTAGCTGCCTCTGACTGAGCAATCTCATTTTCATGGTGTGGGAATATAAGGTCTTCTCCGCCGGCATGTATATCTATCTCATCTGCAAGATACTTCTTTGCCATTACAGAGCACTCTATATGCCATCCCGGACGGCCCTCACTCCATGGTGATTCCCAGTAAGGCTCTCCATCCTTCTTAGGCTTCCATAAAACAAAGTCAAGTGGGTCTTCCTTCTCATCCTCACCTGATACCTTAAGCTTATGCGCATCATCTCTGTGACCTGCTTCAAGGTCATCTATATTTTTCTTTGAAAGCTTTCCGTATCCTTCAAACTTTCTTGTTCTGTAGTATACAGTGCCATTCTTTTCATATGCATAACCCTTGTCAACAAGAGTCTGTATCATACTTATCATTCCGTCTATCTCTTTAGTTGCAAGTGGATGTGTAGTAGCCGGCTTTATATTCATTCCTGCCATATCCTTCTTGCACTCTTCTATATA
The DNA here is from genome assembly GCA_000436535.1 of Eubacterium sp. CAG:252. GTDB lineage: Bacteria > Bacillota > Clostridia > Lachnospirales > Lachnospiraceae > Lachnospira. Next base: position 7,832 of record FR886331.1, on the reverse strand, counting down.
ACGCTCAGAGATTTCCTTCGCTGTAACGCCTTCCTCTAATGCCTTCTTGATAATCTTATCATCTACATCTGTAAAGTTTGATACATAATTAACATCATAGCCCTTATATTCAAGGTATCTTCTTACTGTATCGAATACTATCATTGGTCTTGCATTACCAATATGGATAAGATTGTATACAGTAGGTCCGCATACATACATTTTAACCTTACCTTCTTCTAATGGCTGGAATTCTTCCTTACGTCTTGAAAGTGTATTATATATCTTCATAGTATCCTCATTTCTGCGCACGTTTTTAGCACATAACAAGTTTGTGTCAAGTGCGCGCAGACACAAATCCTGCATGTGAAAAATTTATTTTTCACACTATCCTCATTTCTGCGCACATATCAAAACATAACAGATAGTCAGGTGCGCACGGACTTTTCCGCATGTGTTTAACGTCTGTCTTTACTCCATAAATATGCTGAATAATAATCAGACATATGTTTATTCATCATCTTCATCACGTCTTGACTCATTGACTGTATTCTCAATTCTTGCAAGACGTTTCTTAAGCTTATTATTCTGTTCCTTAAGCTTTTCTATCTCATTCATAACAGGGTCTGGAAGATGTATCTGGTCAAGGTCTGACTCGACTCTTACATTGTCCCTTATGACTATTCTTCCTGGCACGCCTACAACTGTAGAATTTGCAGGTACATTTTTAACAACAACCGAGCCTGCGCCTATCTTGCAGTTATCTCCTATAGTCACTGAGCCAAGAACCTTTGCACCTGCTCCTATCATAATATTGCTTCCAAGTGTAGGATGTCTTTTACCCTGCTCCTTGCCTGTTCCTCCAAGTGTAACTCCCTGATAAAGTGTAACATTATCACCAATAATGGCAGTTTCACCAATAACTACGCCATGTCCGTGGTCTATAAAAAGTCCCTCACCTATAGTAGCTCCGGGATGTATCTCTATTCCCGTCTTCCTTGCAGTCTTCTGTGACAGTCTTCTTGCTCTGTAAAAATGTCCCTTCTCATACAGCTTATGAGCTTTCCTGTACTTTAACAGCGCCCAGAAACTAGGATAAAGAAACACCTCCATCTTACTTTTAATTGCTGGGTCCCTATCCATAATAACCGCCATTTCCTGCTTTATAAAATCTAAATACTTCATATCTGATATCTTCCTAACTATTCTATATGTTCTTAATTCATTATATGATGTAAATGTGGATTGCGAAGCTTTATGACTGCCAGTAGTAATTATCCTGCTTTCTTCATATGATGTCAGGGGCAAAAGGTATTTGCCACTAACTGATGTATTCGGATGCTGCATTGCTGCGCAATTCGCGCAATCCTATAACACTGAAAACATAATAATCCTGAGCAGATGCGACACCACATCTACATCTGTGAGTATTATAGTGAGTATTGTAAATATAGCAACACGATATATTCATAACACCCACTTAATTTTAGCCATTTTCTCAGATATGCTGTTGTATACTTATGTTAAAAAATACTTATACTCCTCTTTTTGCAGCACATCCATTACAACCGCTGCAACAGTTTGTCATATCAGAATCTCCATATATATAATTAGACACTGAAACAAGACTGCATATTGCCTGTGATGATATGCCCTCGCCAGTTCCTGTAAATCCTAGTCCTTCTTCTGTTGTTGCCTTGACATTCACCTGATTAACATCAAGCTTAAGTGTCTTAGCTATATTCTCACGCATAGTATCTATATATGGGCGCATTTTAGGCTTCTGTGCAATAATCGTTGCATCTATATTCTCAATGATATAATTATTCTCATCAAGAAGCGCACCTACATGCTCAAGAAGCTTTATGCTTGATATTCCCTTATATCTGTCGTCAGAATCTGGAAAATGCTTTCCTATATCGCCAAGCGCTGCTGCCCCAAGAAGTGCATCCATAATAGCGTGAAGAAGCACATCTGCATCCGAATGACCCAGAAGTCCCTTCTCATATGGTATCTCTACACCACCAAGGATAAGCTTTCTATTCTCAACTAACTTGTGAACATCATAACCAAGTCCAACTCTCATATGATAACCATACCTTTCTACGATACCGTATATTCATTTAGGTTCTTATCCTTATAAGTAAACCACATTTTCATAACATTTACAAGCAGATATTAATAAACATAGTATTATCATATGTTTATGCATTATATTTTCATATTCACAGACAATTTCTATCCTAATGCAACATCAAGCATCATCATAATTCCAAAACCGACCGCAAATGCTATTACACCTATGTTGGAATGTTTACCCTGTGACATCTCCGGTATAAGCTCCTCCACAACGACATAAAGCATAGCTCCCGCCGCAAAGCTTAAAAGATATGGAAGTGCCGGGGTTATAATACCTGCCGCAAGAATAGTGATAACCGCCGCTATAGGTTCTACCACACCTGACAGGTAACCATACAGAAACGACTTACTTCTGCTAAGTCCCTCTGACCTTAAAGGAAGTGATATTATAGCCCCCTCCGGGAAGTTCTGTATAGCTATTCCTATTGCAAGCACAAGGGCTGCCATCGCTGTGATACCAGTATTACCTGATATATAGCCTGCATACACAACTCCGACTGCCATTCCCTCCGGTATATTATGGATAGTCACTGCAAGTACAAGCATTGTTGTTTTTTTTAAATGTGCCTTCGGCCCTTCTGTCTCATCACTGTTCATATGAAGATGAGGTGTTATATGGTCAAGCAGCAGTAAGAAAAGCATACCTGCCCATAATCCTGTAAGTGCCGGCACAAACGACAGTCTTCCCATAGAAGCCGACTGTTCTATTGATGGTATAAGAAGACTCCATACAGATGCTGCCACCATAACGCCTGAAGCAAAGCCCATAAGAAGTCTTTGCACTTTATCTCCTATCGCATTTTTCATAAAAAACACGCATGCTGCGCCGAGCGTTGTTCCAAGCAATGGTATCAGCACACCGTATATGACCTCAATATTCATATCCATCCTCCATTCTATGACTATTCATTTTTTATTTAATCACGAATTCTTTTAGTCTGAATTTCTATTATTCATCAGGCTCTGTACCCATTATACCCTGATTTTATCCTTTACTTTCTATCTGCTTCTTTTCCTTTTTCGTAAGTATTACATGGCGTATAGCCGCAGCCGGATGGTGAAATATCATTCTTGGTCCTGAATATCTCATAACCTCCCTGATTTTTTCTCTCATTTCCGGCTTATAGCAGTGAACCTTACAGTTAGAACAAAATGTCTTTGTTTCCATAAATGGGCACTTATCACTTCTCATATTGGCATAATCTGATAGTACCTGACATTCACTGCACATCTTCCCTTTAGTGTGATGCTTTCCACGACAATACACCTGTATCATCTGCGTAACCATCTTTTTCTCCTGCTCACGTTTTTTATTAATGTCCCTTTTTTTCATAATCTGTATTTCCATAAATAAAATAATAAGTTATCTGTAATATATTTCTAATGCCTTATCCAAACATTTATCAGCTCATTCGTCCATTTTCAACTGAATATATCCTGTCAGCTATCCTCATAGTTGACTGTCTGTGTGATACAAGCACTACTGTCTTATCAAGTCTTTCCTTTGCAAGTGACTTAAGTATCACAGCCTCATTAAGGCTGTCTAAGTTACTTGTAGGCTCATCTAAAAGTACAAGGTCTGAATTATGAAGAAATACTCTTGCAAGACCTATTCTCTGCTTTTCACCGCCTGAAAGTGTATCGCCAAGTTCTCCAACCGGAGTGTCATATCCTTCTGGCAGTGTCATAATAAAGTCATGTATTGCTGCTTTTCTGCATGCATTTTCTATCTCTTCATCTGTAACATCAAGTCTTGCTATTCTGATATTATTTCTTATACTGTCACAGAAAAGATGCGTATCCTGTGTCATAAAGCTTTCCATATCACGCAGGTTGGTAGTATTAATATTCCTTATATCCCGACTTCCTATTCGTATACTTCCGCTGTTTACATCCCAGAACCTCATAAAAAGCTTAAGAAGTGTAGACTTTCCACTTCCACTCTTTCCAACTATTCCAGTAACCTCGCCCTTGTGTATATCTATTGTGAAGTCATCAAGTATTTTTTCATCTTCATATGAAAATGTAACATTTTCTGAGCTTATGCCTTCAAATGCAACGCTGTCTTTGCCTGTAACGTCCTCAACAACCGGCTCCTCCTCAAGTATGTTAAGCACTCTGTTTCCAGCTGCAAATGTGCTCTGTAATGTACTTCCAAGCGCTGCAAGTGCTACAGCAGGACCAAATGATGAGAACAGCGCAACTGTTGTAAGAAGCACACCATCAAAGCCGATAACACCATCTGCATAAAGCTTAGAACCTGTCATAAGCATAATAAGGTCAAATATGAGTATGCAGACATTAGTAACTGCTGTATTAACGCCTGACACATCCTTCATACGCTTTGCTGATACCGAAAGCTCATCTGTCTGCTTATTCATATCCGCAAGTCTTTTACTTCCTGTACCATACTGGATTATCTGCTGTATTCCTCTTAAGCTGTCAAGTACGAAGCTGCTGAGTTCTCCCGACTTTGTACGAAAGTCCATTCCGTCACTTCCGCTAACCTTTGATATTATGAGTGGAATAACTACTCCCGTAACAATATATGCAGCAAGTGCCACGATTGCTAATATCCAGTGAAATGAGCCCATATATATGCACATTATTATTGTATACAATATTGCTATGGCTATAGGTGATATTGTATGCGCATAGAATACTTCAAGAAGCTCTATATCAGATGTTATTACTGATATAAGATTACCTCTGTCCCTGCCCTCAAGCTTTGCAGGACACAGCTTTCTGAGTGCCTTGAACACCTTATCTCTTATTATTGCAAGCAGCCTGAAAGCAATAAAGTGGTTGCAGGACTGCTCTGCATATCTGAAACCTGCTCTTACAAGTGCAAATAAAATAACGCTCACAAATATAAATGTAATTGAAAATCGGGTATCATAACCTATAACATCAAGTATTGCATATCCACCAAATATTGTTATAAATGAGGCGCACAGATGTCCGGCAAGTCCCATCAGTATAGCTATAATCATATAACCAGCAAGCGGTTTTACAAGACCTATAAGCCTTAACATAACAGTAAGACCGCTGCGTTGCTTTATCTCATTTTTCATACTAATCTCCATTCTATCGTTTTCACATATGTATGATGTATACTAACTCCTATAAAAGCTATATTCTACGTCTTTTTATTCCTTTTTCGGTATTAGGCGGGTCACAAGTTCAAAAGTCTTTTATGGCAAGCATTAACGACTTTTCGACCTTTTATCCCTGTCATCATATGCATATTACTATAGTGTCTCAAGCTCACACTGTGTATTCCATAATCTGCTGTATACACCATTCTTTTCTGTAAGCTCACTATGGCTGCCTGACTCTGCAACACGTCCATCCTTTAACACATATATGTTGTCTGCTTTCACAACATTTGCAAGTCTGTGTGATATAAGAATGACTGTCTTTGTCTTTGCAAGGTTATGAACCTCTGCCATAATGTCATCTTCACTTTCAACATCTATGTTAGATGTAGCCTCGTCAAATATGTATATGCTGTTATCCCTCATAAGCGCCCTTGCAAGCGATAATCTCTGTCTTTGTCCGCCTGACAGGTTGGATGCCTGCTCATTAAGCTTCATATCAAGCCCACCCTGTTCTTTTATAAAGTCATAAAGATTAACTCTCTTTAATACATTCAACATATCCTCATCTGCGGCTTTCGGTGATGCCATAAGAAGATTATCTCTTACTGTACCCTTGAATATGTAGCTCTGATGACTTATATATGCAATATGCTCCATAAGCGAACTTTCACTTATGTCAGAAAGCTGTACACCGCCTATAGTAATGTCACCCTTATAATTTTCATTTTTTCTCATAAGAATACCTGCAAATGTCGACTTACCACATCCGCTCTCACCGACTATAGCAGTAAAGCTTCCCATAGGACAGCTTATATTGACATCCTTAAGTATCTGTCTTTCAGGTTCATATGCAAACTGCACAGCCTTGCAGCTTATATCGTGCTTATCCGGAAAATTTACACTTCCTTTGTCGCTTTCCTCTAAATCAAGGAAATTAAATATCTTATCACTTGCTGCCATTCCGTTCATAGCTATATGGAAAAATGAACCAAGCTGTCGCATAGGTATGAAAAAGTCCGCAGATAAAAGTATTATAAGTAAGCAGCCTGCCATATCTATATGTCCGCTTCTGAATTGTAATACTGATATTATTAGTCCAAGTGCTGCTCCGCCATATGCCACAAAATCCATAATAGTTATGGAATTAAGCTGCATTGTAAGCACTTTCATAGTTATCTTTCTGAACTTCTCAGACTCCTCATTCATCTGATTATTCTTATATTCGTCTGACTGATATATTTTAAGTGTTGTTAGTCCCTGAAGATTTTCCAGGAATGTATCTCCAAGTGCTGTATACTGGTCCCAATACTTTGATAAAAGCTTCTTTGCCCATGTCTGTACAACAGCTATTGATACAGGTATGAGTGGAACGCATATAAGAAGAACTACCGCTGCTGTCACATTAATAGTACACACATATACAAAAAGTGTAAGTGGTGCAAGCATTGCATAGAAGAACTGTGGGAGATATGCCCCAAAGTATGTTTCAAGCTGGTCTACACCTTCTACTGTTATCTGAACCATCTCAGATGTCTTTATCTTTTCGTTATATGATGCCCCAAGTCTTAAGAGTTTTTCATATATCATATTTCTAAGTGTCTTTTTTACGGTCTTCGATGATTCATAACTCATCCTTGAAGAACCTATATTACATATAAAGCGGACTATAAAGCACACAACCGCAACACCTGCCAATGATATTGCCCTGCTCTTTATATCACCGCCTGCGCCTGTATCTGCCAATCCTGCAATAAATGATGTGATGACCGTCATAAGCACTATATTGGAAATGAGCGCTATCCACTGGAACATCACATTACCCGCAATATACTTTTTGCTATCCGGCACAACCTGCACTAAACGTTTTTTTATCATATCTTATCTCCATTCTAATCGGTATCTTTAATAATTGCTGATGGTTCATTTTAATATACACACCTGATATACTTTATCTAATATACTTTCTAACGTACGTTAGTTTTGTCAAACCCATTGTTATAATTTATCTTATTTTTATTATATATGTCAAGTAGTAAAATGTGGTTGAGGAATGTGTTGTGACTGTATGATTACTATCTGATTATTCCTTGATTATTATCGACTGATGGCTGTCGTTCATATATCACTTACCATTACCCAATTATATTAACAATGCCGGACAGATTGAAAATATTAATATTTAAAATTAATCAGAACAAAAAACCTTGTGGTTCCTAAAAACCACAAGGCGAAAAATAATACTCACAATGGTGTAACCATTATGATGAAAGGAGGGAGAATTCCAAATTGATAAACAATTAGAATCCGATATGAAAAATAAAAAATCTTGTAAAAAGTATTTGTAATGGTGACTATAAGATAGCACAGTATTATTTGTTTTTCAAGTACTTTTATGTATTTTGTCTCATTATCACAATCAGTTGACTTATTTTTTGTGCAATATGTACATCGAAATGTTTAATGTTACAAAATTGAAATTTTTTTGATTTTTTTTGCAAAAAAGTGTTGACAAGTAGTGCATTTTGATATTATAATAGCGAAGCAGTGTGCGTGAGACATCAAACAAACGCAAGCACAGCGAACGGGATCTTAGCTCAGCTGGGAGAGCATCTG
>FR886330.1 GCA_000436535.1 Eubacterium sp. CAG:252 | reverse complement strand
AAAGGAATAAACATAATCTCCTTAAGTTCTTCTCTTGGAAGGAATGGCGCAAGGTCTTCAAGCGGTGGGCTCACTAAAGTTCCATCTTCAAGACGTTTCGTGCTGCTCTTTGGCTCCCATACCTGCTTTGTGTCTGTAAATATTTCGCAGAATAATGGTCCATCTTCCTTAAGGACTTCATCAACAACCTTTTTCATCTCTTCGTTAGACGATGCACTGTAGTACTTATATCCGAAAGCTTCTGCAATTTTCTTAAATTCCGGGAATGAAAGGTCATGTGATTCCGGACCTATACCTATCTTGCAGTGCTCCTTGAAAAGATTATTCTGTGTAAGTCTTATTGAGTGATATCCGTTATTGTTAATAAGGAATATCTTTATTGGAAGCTTATTAGTAATAATTGTCTGGAGTTCCTGAAGGTTCATCATAATACTGCCGTCACCCTCAAGACATATGGTTGGTCTTCTCTTTCCACCTATACATGTACCGATAGCCGCTGGAAGTCCATATCCCATGCTTGCTATCGCACTGTTGTTAGCCATTCTGCTTCCCTTCTGGATAACATAGGCCTGATTGCCGACAACGCAGCACGCTCCGTTAGATACCGCTGTAAG
>FR886329.1:421-2849 GCA_000436535.1 Eubacterium sp. CAG:252 | reverse complement strand
CAGCAACTTAATTATTAACATATAATTTATTATCCATTATATAATGGGCGACCTCATTTCCAACAAACTGTGAAATATCGTTTCCTGCTGCGGCTTCATCACGGATAAATGTTGAGCTGAAAGGATAATCATCGCAAAATATTAAGTCTATGTTGGAATTGTACTTATCTATAAGGTAGTCACGCTGACGTAAAAGCTCATCCAGCGGATGCTGGTCTCTGTTTGCAGCAAGTATATGACAGTTAGCACATATATAATCAGGCTTATACCACGTATCTAGTGTAAATAATGAATCAGCACCAATTATAAAGTATATTTTATCATAATCATCCTTCATCAGTTTTAATGTGTCCGCAGTATATGTCTTTCCGCCACGCTCTATTTCAAATGTTGATAAAGTCATATAATCATAGTCTTTAATAGCAAGATTTACCATATTGCAGCGGTGCCTGGCAGAAACTATATTGCTGTTGTCCTTATAAGCCGGAGAATATGATGGCATAACAAGAATATGTGGTATATTGAATTGTTCATGCGCTGCCTTGGCAATCGCAATATGTCCGTTGTGTACAGGGTTAAATGTACCTCCCATTATTCCAACTATGCCTGCCATATATCCTCCTTATTTTGTTCGTACAAGATACATCTTAATATATCATATAAAGCCGAATTATATCAGCATAACAATTAAATGTTATATTTAACATTATTTCTTCTTATTATCCTTAGGAAGTTCAATCTTCTTGTTATCCTTAGACTCCTTATATAAAACAATCTTTTTTCCGATAACCTGAACAACCTGTGAATGAGTTCTCTCAGCTACTATCTGTGCGATTTCCTTAGGGTCATCAGCACAGTTCTGAAGAACATTAATCTTTATTAATTCCCTTGCTTCCAATGCCTCGGCTATTGCCTTAGTATTTTCTGGTGTAAGACTATTTTTACCAAACTGGAATATTGGATCCATAGTCATAGCAAGTCCCTTTAAATATGCACGCTGTTTGCTTGTCATAGTTAATTCCTTTCTGTTGTATAATTTGTTTGTTATTAATAATATGAATGAACAGATAAAATTATATAATTATGTCTATATCAGAAAGATATATTTGTTCATTTATAGATTAGTACATAAATTTTATTATTATAATTAAGTAAATCTGAAATACTACATATATTCTGCAATATAATCCATATTAAGCTCTATAATAATCAAATTCAAGATAATCACCAACACGGACTGTATCGCCCTCTTCTATTCCGAGCTCCTCAAGACGGTCGATTGCACCTGAAGACTTCATAAACTTCTGGAAGAAGTTAAAGCCCTTTTCTGATTCGAGGTTAGTGTATCCAAGCATCTTGTCAATTCTTTCGCCTTCAACGATAAACACTCCGTCATCGCCAAGATATACATTGTAATTATCATCTGAGTTATCAAGAAGCTCATCGATATCGAATTCTTTTTCAAATACAACTACATCATCAGGGAAGTTGTCAAGAAGCTCTCTTACTGCATATAAAAGCTCTTTAACGCCCTGTCCTGTTACGGCTGATATAGGATATACTTTTATACCTTCTGGTTCAAATGCTTCTTTTATAAGCTCTACAGGATTAGTTCCTGAACCATCGTCATATATCGCATCAATCTTATTGGCTGCTATAACCTGAGGTCTTTTAAGAAGTTCAGGATTATAAGCCTCTAATTCTGCATTGATAGCCTTAATGTCAGCTATAGGGTTCCTTCCTTCAGTAGATGCAGCATCTACAATGTGAATAATAACCTTTGTTCTTTCGATATGTCTTAAGAACTGGTGTCCAAGGCCAACGCCCTCAGAAGCACCCTCTATAAGACCAGGAATATCGGCTATTACAAAACCTTTACCCCCTTCAATATCAACAACACCAAGGTTAGGGTTGAGTGTTGTGAAATGATAGTTGGCTATCTTAGGACGTGCATTAGTTACTCTTGATAAAAATGTAGACTTACCTACGTTAGGGAAACCAACAAGTCCAACGTCAGCGATACATTTTAACTCAAGTCTTACCCAGAGTTCCTTTGCTTCCTGTCCCGGCTGTGCATACTGTGGAGCCTGCATTGTGGCTGTGGCATAGTTCATATTGCCCTTTCCGCCACGTCCGCCTTTGAGGATAGTTTCTTTCATATTATCGCCTGACATATCAGCTATTACTTTACCTGATTCGTCATCATATATTACAGTACCTTCAGGAACTTTGATTATAAGGTCTTCGCCATTCTTTCCAGTACATCTTTTCTTTCCACCTTCTTCACCACTCTGTGCGATATACTTGCTGTTATGTCTGAAATCGCCAAGTGTGTTAAGACCCTTATCAACCTGAAATATTATGTCACCACCGTGACCGCCATTACCACCATCCGGACCACCGGCAGGCACATAAAGCTCACGTCTGA
>FR886329.1:0-393 GCA_000436535.1 Eubacterium sp. CAG:252 | reverse complement strand
AGCTCACGTCTGAAGCTTACATGTCCATCTCCGCCTTTACCAGACTTAATAAATATTCTTACTTTATCTGAAAACATATTAATCTCCATTCTCATGCCGCCTTTAGCAGCTTTGTTGCATTACACCAATATATAAATTACCATAACTGCAGTTAAACTTATAACTATATATGAGTAAATCTAAAATATCGTATAAGTTAATTAAAAATAGTTTATAGCAAATGATTTAACAACCCAAATAAAATTACAAATAAGCAAATTTATAATTTTATATAATTTTGTACATATTACAAACACATAAATAATAACGACTTATTATCCCCTCTAATTCACAAAAAGCCCCAAATCCGAAGATTTGGAGCTTATAAAAACTAATTAGTTCTCTGAGACAACA
>FR886328.1 GCA_000436535.1 Eubacterium sp. CAG:252 | reverse complement strand
ACCTTATTTAATAATATGTATATTTAAGTCATATCGGACTAAACAATTATTCTTTTTCCTTTGACCATATTCACTAATACACTTATTTAAGTCACTTTCTGATTAGCTATTAGTGTCTTTCTCCTGACCCTATTCACTAGTATCCCCATTCAGGTCACACCTAGCTAAATAAATTACCATATAATAAAGCTATCCAGCACATAGCCCATATCATAAATATACAAATATCTATATAATTCACGCACTGATAAACATTAGCCTTTCCATTCAACGAGAATAAAATTAAAACATAATTATCTTAACATTTTTTACAATTACAACTTACTTCCATCAAATAACAATAAAAAAATAAAACTCATCCATATCCATTCCAGCAGCCTTATAATCGTACTTCCACAAAATAACAATAAAAATAAAACTCATCCATATCCATTCCAGTAGCCTTATAATCATCCTTCCACAAAATAACAATAAAAATAGAACTTGTCCCTATCCATTCCAACAACCTTATAATCACCCTTCCACCCCACAACAATAAAAATAAAACCCCAGCTCACACTCACATGGATTGTGCGAACTGGGGTTTTTATTTTGTATTTTATTCTTAACTGCTGCGCAAAACTTATTGTATTGCCTCACAATTCATATAATTCCTTTGCAGCATAATATTTATATATGTAAATATGTTATACACTGCCAGAATTACTGAAGAAGTGTAAGAACACCCTGGTTAGCCTGGTTAGCCTGTGCAAGCATAGACTGTCCAGCCTGAGCTAAGATGCTGTTCTTGCTGTAGTTAACCATTTCTTCTGCCATATCTGTATCACGGATACGTGACTCTGCTGTCTGAAGGTTCTCAGAAGCTGTATCAAGGTTGTTGATTGTGTGCTCAAGTCTGTTCT
>FR886327.1 GCA_000436535.1 Eubacterium sp. CAG:252 | reverse complement strand
ACCCCTCCCATATGTCAACAACTTTTTTCAACTTTTTTTGATTTTTTTTAATTTTTTTGTTTTCCGGCGGCGAAATATTCCTGTTAAGCCGCATAAATACTGGGTTTGCACACTTTTGACATTTTGAGGATTTTTTACGATTTTTTGTGCTTTTCACATCATTTTACCCATATTTCATATAAAAACAGCCTATAAAAATGTCTTAATTTCATTCAAAAAATTTTAAATGCGCACAGAAAAAAAGTTAAACTAGCATATATTTTATCCTTAATTCCAAAGAACATTTTTACTTTAACTATAAATATAATTTATTCCGGATTCTGCCACTCCTGCTTTTTACTTATTATATCCATCCTGCGTGCATACAATGTACCGGCGATTATGCAGCACATTATTATGACTGCCATAATCAGAAGCCCAAGCCACATATTGTAACCGCCAGGACTGTACATTCCACTTCTAAGCGCCATACAATATATAGATATAACAAGCGGATTATCAGAAAATGCCCCTACAACCAGAAACGACACAACTATAATATATGCGATTGTAGGTGAAACGATAAGTCCAACAGCAATCTGGATAATGCCAAATGTTATAGTCATCACAAGGCTCATAACCATCATACTTGCCATAAGCCCTGTCAGATTAGGATTATCAATAATAAGCTGCTTATCCATATGAAGAAGTGAATAGCAGACCTCTTTCGTTGGTACAAATGTAAAACCACCCGTACATATACCTGCTATAATAATAATGACATATAACATTGCATAACATATACAGGAGATTAAGACACACCATATGCACTTGCTAAGCCACCATTTAATACGGCTTCCCGTTCTTATAAGTATATCCTTACCATACCCATATAGGTCTTTTATGACATAATTGCCTATAATATAGGCTATAAATATGTTAGGAAGTATATATACAGATGATATATCAACATTATTTTTAGCACCCGCATCAAACTTCTTAACACCGTCAAACATCCACATAACCATATCACCACATGTATATGTATCTATATGCCTGTTTGCCCTGCACAGCATTATAAAATGTATAATACAGGCTATATATACCACACAAAGCACCGCATATTTCTTCCACTGCTGTACTATTCCTTCTCTTATATCGTACTTTATCTGCAACATAAACATATGCATATACGTCACACCTCCCAGTTACCAAAGTATATTTTAACTGCTGTTAATCTCTATGATATGATGTGAGTATGAAAAATAAATTTTGCCACTCACTGATGTATCAGGATTGCTACATTGCTATGTAATCACGCAATCTTTAAACACTTCAAGCTCTCATAGTTTCATTGATTAAATCATATCATACATTATGACCCCAGAAATTCCTTCTTTTTAAATATGACTAACACATTTACAAGAACAAACACTATAATAGCAGCCAGCAACGGATATATGACATTGTTGCTTATACTCAGTCCTTTCTTATAGGTTGCACCTGCTATATAATATTTTGAAAATATAATTCCGTCACATACTCCTGCCTTATCAACTGTTATTAACGCTATTGATGCCAGATATCCTGCCCATTCCTTGTTTGTGCCCCACCATACTCCAAGCATAATAATACCAGCAGCAAGAAATGTTTCAAAGGTTTCCACTATGTATGATATAAGAAGTAATACAAATGAAGGCTGTTCCTCACATATCCTGCCACTCCATGCCATACAGCGGCTGTTTAGTTCATTCCAGTTATAAAACCTATCCGTGAGCACCAGTCCTGCTATTGTTGTCAATATAAATACATATAATGTAAAAAATACTGTTAAGATAAACAAATCAACAACACTTCTTTTCCATACATTAATAACCCTGCCTTCACGGATAACCTGCATTGGTCTTTGATTATACCTTTCTACAAATAATATATAGAAAAGTGCAAATGGCACGCAGAATGTTGATACAACATGCATTACCCCTACCAGATATATATCATACATACATGGCACAGCCCCTCCGGACATAAGATTACCCTTTAAGCTAATCAAAGCAGCAATTGTCATAACCGACAGTATTATAGCTGTAAATCTGACTTCGTTTATCCTTAATAAATCCACCAACCTTTTCATAAGCACCTGCCTCCGTTCCAATTATGTCTTATCCAACCCCTTACTTTTTATAAACTAATGGCAGTCCTTGTTTTACATTCACACAACTATATACCTCACTCCTGTCTTATATCCAGCTCAAGAAGGCTCTTAATTTTCTCAAACTCGCTTCTGTCCTTGTTCTTATTATTACTTACAGAAGTAAACTGAGTTGATAAATATATACTGTCATATGAAACATCATCTCCATATACTATATTTTTAAATACATCTGTTCCTTTATCTTTATCATAATAGTATGAATACTGTTTAACCCATTTATCTTCTATAAAATATATAAGTACAATTTCTTTTTCCTCACCTGGCTGTAAAGTCACCCTCGTAGCCCCTTTCAAAGTAAATGCATCCGGAACATCTACACAGTGAGCTCCTCCATCATTCTTCCCAAGCACACGCCTGTAACTCATCACTGAATTTTCTGTTTTTATGCTATATAAATACAGCCCATAAGGTAAAAATAAATATTCATAATTATTTTCATTTTTTACACTGAGTTTTATAAAAAGTGCCTTACGCTCCACACCACGTTTACTATCTAATATATTGCCCTGCTCATCTATAGAATCTTTATCGATATCCACATCAAGCAGAAATCTTCTTACATTGTCATATGCATATTGTGATGTAAGCTGCTTTAAATCATCAAAATTGTCTGTAAGCAGTGTGTCTTTAACTGTAAATGATAATGTTTCATTTCTGCTTCCCATTGTTACTTTGTCCGTTTGGCCATAATCTATTAATTCCGGTGTATAAGCTGCATTACACTCCTCATAATCTTGCTCTGTAATTAGCCTCTCTAAATTACCAGAAGATACTTCTGCTTCCGATTGACCGGATGACTCACTGTTTACCTTCTTTAATGATTCGTCCTCCATCATCTTATATATGTCAGCAGTACTTTGTTTACTGCACCCTGACATCATTATTAACATACATAATATAATAAATATTGTGGTTATTCTTTTCATCAACATACCTCTGCCATCATTTCTTAATTTTATGCAATACAACAATTTTATTTATTACAGTCCTTTAATATCATCAAGAATTATAATTTCGTGTACAGGATAATTAGATAACACAATACTGATACGTGATTTTTTTAACATCCATCTTCTGTCTGTTCTCATACTTCCACTGGAAAGCAGGAAATTAAAAACAATTTCTTTTTGTTCCTGTGCTTTAAGTCTGACACTGGTTAATTCGCCATCTTCCATCGTCTCACCATACATCCTTGCACCAACTGGATATATTTCCAGTCCTAAGTGTTCTAAAAGCCCTTTTGATAATCTGATTTCTTCATCTGTTTCATTCTTAATATCCATCTTGACTATAAAATAATAAGCTTCACTGTCGGAGGCAAGAAGCTGCGATCCATATTGACTGTTTGCCTCCTCCTGTGGCATATACTCTGCCGAATTAACTTTTATACTTACATTACCAGTTTTTATCCATTCACCTGTAGAATGTATCTGCTGCTCCGGTTTTGGAAATCTTTTATTCACATCTATATAACCGGCAAGCCAGACACCTGATATCGCCAATATCAGGACGACTAAAACAACACGCCCGATTATTTTCTTTTTAGAGTGCATCATTCTTCACCCCTCTCCACACATATATAATCAGATCTAACAATAGAATTACACATATAAATATTGCAAAACTCTGCCAGTAATCAATTGCCAACTGATCTATCCTAAACAATCTCCACGGAGCTGCTGCCCTTATATATCTATAATCTTTAATAGGAAGCCAGTTTAAAACAGCATTAAGAAATTCGCACAGCACACTTGGAAACAGTAATACAATAAATGCATTATTAACATACATAGATATAACCAAGGACATTGTCGCCAGCAGACCTGCACATATAAACTGTAGAATAAAATATAACAAATAATATATATATGGATGTGTAAATAATATATATGACCACATTCCATTAGCATTACACGGAATAGTATCTGTGATTGCTATAAAAGAGGGTATTACTGCTGACGTTGCGAACAGATTGAGCATCAATGGCAGAACCGCTGCTGTTCCACCTGTGAGAAATACCGCAATATATTTAGCTAATATATAGTTAATTTTTTTGGTTCTTGAGTAATAATTTTTCACAATACCTTTTTTATTATCTGTATAATATGTAATTGCATAAGGTATAACAACAAGCAACGGAATCAGCCTTACATATAACGTATAATGCCAGCCTTCTCCCATCGCCATCCATGTATTATTAACATTAGCTACTGTAACCAGAGTTCCTGTTTTATAAAAGCGTAATGGATTGAGTGCCACTGGCACTACCTTCTGAAAAAAATGTAATGCGCTTATGACTATACCTATCAGAAGCGACACCTTCAACCCCGCGCTTTTAAATGCCCTTTCCAGCTCTATCTTTAACATCTGCTTCATATATATCCTCCCATTCCGCGAGTGAAAATCTATTTATGTACTGTAATACATTTGCAATATATGTATTAAACACAAAAATCCAGCACATAGAATTCACTAAATCTCTATGCACTGGATTATATCATACGGATTATTCCATATTCAGTTAATGTAAAAAGTTGTATCCGTTAATGTAACTTTTTGTATTTCAATTATCATTTTTACTTTTTAACAGCGGGATTAAATATTAATAGTATATTATATTTACTATATGCTTATCCTCGTCTGATATACATTTTCTGATATATTTTCTTTATAACTGCCTCCATATTTCTTGACGATACGGCGCACATTATTAACACCTCTTCCGTGGTCTATATAATATATAGCCGGTTTCTTTTCTTTTTCATTCTGATAGTTATTCTCTATTATTATTATCAGCTTTCCTATACTTTCTGTTATAATTATATGGATATAACCGCCTGTGCTGATATTATTAACTGCCTTTATGCTATTGTCTAACAGATTACCTATTATAACTCCCAGATCACCCATATCTATGTTAATCTGTTCTGGAACCTCCGCCTCACATTCCACCGAAATATTGTGAGGAATACTACTAAGCTTATATGTTAAAATGTTGTTAATGACAAGATTGTTACAGTATATTTTCCCCTTTACCATATCAACACTTCCTATCATACCATCCAGATAATCAAGTGCTGCCCTACTGTCATTCTGTACTATAACGCTTCTTAAGGAACTCAGCCTGTTCTTGATATCATGCCTCATGTCCCTTAGCTCTTCCTGCCCTGACTTAATATTATCATATATTTCCCTGTTAGTTTCACGCTCACGCTCAAGCATAATAAGTTCATAACTGTGTCTGCTGTTTTGTTCAATCATATTAATAAGTGCAGCCATAATATTCATAAGACACCACATAATAATAAGTATCACCATAACATTTTTCCTGACATCAGCATATTCATACCCAATTCTGCTTATCATAATACTTAATATGCTTACATCAAACGATATCACGGTTATGGCAATACCCGCCAAGCCTCCAAACTCTATGCCTATATATTTATTATATACATTGATAATTACGACAAGTAATATTCTAATCATAATAATACAGATTAATTCTTTATATATATCACCAGCCGTCTTTTCAAGTCTTGTAAGCGAATAGCTTTCCAGTATAAAACGCACTAGCATATTGACCATAATGGAAGTACTTATATGATATGCAGCATTGGCTGTTGCTGTGTATATATCAAATATACTATTTTTATAATTCAGCAGCATAAATGCAAAAAGAATTATATATATGCCATAAACATTATTATATGAAAACATATAAACGCAGTATATATCAATAATAGCAAGCATAATATTATATATATATCCTGCTATAATCCTTACATAACCTGACCTGCCATAACCACCTGTATTCAAATTTTCTTCTGGTTTATTATATTGGGCAGGCGCATACATTTTCTGGTATTCCATATATATGATATAATCTATTACACCAGCCAGCACATAAAATAAAGTTATTTCATTGTTTATCATATCTTAAGTACACCTCTTAATATCTGTCTACCACAAACGCCTGCTTTTGCCTCTCTCTGATGTTATATACTCAGTATAATCTGTCATAAAGTCATTATATCTTCCACGACCTAAGTCGAGTCTTATCTCTGTTCCATCTACGCCACGCTTACACCATACATTGTTTTTATCAACACGGCTTACATATCTGTAATTAACTATACATCCGCTTCTTGTCTTTCCAAATATCAGCTCTGGCAGTTCATCATATACATCATTAATCTTGGCATAAAACTGATACTCCATATTAGTAGTTACAAGATTAATTATTCTTTTTGATGACTCCATGTATACAATATCATCATAATATGCATTGATTAATTCACGATTATATCTGAAGGTCAGCTTATCATTTCTTGCATTAATAACTTCTTCAAGCTGTGTTACAATTTTATCCACTTTTTGCTGCGTAACCGGTTTTACTATATAATTAAAGGCATGCACATCAAATGCTTCTGCCATATAATCTGTATGGCTTGTTGTAAAAACAATTATAGAATTAATATCGCATTTCTTGATATATTTTGCAAGTTCGACACCATTATCTGCCCCAAGTTCTATATCTAAAAAATATACATCATAATGATTATTTTCAAGCTCTGACATAATATCACCGACACCCAAATATACATCCACATCAGACTCATATTCAGTTTCCCTCAATCTCTCATAAATAAGACTTTCCAAGGTTCCAGCCTGTATCCTGTCATCCTCGCATATTGCCACCTTCATCTTACGACTCCCCTTTCTATTCCCCTATACGCATATTAAGCATTTTCATTATACAAGAATAATTTTCATTATAAGGTTATTATTGTACACGAACTCAAGGAAGCTGTTAGAATGTATCTGTGCAAGTATGTCTGCTGCCCACGAGCTGTTTCCTGCTGCGGTCACGATAGCAAACATAAGCCATACCACTATGAGCCCCTCAACAAGTCCTGTCACGAAGCCGCCCAGTCTGTCTGCCTGATGTATAACAGGGAGTCTGCTTATAATTCCAGTTACGGCTGTAATTATCTTAAGTATGATAAATAATACTATAAATACTATGCAATAACTCACTGCATTTACTATAATAGCCGCCATCTGCGCTGCAAATATCTTTGAAGCGATATCCTTTAATGTAAGTGTAGCTGATTCTTCAACATTTTCGACAAGCTTTGAAGTCACTGACTCTGACACACTCTTTGTAAGGCTGTCTGGAAGGTTCATCTTCTCACTTATCGCAGCTACCTTCTCTTCTATGTCATCTATATATGCAGATATTCCTTCACCGGCAATATCCGCATCATCTTCGCCATAACTTTTGCCATCTCTTGAAACATTTTCATATATGCTTTTTTCTATCTTCTCGTCCCACTTCGTATTGTTTCTTATATATTCACTAAGAACTGGTGCTGCAAATGTTGTAACTGCTATTGTTATTACCATTGTCGCAAGGGAAACTGCTATCTTTATAACGCCCTTTTTCATTCCTATGAGTGCAAATATGCACAAAACTGCTAATACTGCTATTAATACCATAATAATTTTCTCCGTTTCTATATCGTATACTTACCATTATAATGCCATAAAAGTCAAAAAGCCGTTCGTACCTGTACGAAAGACTTTAAGACTTCTATATTCAACTATTATTTCAACTTAATATTCTGTATATACTTGGCACTTACAAGCACGTACTCACCTCTCGTACCAGTTGCTATTATCTTGCTTGCCGGCATATCAAAGTTCATATTCGCTATATTTTTGCCACTAAGATTGTATACAGATAATGTTGTTGAATTATTCATAACAACGCTCTTCTTATCAAATGTTATATTCTCCACCTGTGTACCAAACTGTGCCTCACATACTTTACTTCCTGAGGTATTGTATACAAGCAGCTTGTACAACTCACCAGAAGCTGAATTATCTACTATCAGACCTATATAGTCTTCTGAGAAGAATACTCTGTTTATCGAACTGTCTATATGTATCTCTTTCTCAAGGCTTGGATATTCCTTTATTCTGTATATACTTATGACATCCTCGCCTACTGCCACCGCTATGTTATTGCTAAGGAACTGCACGTCACCAACAAGTGTATCATTATAGTGGTTAAAACCGCCCACTACTCGCTCTGTTTCGTTCTGTCCTACTTCTGAGAAGTTGTAGAATACAACATTGGTCTTAATATCCTCACCACTTACATATACATATGATGCTATAAGCTTAGTTGCATCATTAGATATGCTCACATCCAGAGGATATCCATCTCCTGAAACGGTTGTCTTGATACTGTATATCTTAGTTCCCTCTTTAGAGTACATATTGATATAGTTAGCTTCGTTATCTTCAAGAACTGCCACAACCGCACCATTGGATGCAACTTCTATCTGTGATATGACAAGTGAGGTATCTATCTTTCCAAGCATACCTGTCTTGTTAAACACATATACTGTATTACCATTAATATCTCCTATTGCAACACAGTCTTCACACATTTTCACCTGAGGCTTCTGCATTGAATATGTCTGATTCCATATAGCCTTTCCCTTATCTGTGTAGTAAGAGGCTCCATCATTACTATACTTTATGTATCCGCCATTGTATGCAATATACTGCGATGTTGCTGTATCCTCTCTGTTAAGAGAACCCGTGATACTATATGAGCTATATGTATATCCATCAAGCAGATGCATAGCAAGCAGGACAGCACCCACTATGAGCGCAACTACAATTAAGACAAGCACACCCATACGTATCCTGTGTCTTCTTATTCTTAGCTTTACTTCTTCATAGTCAGCCTCATCGGTAACTGCTGTCTGTTCTTTATTGTCTGTATTTAATTGTATTACTTTTCTTACCGGAGCTTTCTTATCTCCCGTAAATCTTGAACCACCTGAAATTATGTCAGCCATTATTATCCCCTTTTCGTTGTAGATAAATGTGTCACGTAACCGCGACAAATGCTGATTTAATTATACATAATCCCCATAAATATTCAAGAAAGTTTATATGATTAAAGGGACAAAAGGTATCATTGATGCATATCATAATCTGATTAATCATAATGTATGTCATCAGTCAGGCAGTTTTATTTCCTGTCCTATAAATAATACGTTGCTGTCATTAAGTCCGTTATACTGCATAACTTCTGAATATTTGGCTGTTGTGCCGTAGTGTCTTTTACATATTCCCATAAGTGTATCGCCCGACTTTACTATATATGTACTGTAGCTTCCCTGTGATGTATCATCATCCGAGCCTTCCCCTCCTACCATCGAAGCTGCCGCACTTTTATCATTATCAGACGGCTTACTTTCACCTGCTGAGGCAGCCGCACCATCTGTTGTCTTAACCTCCTCTGTTGTTTTAGTACTATCTGTTGCCGCTGTTTTGCTGTCCTCTGTAGGATATACATCTCCTGACAGCTTGTTTACTGTAATAGCTGCATCCCCACTTCCATCATCTGACACATTATTTTTACCGCTATCAACACCATCTTCAAGCTGGTTCATAAGGTTATTGACCGACTGGTTAAGCTTTTTCATCCTCTCATAGTTATTCATAAGATTAATACCTATAACTATTATGACAACGACAAGGAAAGCGCTTACACCATACATAAAGCTGCCGCTTTTTCTCTGCTCCCTTAACTCCTCCTTCTCTTTTATCACATTTCTTATATTCTTTACCACGCGGTCTGTTCTTGCATCCTCGCACGTCTTTTTTTCGCTTCGCTCTAACATATACTCCTGCATCTCATAGTTGCGCTCATAGAAGCACACATAGCCCTTCTGCTTTTTAAGAGCACCATTCTCATACAGGTAAAAATGCTCTTCCTTCTCAACTGTATCAACAAGATAAAGTGTCTTCATATTGCCTGCAAAGTTGTCCAGATGAAGCTTTTTAAGTCTTGCCATTCTTTCATCTGTTACCTGTGGAACTACAGCAAACCACCCAACCACTGAAAGGTCTGGAAAGTATTTCTCTATATCTGAATATATCTTATTCCACACACCCTCATTGAAATATATACCTGTTTCGGCGGCATCCTTTAACGCTGCCTTTATGACACCCTTTACAAACACACATTTTTCTGCCCCCTCCTTAGTAAGTTCCCCCAGCAGTACTCCCGCCTGCTCTTCCTCTGGATTGTTATACGCAATAGAGTTGATATATGTAAATGCGTAGTCTTCTATGTATATCTTCTTATCAGAGCTGACATCCCCTATCTGCTTGATATTCTTTGGTCTTCTTATACATACACTGCTATCTTTAGACTTTTTCGCTGGTTTATCTGACTCATCTTTGTTACATATTATCTCTATCATGTCCTCCTCCATTCTCTCGCAGCCTCTCTCCTCTTTTAAGCCCAGCCTTGCTGTTATCTGTAGCTGGCGGTACTGCGGCATCATTACTGCTATTCAGCATAGCATTAAAATGTTGTAAATTTTATCAGAAAATGTCGGAGAAAAAATATATTTTTATTATGGAATATTTCGCGTTTTTATGAATAGATATGATGTATCAGGCCCGCTTTACTATGATGGCAGGTCTTAGAAATGAGGATTATTATGCGCTATTATTACGACTCTACAAGTAACGATGCAGCTTTGCTGTTAAGCGAAAAGCTAAAGTACATAATAAAAACTTCTAAAGACTCTAATCAGGAAACTATTATTCTGTGTGTTGGAAGCGACCGTTCAACTGGCGACAGCCTTGGCCCTATTATAGGATACAAGCTTAAGAAAAGTATGCAGTGCGACTTCTATGTATATGGCGACCTTACCCATCCTGTACATGCCGCCAATCTTGCAAGATATATGGAATGTATTAACCAGACATTTATTAATCCATACATAATCGCTATTGATGCATCTCTTGGCCGCAAAGACCATGTAGGTCTTATAACTCTTGGTACAGGCCCTCTGCGCCCGGGACTTGGTGTTAAAAAAAAGCTGCCTGAAGTGGGAGATATCCACATCACTGGAATTGTTAATGAATCCAGTAATGAAAACCACTCCACACTCCAGACAACCCGTCTGTGCGTTATTATGCAGATTGCTGATGTTATCACCAATGCTTTCGGAATGTTACAGCAAAACACCTTCTAGCGCAGGTTCTTATATTCTGCTATTGCCTGCGCTATTGTTGTACATGTGCCGCCCTTCATAATATTATCCAGTTCGGCAAGCTTATCTTTATCTATGAACTCTCTGCCAAGATAAGCTTCATAGTTGGATGATATGTATATGCGCTGCTGCTTTATAAGGTCATCCAGCTTTGTATACTCATCCTTCTTTTTGGCAAGTTCACTGTTCATAAGTTCAAGCTTATCAGCGTACCTGTTCTGTATCTCTTCTAAGATATCCGGCTTTACTGTTTCCTCGAACTCTTTAAGCGCTTTCTGCTTCTCATTCTCTGTACTGCTTATACTGTCATGAAGGTCATTAATCTTATGGTCAAAGCTTTCAAGACCATACATTGCATCATTGTCATCTTTCTTGATGGAATGACCTATTTTCTTAATAATCTTCTTGTTGTTTCTTATTCTGTACTTAGTGTCCCTTGCCGCTATTATGGTGCTCTGGTGAGGCATAATAAGGTTAATATAGACACTCCTGCTTATTATAAGAAACAGTACTGCTACAACTGCCGTGTATACAACAGGCACCCATACCGGCACTGCTGGCAGAATATAAAGCACCGCCGGAATACCTGCACACACTATAAGCATAAACAGTATGTAAACAAGCACATCCTTTAACTTTCGTGATAAGAATATGGCAAGGAAGAAAGAATTATTAGTTATCTTAGGAACATTTTCCTGAATAAATGCTTTCTCTATCTGTCCTGCAAGCTCCTTATTCTCTTCACGTAAAGATGCTGTTTCTGTCTGGATGCGCTCCTTTATTCCCTGCATCTTTGCCTTATCTCTTTCTGCCTGTACCTGTTTTATCTTATCCTTATCACACGCTATCGCCTTATCATAACCTGCACAGATAGAGTCTGTACTTTCCTTTATTCTTGACGATATCTCCTCTTCCATAGCCTTTGTTGTGCTATCGGTTTCTCTTGTTATATCCTTTATGCTTGCAGCTATGTGTTCAAGTCTTTCCTGATTTTCCTCATGCTCATTAATATCAGAAAGAATCTGTTCAAGAACACTCTGGTCTGCACTTAGTATATTCTGCTCTGCCATTACCCTCGCCTGCTCTTTTACTTATTGTTTCTATAGTAATTAATAAGACATCCGTCAAGAATAATCTGACGCTCATCATCTGTGAGTTCATCCATCTTAAGTGTGAACTCCTTCATATCCTTGTTAACAACATATGCCTTCATAGATGTTGCCTTATTCTTAACTGCCTCTGTTATCTGAGGTATGAATATATAATCACCGTTAGCAAAAGGAAGTTCTCCCTTATCTACTATAAATGGAAGCATGCCCCAGTTAATAAGATTAGAACGGTATCTCTTAGTAGCATACTCATTAGCTATGTTAGCCCATCCGCCAAGTACCTTCTGACATGAAGCTGCCTGCTCTCTGGCTGAACCATCACCTGGCTTAACTGCGAATATTGTGCTTCCAACACCAACATTTTCTTTGCTTACATCATAAGTTTCTTTAATCTTATGCATAATATCTCTTAACTCTGGAAGTGCTTCTCCCATACATTCTCCGGCTTCTCTTGCTTTTTCTGCCTTCTGTACTTCCTTTGCACGTCCAACGTAAGCTGGATCCTTTCTTGAAAGTGCGAACTCTGCAAGTCCTAAAGGATTAGAACGGAATGATGATGTTTCACCTGATGGGATAAGCTCATCTGTTGTTGTTACAGGGTCATGTATCTCTGAAACAACCTTTATTATAAGGTTTTCTGGAAGTGCAACCATCTCTGGCCAGTCCTTAATATTAGGGCCAAACTGGATTTCCTGGTCAGGATCTGCTACTCCCTTGCTGTCAAATACTCTGTTAGCATATATATTGCTGTCAAAGTGATATGTTGGGCCTGTGAATTCAACATCACAATCTGTAGCTGCTGTAAGGAATCCCTTGTTAGCTGCTGTAGCTGCGATAGACCTTGCATCCATAAGTGCAACTGATGATATCTGACCATTCTGTAACTTAGAACCTTCTCTGTTAGGGAAGTTTCTTGTAGAATGTCTGATTGAAAATGCATTGTTAGCAGGTGTGTCACCAGCACCAAAGCAAGGTCCGCAGAATGCTGTCTTAACAATAGCACCTGTTTCCATAAGGTCTGCCAGTCTTCCATTTCTTGCAAGTTCCATATATATAGGTGTACTTGCAGGGTATACGCTGAGTGTGAATTCATCAGCACCGATAGAGTGTCCTCTTAATATATCAGCGGCTGCGCATATATTCTCGAATCCACCACCTGCACAACCAGCGATAATTCCCTGGTCTACATATAACTTACCGTCTTTAATCTTGTTAGTAAGCTTAAAGTCTACCTGTCCGTCAAGGCTGACAAGTGCCTTCTTTTCTACATCATGAAGAATATCAACAAGATTCGCATTGAGTTCATCAATAGTATATGTGTTACTTGGATGGAATGGCATAGCTATCATAGGCTTGATCTTACTAAGGTCAACGTATACAACGCCGTCATAGTAAGCAACACTGCCCGGATTAAGCTCCTTATAGCTTTCGCTTCTTCCATGGATATCATAGAATTCCTTAACCTTGTCATCTGTTCTCCAGATAGATGAAAGACATGTAGTTTCTGTTGTCATAACATCCACACCAATTCTGAAGTCAGCGCTTAAGCTTGATACGCCCGGTCCTACGAACTCCATAACCTTATTCTTTACATATCCGTTAGCAAATACCTCACCGATTATGGCAAGTGCCACATCCTGAGGACCTACACCCTTCATAGGCTCACCTGTCATATAGATGGCAACTACTCCCGGCATATTGATATCATATGTCTTGTTAAGAAGCTGCTTTACAAGCTCTGGTCCACCTTCGCCCATAGCCATAGTACCAAGGGCACCATAACGTGTATGACTGTCGGAACCAAGTATCATCTTTCCACCCTCAGCAAGCATTTCTCTTGCAAACTGATGGATAACTGCCTGATGAGGTGGTACATATATTCCACCATACTTCTTGGCACATGTAAGACCAAACATATGGTCATCCTCGTTTATTGTTCCACCTACTGCACATAAGCTGTTGTGGCAGTTAGTAAGTACATAAGGAATAGGGAACTTCTCAAGTCCTGAAGCTCTTGCTGTCTGTATGATACCTACAAATGTAATATCATGTGAAGTCATCTTATCAAACTTAATCTTAAGCTTGTCCATATTACCGGAAGTATTATGGTTCTCTAATATCCCATAAGCTATAGTATTCTTAGCCGCCTCTTCCTTAGTTACATTCTTTCCTGTCTTTGCAGCAACTTCCTGTGCTGCTGTCTGGCTGTCCTCAATAACTTCTGTTCCGTTAATGAGATATGCGCCGCCTTTGCTTAACTTAATCATTATGAACTTTTTCCTTTCGCGTTTATTATACTGTTATTTAAGATACCATAGACAAAAGGTCTAAACCCGCATGAACTTACTCATAGGCGGATGAATGACCTTGTGCCCCGCCACAATATGCGAATATTGGGTAGGGTGCTATGTGCCAGTGGCACATGTTTAGCACGGACCGAAGCGGAACGTAAACGTGTGAGTGCGTAGCACGAAACAATCCGTAGGTATCTTACATCATTTAATTATCAATTCATGAAATCAGGCTACAGGTATTAATCTTCAAGATATGCCGAAACTTTTTTCTTGATATCTTCAATAACCGCTGCATCTGCCTCATTCTGCTTCCATGTTACATTAACTGTATCATTCTTATATCTTGGAATAATATGCATATGGAAGTGGAATACTGTCTGTCCTGCTGCCTCACCATTGTTCTGGACTATATTAAGCCCATCAAAGTCAAGTGCCTTTCTATATGCCTTTGACAGCTTAACTGCAACCTTGAATACATGTGCTGCTGTTTCATCATCCATTGAATATACATCATCAAAATGGTTTTTAGGCAATATAAGAATATGTCCCGGTGCTGCCGGACTCGCATCAAATATAACCTTAACTACATCATCTTCGTATATTGAATTCGTTGGTATGTCTCCATTAGCCAGTTTACAAAAAATACAATCATCTTTTTTCATAAACGCTCTCATCCTCCTTATACATCTTTTATTGTATACAATAAATGTGCCCGCCTGCCTTTACAGACTATAATGAATTTCATTTTTGACACTTACATCATATACTCGTATAATAACTTAAAGCAGAAGTGATTACAACATTTTTGCTGATAATTATTCAAAAGAGTGCATATTTATGTATATTTTTTGGCTTTACTGCCCTTTATACAAACATTACATATGTACGGATAAGAATATATAGAAATGAGGGGATTATTATATGTTTAATGAGAATGAATACCAGACAATCATATCTAACTGTCAGAAGGATGATAATCTTGCAAATGCGCTTTCAACTTTAAGAAGTGAGTCTTTAGAAGAATTATCTGTAGTTTCACATGAAATTAAAAACTATGCTGCCTACTTAAAGACCTCATATCAGTTTATTGCCCGCAAAACACCTGACTTAAAGGATAATAAGTTCTGGAATAATATGGGTGTTACTATCGATGAGCTTGTGGAATATATGAACCGTACTTCGCTGTACCGCTACAGCTTTAAAGACAGCGAAATAAATGAATACAAGGTATCTGATATACTGGATATTGTGAATAAGTACATTAATAAAAAATATACCGACAAGGTTATAATAAGTGCTGATACATCTGGCTTTGTGGCGTTGTCAGATACACATTTTCTTATATCTTCACATCTTTTAACATCTGGTATCGGGGAGATTATTGATAATGCTTATGAAGCTGCACTTGCGGCTTCAAGTCCGGATAATACTACTGCATACACACCTGTTAAATTATGTATCGGCTTCAGCGAACAGGATGACCGAATAGTTATGTCTATATCGGGTCTTTCTGACACTTCATCTGATGAAAGCATTTACGCTGACTCCAACAACAATCGTAATTATAATATGGATAGGTTATGCGAACCTTTCTTTACAACAAAAGAAAAACATACAGGACTTGGACTTTCTATAGTAAACCAGATGTGTATACTATCTGGTGCTGCACTTAGTATGACATATAATACTGATACACATATGACAACAGCTTATATTGCATTTAAAAAGGCTTAGCCAAAAGGAATTAAACTTTGCAGGTAAAATAAGTTCGGTGCTATAATGATATCAGTATTTAGAATACTTTTATCATATGATATTGGGGGCAAAAGCCCCCAACTATGACACCTACGGATTGTTCCGTGCTAAATATATGCCACTGGAACATATTACCGTACCCAATATTCGCATATTACAGGATTATCATCCCACTTTTATGCTCATATTGATACACTATGCTCCAAAATCAAATATTTCATCTAACATACGAAGTGTCCTGAAGTTACCCTTTGCAGTCATATCACCTGTCATAAATGCCCTGTGGAATGTTATTCTGCCCTGAACTATATTATCAAAAGTTTCCTTTGACATCTTCCCTATGACATCTGCGCCCATATCCTCGCCAAATTCCACATTAAGTCTGTCGCCTGAAACATCAACAACAATATTCTTATCCTTGTCGCTTATTATAAACATATATCTTCCGTTATAACTAAGCTCTGGCTTGAAATTGTTTCTGAACACACTTAAATAATATTCATCGCCGCCATTAGCCTGGTCGTTCATAAGCTCTTTGTATATGCTTGCGAGTGACTCAATATCCTCTTTCTGTGTCTTGACAAATTCATCATCAGAAGCATATTTTGACAACTGCTCACTCTCCTGTGGTGTGAAGCTGATTACTTCCTTTATCACTTTTGTTTTTATCGTCTGACTGCTTGAAGGAAGTCTTTTTACCTTCTTAGAAATAGTTCTGTATATATTTTCAGCATACTTTTCTATGATGTCCTTATATTCCTGATTAAACTCAAAGTCTGTAGTATCATCCACATATGCACTGAGTGAACTTCCTACAACGCCGCCTATTATCTCCCATGAATTGCAGAGTGCTGTCACAACCTCTCTTTCTCCATATGCCCTTGACATTACAACCGGAAACATATATGTAGATGCCGCCTTGCTCTTATCTGCATATAACCAGCACGAGTCAAGCAGTGTCTGCATATATCCGCCCATACCGACCCACTCTACTGTTGTTGCAAATATAACTCCGT
Source organism: Eubacterium sp. CAG:252 (assembly GCA_000436535.1). Taxonomy (GTDB): domain Bacteria; phylum Bacillota; class Clostridia; order Lachnospirales; family Lachnospiraceae; genus Lachnospira. The sequence goes on along the minus strand of FR886327.1, from coordinate 16,708 downwards.
CCGCATCTGCTACCGACTGTGAAAGTGTTGTAATAGTATTCTTCATCTCATACAGGTTATATCTTGTAACACTTACATTAAGTTCCTCTAACACTTCCTGTATTCTGTTTATAACCACGATTGTCGGGTCATCAACCATACCACGTCCGCCATAATATATATTAACATTCATACTTTCTTGTCCTCCATACACCGCTATTTACTATTCTATACATAATCAAAACACCTGACAGTGACAGGCTTTTATTTTTACCGTAAATTTGATTGTATCATATATGTGTCAATTTGGCGATATGATTATATCAAGTAATCTGTAGGTATTGACATCGGAAGATATATTCACAAGTAGATATTAAGGGGATAAACTACAAGATTATTAAAGAGTGCTTTTGACCACAACATCATTATATCTCTTCATAAAACAACAGTCATATAACAAAAAACATATAATCAAGATAGCTTCACCACGAATTCATACGAAGCTATGCGAAGCGCATCCCCATCTGATAAACACATTTTATTATGCATAGCTATCCTTTCACCATTAATAAATGTGCCATTAGTAGAATTCATATCCTCTATATAGAACTTGTCCTCATCTTTAATTATGCAGGCATGCATTTTACTTATAATAGGAGAAGCTATGTATATATCTGAACTTTCCTCAAGACTTCCTATCGTGCATGGATAACTGTCCGGCTCAAGCTTTTCTGTAACCGCTTCATATCCATCGGCTTTTTTAACATATAAAGGAATTTCACTGTCAGTATCCGTTATCTTAAGTGTCAGTTTATTATCCTTAAGCATATTAAGATAATCGCTTAAAAGCATTGTATTACCATACTGTGCAGGCTGTTCTTCTTCCTCATCAATAACTTTTGCCATAACTATATTATCATATTCGTTATTGTCTTTCTGCTTTCCATATTCATTATCCAAACCTGTATTTACCTGCGCTTCTGATGCCTTATCTTCTGCTATGCCATTTTCTGTTTTATTCCCATAATTATGCAGCCTGTATGGTATTAATTCATCCTCTGTCACCTTATCCTCATTTATAAGTTCGCCTATAACCTTTGCCGCTTTATCTGTAATATAGAATATTGCAAGTCCTACTATAATACATATTATTGAAGCTGTATTACTAATCTTTATGACTGCATAAGACTTAAAAAACATACTGACAATGGCATTAAGCACGAGCACCGTCGCAACCGCCTTTATTATAAATGTTGTTTTTTTACTTCTCTTGTCGGGCTTATCAGTGTTTATTATTTCTGGCATTACATCTTTTATTACTGTGCCTTCAAAGTTATTGTTGTTATTATAATTATTGTTTCCAGCATAATTTATATCTTCAACATAATCATTATTTTTACCATCGGCATTATCTTCTCCATAAGCTCTATCTCTGCCATAGGCATTATCCTCACCATAGGCATTATCTGCTCTGCCATCTGTTAAATCTTCCTCATTAATAATATGTATACCCTCATTTTCATCGTCAAAAAACTCCATAAGCTTATCTGGCGTATAATCTCTCACCAGAATACGCTGATATATTTCATAGAATTTTACAAGGCTTGACTTTTTGACAGAATGGTCGAACCTTTCTAATATATATTCAAACAGCGAACGCATTTTATCATAGAAGTCTTTTTCGCCTGCAACTGGTGAATACATAAAACTATACTTCTTATCAGAAAGTGAAACATAGATATCCTGTGGATTAAGTATAACCCTGTCAAGATTAAGCATATACTCGTCCACCACTCTTACCATCCTGCTTATATTATAAAACAGTGACTTTACATCCTCCATCGTCACCTTTCCATACTCAAACAGCTTACTAAGCTGCTGTTTTGACGAAATATCATAATATATGCTGTTTTTTTCATCAATATAATTCATAGTAATGTGAAGAAAATACTCCGGTGTATTAAGCATAAGCATTTTAACCTCATAATCGTCTTCACATTTCCACTCCTCCTTAGTATCTATAACCGCATAATTAACACCATTATTCCGCTCATATCTTACACATATTTCGTTTTCTAATATTTCTTCCATCCTGTTCCTCATTTCTGCGCACATTTTATGTATGCTGACATTTATAATATATTAAATGTTGTGTCAGGTGCGCACGGACACTAATTTCACGTATCAGGCATTATTTTTTAACACATTCATAATAATATTTGTTTTTCTTATAAGCTCCTCCGCCTTATTTTTACGCACTTCCTGACTTATGCTTATATTTCCCGTTCTTATTCCAAAGTAACCTATACTTAAAGGCCAGCGCGCACTGCATACAAGCTTGTCTGTATTATTGCTTCCGCCACTAATCCCAACACTTATATTCTTAACAAACATTGTCTTTTCTTCTATATATTTTTTACTGCGATTTAATAGCTGCTGCCGCTCATCATCTGTCATTGGCTTGGAACATTCTATAGCTGTCTGACTTAGTATATTTCGTATTGTCACCCTGTCATACATATAACCGCTTACACTGATAAGCGCTATAATTATTAATGTAAATAACGGTATTATTACTGCATTTTCGACTGTATGCATACATTCCGCCTCCTTTTCCTGTTTTGTAATGCACTTTATATACAAATATATACGTTTATACAAATATAGCATACTCATTATTACAATCTACAAATATTTTCTTTGTTACTATAAATTAACCTGAATTATTCACGAAGCAGTATCTAAATTAAAAACACATAAAATAAGTTGTTTTTATTCGTATTACAAATACTCTCATAAACTATGTAAATATAAGCGTTATAATATATGCCACAAGCAGAAATGGTATATACGGAACTGCCGTTTTCAGCTTTATTTTCTTAAAAGCCATCAGCACTCCGCCTGTAACCGTAAGCAGCACAAACGATATAAGTACGGCTGTCACCGCTGCATATACATCCATAAGAAAGCAGACATAACCTATTATTATTCCGTCCGCCTCGCCTATTAAAGACGTAAACAATGACACTACAACAAGCAGTGCCATAATCACAGCCGCTATAATAAGCCTTATATAATCAGGCACATTACCATTTATCATATAATCATAGACATATATAACCGGAATTCCTGCCCCTATCAATATAAGCCATATAACCGGAACTAACCTGCTTTTTATATCCTTATATGAAAGAAGGATAAGACACATCATAAGATATATATTTTTAAACATAATCATCCCCTGCACTTTTCACACAACCTCCAGTCCGCAACGCTTGACTTTCTCACCTTCTGGATATCACGTCTTAGCTCACTGCACATACTATCACTGTGAAAGCGTGTTCCATATTCTGTGTAATATACCTGCTCTGAAACCTCATAGCTGCCACCTGACTTCCCATATGATTTATCATCCGGACTACACAACTGACAGCTATAATACTTTGCGCCCGAACTATTTCTTAAGTTATTAATGTCCGCTCTGTCACACTGCTTTATATAACGAAGCAAATACGTACACTGTTCATCTGTGTGATACACTTCACCACCTGCTGTTATGTATACATACTCTGTATTAGTCTGCTGTGAGCTATAGTCATCCTTTTCCTCTCCAAGCCACGCATTTACTCGCATACGGTCAGCAATCTTTACTTTAGCACCGCCAAATATGTCAAAAGGATTTTTTATGTAATAAGATACTTTTATATCTATTACAGAATTGCCCTGTAATACTCTTGAACTTATAAATATTATCCCTGCACTGCCATTGACAATATTATTTTGTTTGGCATAATCTTCACCAAGCTCTTTTATAAATATTCTGCGCACGGTTTCCACAGCCATTCCATTTTTAATAGCTCCACTTGCACTATCAATAGTGCCGCTGTCGGCAACTCCCCCTTCCAGTGCTTTCTCACCTGCATATTCTGCATAATTTTCATATATATAAGCATATCCGGCGCATTTTTTCAGTGTCATATATAAAGCATCATTGATATGTGAACGCACTGCCATAATCTGTATAAAATACATTACTGCCATGACCGCATATATAAATATTGGAAGTACTAAAGCCGCCTCTAATGTTGAAGATGCCTTTAAATCCACCAATGATATGCATGCCCCTTTATCACGATATTCTTCTGTTTTATGATCTTCTAATAAAACGGCAGAGGATGTACTATGTTTATATATTTTTGGCGTTATAAACATCATACTTACACACGAATAAGATTAAGTCTTATCTTTCTCCTTTCTTTTAATTCCACTCTGAATATCTGCACATAAAGAGGCACTGATTTTATGATACATATGAATATGACAGCTTCTGTGTGTACTGCTGTCCATTTTTTACATAAGCAAATGTGGCTGTTCCGTCAGCTTCATATATATAATCCTTCATCCTAAAGTCATTATGTCCAAGTGCCACCATTACAAGCTCCATTGCTGACATAACCCGCGCATTTCTTGTCGTGCCATTCTGCATAAGCAGAAGAATTCTTAAATAACCGGCATAGTCAAGGCTAAGTATTTCATCTGTTTCTTTATCATCTGGCTGCACTGTGCCTTTCCTGTTTTTTCCTGAATTTTTAAGCCACTGCACAGAACCGGAGGATATATTTTCCCTGCCAAGATTAATAAGACCATTTATGTCAGTTTCCCAGTCACCTGCATTTTTAATTATGCTTATGCTTTCACCGCTATACAGACCTCTAAGCTCGACTATTGACTCTGCATATGCCCACAGTGTCATAATCAGATACTGAGCCGCTTTAATAAGCACCATATTTCCTGTATAACCGAGAAGCTGTACTGCAAGCGTAAAACATTCATTTTTCTTCTGACTGTCAGTTATAAGATATAAAAGATTAGCCCCCTCTCTTATATGCGAAAGCTTAGTTATAACTTCGCAAAGATTGTCTTTGTCAGACTTCCCTCCACACAGAATATATTCCGTTTCATAATCAAGAAGTCTGTCCTCAGATAAAATGTCCTTTGTACCTTTATTCTCACTGTCTATGTAATCTGTATAGTTCTGAAACCTTGATATAATGTATTCATTAACAAGCGCCGACCTTATACTTAAGTTTGATATATCATCGCAAGCCGTTCCGGTCACAACACTGTCAGCAAGATTGTCATATTCAATCGTCTTGTCTGATATATCCGTATCTATGACAAGTCCGGTTATTCCCTCTTTAAAAAGCTTATATATTCTTGTCAGTACATTTATATCCGGCTTACTGTCATCCTCATCAATATACTCACGGTATCTGTCTGCCACCTCTCTTACTTTAAGTTCACCACATAACCTCTGCACATTTCCAGACATATTTATTATGTTATCTATGCTTTCCTCCTGCCTGATATTTATGTCTGATTTTTTCAACAATTCATCAAGCACAGAAATATCATTATCAACAGCAGCTTCTACCACATCCACCGGCGACCCGTTCTGTTCCTCACCACCAGACTCCATATTATTAATATCATCCTTCATTGCAGAATATACAGTATCCCCCAATTCTTCTTTATGCCTTTCCAGTGCTTCATAGCTTGCACTTATCTGCTGTGTGGTGTCTGTCATATGCCCTTCGTATGTGTCGATTATGTCGTATATCTTATAAGACATATCTTTTATCTCATCTGCTGCATCCCTGATTTCTTCTACATTTTCTGCAATATCTTTCTTCGTATTATCCAGCTCATCCTGCATTAATTCTTCTTCCTTAAGAGTATTCACAGTATTAACAAGCTGTTTTGCATATTGCTGCAACTCATCTTCTTTGTCCCCTATGTTATCACACACATTTATAAGCTGCTTCATATCAATCCAGCTTTCCTGCGCTGTGTCCTTTACTTCAACAATATCCGAAGACACCTTACTTACACTGTCCGACTGCTTTATGCCATCCTTTACAGAATTGTAATCCCTTATTACATCTATATAGCCGCCGCTTTGCATATAGCGTACTATCTGCTCCTCCACGCCGTATCCACCATTATCCGTCATATATCTGTACTCATCATACTGCGCATTAACAAGCTGTATATCCTTCGAATGTGTGTTAATACTGGTTTTGATATACTGGTTTACTTTATCATTTATTATGTCCGATTTTTTCAATGCAAATATATCAAACTGCCTTAGCATATCGTTACTGTAAGCAGTAAACACTGACTCATCTGATAAGCTGCACGTCTGCTTTATAACTGTGTTGTAGCCTGACATAGCCGCTGCATTTACACATGTTGTCACAAATGATATGACTATCATAAACACCAGCGTTGCCATAACTGTAATCTGCGCCCTGCACATATTGTTGTAATTAATTGCTTTTGATATTCTCATCACTGTTGCCTTACTCATATCTGCCTGCCCCACACTTAAGTTATTATGGCTGTGATACTGCACATCTGGTATGTATATTTATATATATCCATCATGTGCAGTATCCACGCCATTTCTTACCTAACGATTACCCGCAATTATATCTTATTTGCCTGACTTGTCATCTTTGATAAAAGCTTATTAACAAGCGCTGTTATCTGACTCTTAAATACAATTACCAACCCTATTAGAACAATAATAATAAGAACAATCTCTACCACTCCCATTCCGTCTTCTTCTGCTAAGAACTGCTTTACATCAGCCTTAATTCTGCGGCAGATTTTTGCTGCCGGCTTTACTCCTGCCACAACCATTCTGCCTGCTGCCGTCTGTGCTACTGCCATACTTTCTAACTGTGTATTTCTAACCATAATGTATACCTCCTGTATTTATAAATACTTTTCATTTCCAATACTTACATCCTTTTTTGTAATATAAAACTACACCTCAACATTTAACTATTTATTAATAATTTCAATCTCATTTAGCTATATAAGAAAAACCATAACCGCCATAACATCTTAAACACCCAAGTAACAATTACACTACATTAAGTAAGATAAAAACTCATAACCGCCGGAAACATAATGATAACCATCACAACCAGCAGCATCATTATCATAGGTATCAGAAGCCTTGTTGTAGCCTCCTCGCCCTTCTGCTTTGCCAGATTTTTTCTCTGTTCAAATGCATCATAAGACTCCTGATAAAGAAGCTCTCTTAAACGGTTTGTTCCTCTTTTAAGATTAGTCTGTAAAAGCGAAGCGAGCTTAAGATATTCCCTTGTACCACACCTGTGTCCGAATTCTTCATAAGCTTCATATTCTGATATTCCTGCCTTTATATGACAGTCCGTTATATACATTTCCTCATATACTGCCTTTACGGCGCCGCCAGCCTCTTTCTTTTTAAGATAATCATCAACCATCTTCTGCCATGCTTTTCGTATAGTCATACCTGCACCAAGAAGAAGTGTAAGCTTTGCTATCAGCTCTGAATAATCATATTGAAGCTCCTTTATACGCTGCTTCTGCCCATTTACACCCTTATTTTTTCTTTTATACACTACAAGCGCCACAACTGCTGCTATAAGAAAAATGTATGCCATATATGATGTCTTTTCCTTGGAATACCCATAGTACACATTTTTACCGGCAATACTATCTGGAAGTTGTGCCTCTGACCCAGTCGTGTCCTTATTAACTGAACTGTCAATAACCTTCTGAGCAGTACTCTGCCCGGACTTTCCCGACAGCACGCCGTCTGTTGCCTTTCCATCATTATCTGTCACATTATTATCATCTGGCCTATAATACGTTTCCGCACCTATCGGTCTTACTGTAAGCTCTATTATGCCTTGCCTGTCATATTCCTCATACTGCATAATATAGGATATGGCTACTTCTTTAATATCCTCTTTTTCCATAAGTTCATTATGGACAGTTCCGTCATAGTCAATAACCGAATAATCCGATGGATACAGGCTTACATATATAAGTCCGTCTGCAAGCTTATCAGGCATATACAGATTTTTTGTAATACAATCTGTCGAAATATTATCTTTTAACATATTGCTTATAAGCTCTTCATATGCATTATCAAAGCAGACATCCGTTTCCTCTTCTGACATCTTTCTTGGCTCAATATATGTGTTAATAGTTGTCTGCTTATTACCATTCTCATCATAGACATCCAGTTCAACACTTTTAGCATCTTCTCCCGGTTCCGGTCTTTTTATCTTACCTGTTATATAGTCCTGTTCATTACCTGACATAATAAGCTTAAGTACTATGAGCACTCCAGCTGCCACTAATATGAACAGATATTTTATGTTTTTATTAGCACCTTTACCTTTTAAGTTTTTTATTATTTCATACACACATTTTCCTCTCCTGCTTCATACGTCACACTTTTATATCAACTATTTTTCCCGATACAAGCACCGCCGTACCATATACCATAAGACAGATTGTCATAACCACTATTCCTGCCGCATTGCCATACAACACATTAATAAAGCTGTCAGATGTTATGCGAAGATACATAAGAATACCCATAGGTATGAAAACCATAACTCTCTGTTCCATCTTTCTTCCGCTTATAATAGTGTCTATTTCCCTCTGCACTTCTGCCTTTTCACGGATTATCCTTACGGTCTGTTTTATGATAGCCGGAATATCTCCTCCGCTTCTTTTGGCATACCTGAATATCTCCGCGAAATAACTTATATCCGCTATATTCATTCTTGCTGCATAATCATCCATTACATCCTCAAGATTTTCATTTCTTCTTATTCTGTTTACTATCATACGAAAGTCTTTTACTATAGATGAATTATCGCCATATAGTAACTGTAGTTCACCAACTGCCTCTGCATATGCATTTTCTATTGAGTAACCCGTATTCAACGCAAATGAAACTGCCTGCATACCATCACTGAACTCTATCGTCTTACGGCTTATTCTTTTCTTATAATCTTCTTTTTTCCGTAATATCACATATATGGGAATAAATAGACACAAGACTATGACTGATATGAAACTGTTATAGAATAGATATGCAACAGCAAGCACTATTGCAATTCCCTGAATATAATATAAATAATCACGCCTGCTTTGCGGCACTGCCTCCGATATATGAAAGGAACTTGCCTGTGTTTTTAAGTCTGGCTTCTGTTTTCTTAAGCTTCCCGATAATCTTTCCACTTTCGTCCTCACCTTCTTCAACGAAACTGAATAATGGGATAAGTTCAAATCCGTCCTCGCCATAATCACCCACCTCTGTTATCTCAACAACTTTTCTCGTCCTGTCACGCATTCTTTTAAGATGAACTACTATATCTATTGCTGAAGCTATCTGGCGGTCTATCGCCTCCGCAGGCATACTCATCCCCATAAGCACCATAGTCCTTAATCTGACTAACATATCCTTAGGGCTGTTTGCATGACCCGTTGAAAGACTTCCATCATGACCTGTACCCATAGCCTGTAACATATCAAGAGCCTCTTCACCTCTTGTTTCTCCTACAATAATCCTGTCTGGTCTCATTCTTAAGCTGGACTTTATAAGGTCCCTTATCGTAACCTCATTATCGCCCTCCATATTGGCTCTTCTTACTTCAAGCCTTACAAGATTATCCACTCCTGCTATCTGAAGCTCTGCTGAATCTTCTATTGTCAGTATTCTTTCATCCTTGGGAATATAATTAGATAAGGCATTAAGAAATGTTGTTTTACCACTTCCTGTACCTCCAGATATGAATATGTTATATCTGGCCTTTACAAGCATATTAAGATATTCTGCTGCTTCCTCTGTTATAGAACCTAATTGTATCATACGGCCGATATCCATCGGTGTCTTATAAAACTTTCTTATCGTTATTACAGGTCCGTCTATAGCTATCGGCGGAAGTACCATATTAATTCTTGAACCATCGGGAAGCCTTGTATCTACGATAGGTGTTGACTCGTTGATAATCTTATTCGACAGGGCTGCTATGCGCTGTGCTATATCAGCAAGCTTCTCCTCACTCTCAAATGCCCTGTTCCATCTGGTTATACGTCCATTCTTCTCTATGAATATGTTATTATAACCATTCACCATTATCTCAGTTATGTCATCATCCTCAATAAGCTCCTGCAATATATCCAGCTTTTTGATAGAATTATACAGTCGTTTCCTTAACAGTTCCCTCTGGCTTAATGAAAGCCTGCTTGCTGCCACAGCCTCATATATACACTCATCAATAACCTCATAAAGACTGTCATCCGATATATCCAGACTGTCATCAAGCCTGTCATATATCTCTTTCTTTAAACTTATAAATAATTCATTCATAAATAATCCACTTATACTATTAATTAGCAACATTCTCCATAACATAAACCCAGTATACACGCTACAGATAATTTATCAGTTCGCTCACATATCCATATGCATCAGTATACATAATTCTTTGAAGAAAGTTCTCATCAATATCTTCTCTGGTCTTTAGATTAATCCTCATAATACTGTCAGCTACATATTCAAGGTCATTCTCAATAAGATATCTTTTAAGATTATTAAATCTGCACCTCTCTATGTAATCACCGCTGTCCGCTACATAAGTAACCTCACACTTTTCCATAAACTTCCACGGTCTTTGTATACCCTCTGATATATTAATAATAATATATTCATACTGTACCTTATGTGCGACAGCATCTATGAACTGCCCTAATACCTTATCTCCCGCATAAGATATATCATCTGCACACACCACAGCCGGAATGTAATCAAACATATCCGTACCGCATATACACTGGCTGATATTATCTGTATACCTCATTCCTGCCTGCTTAAACATATACAGGGCATCCGAAAGATTTCTTGTTCCATCACAGGACATTATCTGTTCAATACCTGAAAATTCATCCAGATTGATAAAAAGCGTTTTTCCTTTCTTTGAAAATGCTGCCGACATAACAAGTGCAAGCATTACCCTTAATGATGAATTAAAGCTATACACACCTATGCACTTAAAGCCATCATATGTCTTTGTATCCTTTACACTTACGCCTTTTTTCGATATGGCTCCAAGTATCTGATACGCTGGCTGGTACTTGCATACTCCCGTATGCCCATCCAGCTTTTTATCATTTATCTTTTTAGCTTCTGACTCTTCTTCACATAAGACAATAACATTACTGTTGCTTTTTTTCTGGACTTCGTAAGTATAACATTCCTCGTTTACCATAAGCACGTCCGTGTCATTATCAACTATATACTTATTGAATTCCTCTTTTCTTGTGAATATCCTTGCCTTATAGGGAATATCCTTACTGTCATTGATAATCCCCATAAGGCGTTTTGCGTAACGTTCATCTGAGTCGTATATGACGCACACATTTCCTTTTCCCACCTTTGGCAGCACCTCTTTTCTTTCACTAACACTATAACCTTCCAAGCATCTTTAAACACACCATAATACATACACCCGACATAATCGCGTAAGAAAAATGAAACCTGTGCATATTTATTCCAATTACCTGCCTGACTTCCTTTTTCCTCACACCTTCTGCCACACCGATAACAACTCCTGCCATAAGCGATATTCCTATAAGATATAAAACATCTCTGGCTCCTATAAACATTCCTGCCACCAACAGCAGCTTCACATCACCTGCCCCTATTCCTTTTAATCTGTACACCACATAACTTACGGCAAACGCCGTCACCATACCCGATACATACACCATAAAGGTATTCTTACACCCACCATATAAGCCACCAATGTATGCGCCTGCCTTTAAGCTTGCAATACACATCTGTGCAACACTCATTGCGCCCGATATTACAAGTCCCCCTATTATGATTTTGTTTGATATTTTATACCGTTTATAATCATCCATAACCGCTATAAGTGTAATCACAAACAACATAAAATACCTTGCAATAACCATACGATTAATCACCATATCCATCTGTATTCTCCCGTTACCTCCAGCTCTTTAAACTCACATAAAAATAATTCCTTTAATGTATATAACTGCCAGTTCCTGACTATACTTATAAAAAAACAAGGAAATGAGGTAACAGACATGAAACTGTTCTGCAAGAAAAAAGAACCTGTTACATATGATGAAAAATATCTTGTTGAGGAAATAAATATGACGAAGGCTGCACTTAGTGCTGCATATGCCAACTTCGATAACGCTACTGACCCGGATCTGATAGACTGCTATATCTACCAGCTTAACTCTGAACAGAAACGCTATAAATACCTTCTCCAGAAGGCTAAAGAATCGGAAATATATTCTTATATTCCAGATATCTGATGTATATTATAAATATGGTGTACCTTATATATACTATATACTAACTATATTGTCAATAATTTTTTGAAATTATTTTTTAATTTTTTTGTTTTTTAGTATATTTGTTTATTTGACTTTCGTATATTCCTCGTATACACTTAATACATCATTTATTATCACTACGGAGGGAAATATATGAATAACGATATTGATAAAGATATTCTTAACAGTTCACTTGACGATGACAATATTCTGAAGAAAAAAAATACCAAAAGCAAAAATAAGAAGAATAAAAAGAACATTTCTTTAATCACAGCTATTCTTCTTGTAACAACTATTTTATCTGTCGCTGTAAACGTTTTCCTGCTGGTTACTGACCATAAGCGTACCCAGAGCACAGTTGCCAGAATTGAAGCTGTCGATATAGACGCTGCGAAGGCTGCCGAAAGAGAGGATATGCTTAATACAATCAGGAGCCAGTTTGAAAACGGTTCCTCTACACTTGCTGTCCTTAAGCAGTTATATCCTGACAACATAGTGTATGCCAACAGAAGTGGTAATTACGTTTTTGCTGACATTAATCCATCTCTTGCAAAGACTGAATACAGCACAGGGAATTTCAGTCGTGATGCCAATGGTTTTATGACTTATTCAGATGAAAATGCAACTAAAACCTATACAGGCATAGACCTTTCAAGATATAACTCAGACGTTGACTTTGCCAAGGCAAAGGCTTCCGGCATTGATTATGCCATGATACGCTGCGGCTACAGGGCATATGGCTCAGGTCTTCTTGTAAAGGATACTTCATTTGAAACTTACATAACAAGCGCACTTACGAATAATGTGGATGTCGGCGTATACTTCTACACTCAGGCTGTAACAAAGGATGAGGCGATAGAGGAGGCTAACTATGTCCTTGACCTCATAAGACCTTACAAGGTTACATATCCTGTCGCTATTGATGTTGAAGCTATTGAAAATGACTCCTTCCGTCAGGAAAAGCTCAGCGCAAGTGAGCTTACTGACATAGTTATAGCCTTCTGTGATACTATAAAGTCAGCAGGCTACACACCTCTTATATACTGCAATCTTTTGTACTTTATGGATAATGTAGAACTCAGCCGCCTTGAAGCCTATGACAAGTGGTTTGCCGGATATCAGACTGCTGCTCCTTACTACCCATATAAGTATACTATGTGGCAGTACACAAGCACCGGCACTGTGCCCGGTGTATCAGGAAATGTTGATATCAACATATGCTTTAAGAACTATAAAAATGCTAATTAAAAACAGCACTTAACACTTAATATTTATTACATAAACCGCGCTAAGACTATACTTGCAAGGACTCCTGCTGCTGTTGCGGCAAGTGCTCCTGCAAGAGTCCAGCGCGTTTTTTTAATTTTTGCAGCCATAAAGTATACTGACATAGTATAAAATACGGTTTCCGTACACCCCATAAGTATAGATGTCACAAGTCCTGCGTATGAGTCCGTACCAAACTGCCGGAATATATCAAGACTCAGACCTGTCGCCGCCGATGAGCTGAACAGCCTCACTATGACAAGTGGTATAATATCTGCCGGAATCCCTGCCTTTTCGGTAACACTGCCTATCGCGTGACCTATAAAGTCAAGAAAGCCGGAAGACCTTAACACTCCGACCGCAACCATAAGTCCAACAAGCGTGGGGGCTATATCGACTACTGTTTTCATACCGTCTGCAGCACCTTTGATAAAGTTATCATAATTATCACTTTTCTTATATAATCCATAACCCACGATTATAAGTATGACTAACGGCATAATATATGCAGATATTCTTGTTATCATCCCCATTCCCCCCTGTCAGCTATACTTCCCTTTTCATCATAAATCTGCAGAATATTACAGCGACAAACGTACTGCATGTCGTTGCGATTATTGACGGAAACAGTATTGACGTGGGATTGGCACTTCCGTACTGGCTTCTGTATGCAATTATATTAACTGGAATAAGCTGTATAGAAGATATATTGATTACCAGAAATGTACACATATCACAGCTTGCAACGCTGTTGTGTCCATTAAGCTCTGACAGTTCCTGCATAGCACGTATTCCCGCCGGAGTTGCCGCCCATCCAAGACCAAGAAAGTTAGATATCATATTAGTTGTTATATAGGAAAATGCTCTTGACTGTCGTGGCACATTGGGAAAGAGCCAGCTTATTAAAGGTGCAACACCACATTTGCACTTATCTATAAGCCCTGACTTCTCCGCTATCTCCATAAGACCGCACCAGAAGGCCATAACGCCAAGCATTGTTATACACAGTGAAACCGCATCCTTTGCACCGTCAAGCGCACCACTTGTCACACTGTCAATATTGCCGGTAAGTGCCGCATACACAACACCTATAAGTATCATACATCCCCACAAATAATTAAGCATAGAACCATCCATAACTGCTTTTGGATATTCTATGCTTTATTATCGTTAAATATTCTTATATTCGTCCCTGAACTTTATAATCATTTCTCTTGTAAGGCTTATGCCATCATCTTCTAAGTCAAGCTCATCTGCCTTTACCCATGTGCCAAGAGAAAGCTCATCCTCCTGAAGAGTTATCTTATCATCACCATCAAGCTCACAGAAAAAGCCTGAAAGCAGCGACCCCGAAAGTCCCCATGGCTGGCTCTTATAGTATCTTATATTCTTGACCTTAAGCCCGACCTCTTCCATAACTTCTCTTTCAACAGTCTGTTCAAGTGTTTCGCCTGCCTCATTAAATCCGGCTATCAGGGCATAATTCCTGTACATTCTTCCGGCATACTTTGTAAGAAGTATTCTGTCGTTATCTGTGACTGCTACTATTACCGCCGGGCATATCTTAGGAAATATCATATTGCCGCAGGAGGTACATCTTACCATACGTTCCTTACTGTCATGAACTGTAGGACCTCCGCATCTTCCACAGAAGTGGTTATCCCTGTACCAGCCATATATATGATATGCTGTTATCGCTGCAAATGCGGTTGCCTTCGGCTTTGCTTTTCTGAAAGAATTAACTCCCACAAAGTCAAACCCTTCCACAACTGCAGCATATTCTTTGTGTATGCTGGCATCTGCCATTTCACCAATGTACTGACCCTTTAACAGTTCACCCTTCTTCTCAGCAAGAAAATATCTTGTATCATCAACTGAGAGAAGATATATAAATGTATAATTATCCACACTATCCTTATTTTCCTGTAAAGTTATCCCCTTTACAAACTCTTTATACTGTGGATACACAAGTGTTTCTTCATCTTCATACTTTGCAAGCAGTGAAGAGCCCTGAAAGAAAAAGACTATGTCTTCATCCACAGGGCTGTATGCTGTATATTGATTATTTAATCTGCTAGGATATATATCTTGTATCATCTTAGAAATATACCATCTCTTCTACTGGTGGTTCAGCCGGTTCTACCTTTTCCACATAAAGAACAGGACCTTTCTTCTTGTATGCCATCTGGAACTCAACCTTAACTGTTGCTGTAACTGTTATCCACTGTCTGTTTTCTAAAGATGAGATATTATTATAAAAACTTATATATCCGATAAACTGTGTATCCTCTGCACAGCATGTCATAACCTTACGTCCCGGAACGAAGTTCTTATCCTTAAAGTACTTATTCTTAAGTACCTGTCCCTTAAATCTTACTTTCTTTCCAACATATACATCCGGTCTTTCAGATACATCCATATACCATATGCCATAGTCAGCATCATCTATCTCGATAACATCTGCATTGACATCATAAGGAAGCTGTTCTGCTATCGACATCATTTCTCCCTTTTCATCCTCAAATACTATCTGAAGTGTGCCATTAAGCGCTCTCATGCTTCTTCTATAGCTTCCAAGGTCCATACCCGACTTACATCTGTTAAATATAACCATATCTGCATACTTAACTGTTTCAGCAATAATCGACTTCATATTATTCCACTGAAGGTTAAATGCTGTTGCATCTATAAGTGTAATAGACTGGTATATCTCCCATCCTCTTGGCTTTGCAGTTGCCATAATAAGGGCTGGGTCCCACATACCATTGTACTCAACTATAACTATCCAAGGGTCATATTCCTTGTCAAGTTCGTTGAGCTTCTGTTCTGTAAGTTCTTCTTTTTCAAGAACAACCATATCTACTCCGTTGTCCTTTAAAAGCTTTTCGCTGTACTCCTCTTCGCCCTCTTCACATACGATAAGAAGCTTGTTTTTAGCCTCTGCAAACTGTCCCATAGCTATCGTATCCTGAATAAAACGTGTCTTGCCACTGTCGAGCTGTCCATTTATTAAAAATATAGGAATCTGATACTCTTCTTCCTGTGCCATATTATGCCTCCATTCCATGCCTGCTGCGGCATTATTTATTATTGTTCATTTTATTTAATTCTCATTAATCCTAAAAATGCAGTCCATGCTGTATGTGCAAAACATGGACTGCACCTTTATGTCTGATTTATTCAATTTTATGATGTGAGTGTCCCAAGTAAAAAAGTCTTTTTCTGCAAGCAGAAA
>FR886326.1:34285-43373 GCA_000436535.1 Eubacterium sp. CAG:252 | reverse complement strand
TTAAATAGTAATAAAATAAAAAACAATAACTTAGATTATATTAAAGAATATGATTAATAACGTAAAAATATAATTATATATAAATAGTATATAATTATAACTAATAAAATTAAATATATGGAATTATTTTATGAAGTACAGATAAAAAATATAGATATTAATTAAAATAATGTAAAAGAGAGCACGAAAATAAGACTGCCTAAGCAGCCTTTTTCAAAATATCTAACTGAGATCTGACAATTGATGATACTAAACCAGGAAGATTTTTAATAGGTTTATCAAATAATATATATTGTTTGTAAACATTTGATAAAGCAAGCATCATTAAATCATATGAATAATGTATGGCAATATTTGCAAGATCATCAAGTTCATCCTTTTTTATTGATATGAGCTTATAATATACCATATCATAGTCAACTGGAAGAAAGCTATTGTACTTTTCAGGTTGAATTTCACCAGAATTAACTTCCGGTATAACTGAATTAAAATCCATAATAAACTTTTTTAATTTATCCGTTGTTTCCTGAAGTAGAATAGTTTTCTGATTTTTTGCAATATAACGTTTATCAATTTCAAAACGTATAATATTATTATTAATAGAAGTGGTAAATATATCTGTTGATGCATTTTCAATTGATTTTTTAATAATGCAAGGTTTACAATAAGCAGGAAGAACCTGTCGAATGTCTTTAAAAGTTTTATGGTCGACACTTGCCTGCCCTTTAAGATTAGCATTATCAAGATTAATCAGTTCTCGAAGATATATTCGTAATGTTACTAATGAATCAAGTAATATTATTTTATTTAATAAATCAAAAGAAAGCACTAAAAAACCTCTTCCGTTTTTGTGAGCCGGAAGATAATAGTTTTCATAATCATTTAATATTAAATTTATAGAATATGTATCAGTTTTAGAATAAGATATGTATGTATAACTTGATAAAATCTCAAGATTATTCCATACTGTCTTTATATTGCAATTAAGCTTCTGAGCTATTTCGCGTGTATCTACATTTTTTATTATCCCAAATCGATCTGGATGAAAGAAATGTAGTAATAATAATAATTTTAAAGCATTAGATTTAAGCATAGGTCTATAACCATAGCGATTTTTTTCGTTATGGTAGACTTTTTTTGTTACGTTCTGGGTTGTGAGAAGTTTATTGGGACAATCCGCACAATATGTAGAAGCTGTCTTGTACATATCTGAGTCTTTATCGAAGTTCTCAATAATGGCTTTATATTTACATGAAGAGCACGATGGATTAGAATAATCAACAACTTCGACAGTATTTTCAATAATTGTTGTATAATTTTTCTGAATACCAAGCGCCTGAATAAGCACTGCTTTACCAATATTTGTAAAATTATCCAAACTTCTCACCTCCTTTTATTGTATAATTTAGCAATTTTATGAAGTAAAATCAAATCGGATATTTTACTCATATATTATCCACATAAATAAGAAAATGTTATTTTTTTACTCTAAATTTATCCACATTTTTTAAAAAAGTGGTATGTTTTACTCTAAAATTGTCTACGAAATTTTAATATATTTTTTTTGAAGCCTTAAAAAAAGAGATTTTGCCTTTTTTACTACTTTTTTGTCTACATATAGCATATAAAAGGGTATGTAGAGTTTGTGCAATTTGCACAAACTCAGTGTTTAAGCCAAAAATGTAGACATTAAAATTAAAATCAAATAAAAAAAATGTAGAAAATATATATTATAAGATACTTAATATAAAGAAAAAGAATATAAAAATACCTATATTTTATAAAAAAAATTATAAATTACTCTGAAAAAGACTACATAATAAAAAATTACTCCATTTTTATCTACAGTACGAATACAAAATGAATTAAATTACTCTAAAAGTATCTACATAATTTAGAGAGGAGTAAATTTCAGATCAAAAAAAGTATAAAATATAATTATAAAAAGAAAGTAATATAGATTTCATGCTGATTGCAATGAAATATATCTCTTAAAAAAAGAATAAAAACGACAAAAATTATAATAAAACTAATAGTATGATGATTATATAAATAAGCAAGAAATATTACATAAAATAAAGTATATAATAAAAATGATAGAGAGCTAGAAAAAATGTAGACATTAATTAGTTATTTCTATAAATAAAGCAAGTATATGGATATATAGAATCAGATTATAGATATTAAAAAGAAAACATGAAATGAGATAAAAAAGCCCCGATAAATATTAAGATATATAAAAACTTAATATCTGCCGGAGCTGTTATAATAAATAATTAAGATGCGAAAGTACTAATAAGTTCAGTCAAAGTCAGTTGGAACGTCTATTACCTTTGTCTTATCAAAATTAAGATCCTGAATTTCAGCAGCTGAGAGAGGGAGAAACTTAATAATAAAAACATTGTTCTTTAATTCAAAGCTGTCAATAACAATATTATTATCAACAAACTCCTGAAGAGATTCCTTAATTAACTGAAGATTTTTTTTCTTGTTCTTAAGCTTGAACCTGACAATTTTCTGAAAATATGTATAATTATATTCACCAATAAATGTTTCTTGATTAGCTATCTGTTCACGCTTCATAGCATAACATATAATACGTGAAAGATTATTATCCAAAACATCGTAAGAAGCGGATGTAATAGATATGAGTTTCTTCTTAATAATAGCATTACTTAAGATTTCACCGAATTGAGCAATGGCATAAGGTCTTTCAACATCTTCCTTAATAACAATATTATCAAATAAGTTGAAGTATATTTTACTTCCAGCTTCTTCATATGAGAAGTTGTATTCAACCAGCTTACGGCAGGAATTAGATATTTTCTTTATAACATTCTTACCAACATGGTAATCTACAACTTCCTTGCCTAGAGTATTCAAATCGACAACAACAGATTTTTCCTTGTAGAATTCCTGCATATTTATATTAGATATAAATGCATTTACAAGCTTTAAGTCATTTGAATCCATAGCTTTAGGAGGTGTTAACTTACCACTATCAACAGTAACTTCAAGAAGCTCCTTACCGTCTTCATCTGTAATAATTTCCTTCAAAAGATTATTAGAAGCTGTATCCATCATCAATGTAAAAGAAGATGGGCTGAACAAAGGTTTATCAACAAGGTCGACAGGAAATAGTCTAAGATAAGAATCGATATTTCCAGCAAGTTCATCCTCAATATACTTCCATGCACTGATAATTAAATCATTCTTTAAAGAGTTATATATTGAATTATTAGTTAAAGAAGAAATGCCAGGAAAGTCTATAAGAAGACTATTGGAGTCATTTTTCCATTGAGTAGCAGCTTTTTTCTTATCATCAATAATTTCATCAAGGTCTTTGTCACCAAACATTTTGGTGTAATCATCTACAGGTAATGTCTTAGCCATAACAACTATATTGGCAAGTGGATGCTTAGGGTCATCAATGTTAATAGTATCAATATCATTGATATAAGACTTATACCATCTCGACCTTTTCTGAAGCCTTGATTTTTTAATTTTATTGATAATAGGTATTAAATCTTCACGGCTGGACTTGCCATCAAGATAGTCCATAAGTGTTTCGTCAATAAGTTCTGTGACACCAGCAGCAGAGAAGTGTAATAGATTTTTCTTTTTATTAAAGTAATCTATTATAACTGGGTCAATATGATTGGCGAGTTCTTCAATAAATCTACGAGAATACTGTTCCATAAAAAACTCCTTTATATAAGTAAAAATATAAAATGACATAAGATTACACGAATTGAAAAGCAATAGAGTAATCCGTTGGTATTCATTAGGGTCAAGAAAGCTGGACTCTAACATTAATTAATATATCTTCTAAAATCTAAACCTACAAGCCAAATTATATAAAAATTAAATTATATTAATAAAGTTTGTATGTAGTGATAGAAGAGTAGTGGTTACATTTTGGAACCATTTCTTAATTAATTTTGGGTTTTGTTTTCTTTATTATTAAGTATAGTTGTGGGATGGTTTTTTGTCAAGTATATTGACATATGCCGTCATATAATATAAAATTGGAGTATGTTAAAACACGATACTACTAATCTTCTATTTGATATTAAATGAGGTGATAATATATGATATCTGATGAATTTAATTCAAAAGTCTGGGTTTACTTTGAAACAAACCTAAAGCCAAGAACAAGAAAAGAATATTGGAAAATTGTCAACGATTTTGATAAAGAAGTCGGTCATGACCCTCTTACACTCACCAGCAAAGATGCTGCTAAATACTATAAATACCTGATTAATAAGATGGAGAACAACCGAATCAGTTATTCTACTGGCGTTATGAGATTATCTGTAATAAGGTCTGTATGCAACTTTATCGAATACTATACTACTAATCATGGTAATAAATATGTTAACTACTTTAAAGATTACTCAATCCCTGAACCAGATAAGCTTATTAATGAAGAAGATATTCCAAACAGCCTTGAAATAAATAATATATTAGAAACAATTAAGGAATACAATGATGATAAGGCATTTCTTATATTTTCGCTTGCTGTTAAATGTGCTCTGACCAACTCAGAAATATGCAAGCTTAATATGGAATATATTGCACTTGATAAGTCCAGTGATACTCTATGTATAAACTATCCACCTAACAGCCGCAATAACATAGCAAGAACAATTAAAGTTCCTGACGATGTTGCAAGGCTGCTTGATAAGTATATATACGATAATGATATTAAAGAAGGACCTATTTTTATAAACAGAAGAAAAACACGGATGAAACTGCGTGATTCTGAAAGACTCATCGAAAAATACTGCAAAATATGTCTTGAAAAGAAAACTATCAGAAACAAATATACGCTGCAATCCTTAAGACACGCTGGTATGTCATATATGCTTGCAGGTGGGGCTCCCAAAGATGCTGTAGCTAATTATGCAGGAATAACTGGAAGATGGATGACACGATATGAAAGGATACTCTCTTCTAGTACATATAATCAGGCTGTAAACTACAGTATTATAAAGATATCATAGTATTATATGTTAGTATCTTTTAATAATCTTATAGTTTTATAAACCTTTATATATACGATTAAATAAATAGCTATCGATGAGCAAATTAAAATATTGTACAATTATGTCCACGCTAGAAAGACATATTTTGCATAATCTAAATGTACCTCAGATACAAATAATTATCTGATTAAAGCGCTTGCTTATATTTATAATATTTATTAAACATAATTAATGACAGTACCAGAAAAAAGATAGTACTTTTCAAACATTTAAACTATGCTATAATAATTATTGAAAAGAGCTTTATACGAGCTCAATACAATTCCCCAATGTCCCATCAGAAGGTATTCAATACTTTTTGGTGGGATCCCCTTTTTTATCGGTAGTTTTAATTCATTTCTGGAAGATACTTTCTATACTTAAGAGGAAGCATATTCATCTGAAGTCTTTCATTAACCCTTTCCTTAATAGCAATTGTTTCAAAAAACTTAACCCATAAATCTTCATACTGTTTATCAGTATCAGAATAGGAATTAATCATATTATACATCTGTCTATCCGAATCAGTATATACCATCCCCTTACCATTATCAGAATGAACATAACATATATTTCTTTCTGTATCATAAATAACAAAATTCTCACAATGAAGTCTGTCGGCAAAGTGTTCAATTATCATATATAAAATATTATTATCTGGCTTTATTCTTGCAACAAGAATTCCACTTTTATTTTCACTAAATCTCACAATTTCATGATAAAAATGTGCCTCATTGGAAACTTTTCGATTAATAGAAAATAAAGAATATATATACTCATCATTAATATTATTAATATATCCAGTACCATACTTAAATAGTTTTTGCAAAGAATGATATACAACTGATGCCTTATTATTATCACATGAACTTATTACGGTAAATATAATACCATATATATAATTACCTAACTTTGTATTAATAGATGAGATAACTTTTCTGCAAATATCTATATCAGCATCAATATTAATATAATTTTCAAACAGGGAATAATTCATTGTACCAGAACTACATCTTATGTCTGTATGGCTTGTACCAGCTTCCCATGCCTTATATATAGCTGTAAATATTCCTTCAACACTATCATCACACACATATATATCTGTTTTATTATTCATAAAATTCTCCATATAACCTAAATAAACTTAAGACTTATCATCAAAAAGTGATAACTGATGATACACATTATGATGCTCTATATCATATATCTTCCGCATATCTGCAGAATCAACTATACAATTAGTAATATAATCTGCATCTATCCGCGTGTTATACATCATATGTCCATCACATGTAATAAAATATAAAGCTCTTTTTAATACAACTCCTATCTTTTTTAAGTCACTAAAGTCAAGCTTAGTATGCTTTCTTGCAGATATAATTCTACGTGCAGACTTAACACCAATACCAGGAACTCTAAGAAGCGTACTATAGTCAGCATTATTAATCTCAACAGGAAAATTCTCAAGATGACGTATAGCCCAGTCACACTTAGGGTCTAGTAGTGAATTAAAGTTAGGCTTATCCTCTGATAGCAGTTCAGAGGCCTTAAAACCATAAAAGCGCATAAGCCAGTCTGCCTGATACAGCCGGTGTTCTCTTAACAATGGCACACCTTTACCGTCAATCTGGAGTGGCATTGACTCATCCATGTTTACATTGACAAATGCTGAATAAAATACACGCTTTAAATCATACTGCCTGTATAATGATTCAGCTATCGTAACAAGATGATAGTCCGTTTCATCCGTAGCTCCGACGATCATCTGTGAACTCTGTCCTGCTGGAACAAAAGAACGCTTATTGCTATATCCGGCAATGCTGTTATTATCAGTATCAGAAAATTTACCTGCCACTGAATATAAGCTGTTATTATGATTAAAAAAACTGTTATCACTATTATTCAGCCTGTATACATCTGAACTTAAGGCTGTATCGAATATATCATCATATGCATTAACAGTATGCTCTCCAGACAACCTGTTCACATTAACTGATGATGACTTTAACCGCTGCACGTCTGAATGTATTCCATTCTGAATCATCCTCATAGGCTTAAGTATATTATCTCTTGTCTTAGCCGGTGCCAGCTTTTTTAACGCTGCATTAGTCGGAAGCTCAAGATTAACGCTCATTCTGTCCACATAATAACCAGCTATCTTAATCAATTCTTCGCTTGCCCCCGGTATAGCCTTCATATGGATATACCCTCCAAAACTATACTTGGAACGAAGCAGAATGACTGTTTTTAATAACCTTTTCATAGTCTCATCAGGACTATATATAATACCTGAACTTAAAAACAATCCTTCTATATAATTCCTTTTGTAAAACTGGATAGTAAGATCACAGACCTCCTCTGGTGTGAATGTAGCCCTCACAACATCATTAGAGGCCCTGTTAATACAATATCGGCAATTATATATACATTCATTGGTAAGAAGTATCTTAAGCAGTGAAATACATCTTCCATCAGCACTGAAGCTGTGACATATACCACAAGCCTTAGAATTACCAATGCCACTCCCATTATTATTACATTCAACACCGCTTGAAGAGCAGGATACATCATACTTGGCTGCATCTGACAATATCTCCAGCTTTTCCATAATACTCATATTCTCTTTTATAATCATATACCTGTTTCCTCTTAACATATATACTTGCGAACAAATGTTCTTATCTTAATTGTATTATAGAACATTTGTTCATATATTTCAAGCGGAAATTTATGTAAAAATATATTATTGATAATATCAGACATTTAATGTATTATAACTAACGAATAAATGTATATATAACATTTCATAAGCTGCAGCATTTTCTGCCTAAATATTGTACATCAGCATTTTGATATGAACATTTGAACAAAAACACTCCATTTATAAAACATATTTATTTGAAAATGTTACATTATAAAAGTGTATCAAATGTTTCAGATATTAATGCAATGTACACTACTAAATAAAACATAATCATCAAAATGCTGCTAAAAATATAATGAAAATCTACACAATAAATAACGAATGGAGCTGTTATTATGAACAAAATGGTAATATTTGACCTTGATGGAACACTGCTTGATACTCTCGATGATTTATGTAACTCAGTTAATTACTCACTAAGAACAAATAACTTTCCAGAAAGAAGCCTTGCGGAGGTAAGAACATTTGTAGGCAACGGCATACGTCTTTTAATAGAAAGAAGTGTTCCTGAAGGTACCAGCAAGGAACTGATTGATAAAACATTTGAATGTTTTAAAACTTATTATGCTGTTCACTGTAATGATAAAACAAAGACTTATCCTGGTGTTATGGATATGCTGAAAGAATTAAAGAAAAATGGTTACAAAATCGCAGTTCTTTCAAATAAAGCACAGTATGCCGTAACTAAATTATGTGACATATATTTCAATAATCTGCTCGATGATGCAGTTGGTGCCAGAGAAAATGTTGCTAAAAAGCCTTCTCCTGATGCACTATATATATGTGCCGAAAATAATAATATTAATCTTAACAATGTTATCTATGTCGGAGATTCTGATGTTGATGTAGCGACAGCTAACAATGCTGGCGTTAGAGGCATCGCCGTAACATGGGGCTTTAGAAGCCGAGAACTGCTTATAAAATGTGGCGCAGAAAATTTAGCTGACAACACAGATGAATTATTACAAATATTATTAAAATAAACCATTATGTAAAATTGGGTATTTTATGGTAACAGTTCAGCCTTCCGGCTGAACTAAATAAAAAAGTTATTGTAAAAAACGCTGAATTTTTTTCTTTGTAATTTTTTTTTAAAATTTCACTTGACATATGATAATTATATGTGTATTATATCACTTGTGTTCAGGAGTATTAATTATTAAAGAACATGTTGATATAATATGCGCGAGTGGCTCAGTGGTGGAGCACCTCCTTGCCAAGGAGGGGGTCGCGGGTTCGATCCCCGTCTCGCGCTCTGTTAGATAACAAAAAGGACTTTCCCGGATTGGGAAGTCCTTTTTTGTTATCTAAGAAGTGCAATGCACTTCTTGAACTCATACTGCTTTGCAGTATGGGT
>FR886326.1:17286-34270 GCA_000436535.1 Eubacterium sp. CAG:252 | reverse complement strand
AGTATGGGTTCGATTTCTCAGAGCGCTAAAGCGCCCTTCGGTCGTGCCAATACAGAGGTCCACCGGACCTCTTGGCACCCGTCTCGCGTATTCTAATATATCAATAATTTTTCCATTGGCAGAATATCCTTTTTTATTATCCAGGAAGTGCGATGCACTTCTTGAAGCTTATAGCAAACAGGAAGGAAGAGCCTTTAACTTTCATTTTCAAAGCAATGTATATTATCCACTTGTCTGCTATGATGGAATAACAGGTGATTTAATTAAAATCCAGCTAAGAGACGGAACCAGGTATTCATGCACTGGTGTAGTTGATTTTCTCCAGCCTATTTTGTATGAATATCTGGTTGATGAGCTTGATGATATCACAAGAGAAAACAAAGTTGACTATGCTGTAGTTTATGGCGAATTCATGTATCAGGCAGCCTCTTGGCCTTACGAAAGACGTGTTGTCTGTAAGGTAGAGAAACCTGAGAATCAGATGACTTACATATATACATTTATTGTGACAAATATGGATTCATCCCCAGATTAATATAAGTTTCTGAATTTTGTTAGTGACTAATTAGCAATTATATTATATAATAATTTTTATATGGCTTTGTATATAGTTATTAGATAGGCTATGTATAAATATTGCGGGATTATGTAATAAACAATTTTTATTATAATAATTCAGATGCAGCAATAAAGTACCCAAATGTCGTTTATTTTAATATGATAACTATAAATAAGCAATTATATGCTATTGCATTTTAGAAATTTAAAGTGCGAAAGGATTGTATGAATTACAAAATTATGAAACAATTCATATAAATCAGTCAGGAAAATTACATTTTAATTCTGACATCAACAATATAAAACAATAGAAAAGGAACTTATTAACTTATGAAAGAAAGAGAACAATTCGGTTCGAGACTGGGATTTATTCTTGTGTCGGCAGGGTGTGCTATTGGACTTGGCAATGTATGGAAGTTTCCATATATATGTGGTATGTACGGCGGTGCAGCATTTATCGTTATGTACGTCATATTCCTTGCACTTCTTGGCCTGCCTATCCTGATATGTGAATTCTCAGTCGGAAGAGCCAGCCGTAAAGGTATCGGCAAAGCATTTGAAGTACTTGAAAAGAAAGGAACTAACTGGCACAGACTTAAGTGGATGGGAATTATCGGCTCATACATACTTATGATGTTCTACACAATGGTCGGCGGATGGATGTTTTATTATGCTTACCTTGAACTGTCCGGAAAGCTTGCCGGACTTAATGCTGACGGAATAAAAGAAACATTCAATAATATGCTCGGTAATCCCGGTTCTATGATGTTTTTTGCCATAATCGCCATATTACTTGCATTCGGCGTGTGCGCACTTGGATTACAGAATGGTGTTGAGCGTATAACAAAGGTTGTTATGTCACTTCTGCTTGGATTGATAGTAATACTTGCTATCCACTCATTTGCCCTGCCAAATGCATCCGTAGGTATTAAGTTCTATCTTGTACCTAATGTTGAGCTTGTAAAGCAGTCTGGTATCGGTGAAGCCGTATTTGCCGCTATGACACACGCATTTTTCACGCTGAGTATCGGTATGGGTGCTATGGAAATATTCGGAAGCTACCTTGATAAAAAGCGCTCACTTACAGGAGAAGCGATAAGCATTGTACTGCTTGATACATTTGTAGCTCTTATGGCAGGATTTATCATTATTCCTGCATGCTTTTCATATGGCGTTAATCCTGACAGCGGTCCTTCATTATTATTTATAACTCTGCCAAATGTATTTAACAATATGGCAGGTGGAAGAGTATGGGGATTTTTATTCTTCGTATTTATGTCGTTTGCGGCACTTTCAACTATAATAGCCGTATTTGAAGAAATAATAGCTGTGTGGATGGATATAACTGAGTGCAAGCGCTCAAAGGCTGTAACTATCAACATAGTTGCAATAATAATACTTTCAATACCAGCAATTCTTGGTTTCAACGTATTATCGGGTTTTCAGCCAATAGGCGCTGGTTCTACAGTTATGGATCTTGAGGACTTCCTCGTATCTTATAACCTGCTTCCTCTTGGAAGTCTTGTTATGGTGCTGTTCTGTACGAAAAAGAATGGTTGGGGATTTGACAACTTTATCAAAGAAGTCGATACTGGTGAAGGTATAAAGCTGCCTTTATGGGTAAGAAAGTATATGACATACATACTTCCACTTGTAATAACTGTTGTCTACATAAAAGGATATTATGATATATTTGCAAAACAGCCACTTCCTGTATTAATTGGATGGATGTGCTTTGCAATAGTGCTTGTTATAGTCATATATCTTGTAGCCTTCCTGACTGGAAGAAAGAAGCAGTCGAAGGCATAAATGTGTTTATCTATTAGATGTAATTAATAGAATGATATATTAAAATACATTTAAAATATAATAAACTATAAATGAGTAAATTTAAAATATTGTACAATTATATTCTCACTAGAAAGACGTATTTTGCGTAATCTATTGAAACGTATCTCAAGTACAAACAAAAACAACTTATTTTTGCGCATTTTTTCATTTCCTCATTTATAGTTATATAAATAAGGAAATGTCTATTATATTAAAGTTCATAACAAATATTAAGTAAATATTATTTAACTCTTGAAATTACTTTTAAAGAATTAAATAAACATATTTTGTAAGGCATACATGCTATCTAATATTGTAAAATTAATTACCTATGATTTGTTATAACTTTAATAATGACATTTCCTTTTTATATATCAATTCCATTTTCTAAAATATATTTTATATATTTATAAACATACTTTGTTCATTACTTTATTCATTACATTATTCGTTATTTCTAATCGTCCTGTTCACTGATTATTTTCTTAATAATCTGCATGTCCTCATTTGTATCTATATCCAGCAGTTCAACCTTACTATAAGCTGGAACGAGTATAACCTCATCCGGATGGTTGTTTATAACATATCCGCCGCCTTTGTGGGGTGGCAGTTTTTTTAATTCATCTATGTATTTATTCGGAAATATAACCGGCGAAGCCACTGTATCATCATATGAAAGCCTGCAGATCTTATCTTTACAATGCGTAAATATAAAACACATAAGCTGCATACTTGACCTTGTTATAAGTGGCTGGTCTGACTGCATAAACATAACTCCTGCTATATTATCTGCATTGCTGCTTATATGTGATAATCCTACATTTATAACATCATTTCTAAGCTCTTTGTTATGTAATATAACTTTCATATAGTCATAATTACTATAATTATTTGAATAATCGTCAATATACTTATCACCACGCAGACTATTATAATCATTATTACACTTATCATTACCTGAATTATTATAGCAATTATTGCAGTTACAATTATTCAGATTATTATTAAGGTTACTGTAATGGTTATTATATTTATTATTCAAATTATCAGAGCCATCAATATACCTACAATTATACATCCCTGTACTTATCCTATTATATACTACATCCGCCACATCCTGATTATTAGTAACAACATATATGTATTCAACTGGTGAGGCTTTGGTTATGTCAACCGCATTTTCTATAAGGGTCGTATGCTTAAATTGTTCAAGCTTAAATGGCTCAAGCAGCTTATTCGTACCAAAACGTCTTGACTTGCCGGATGCCATAATTATACACGCAATATCAGCAAATGGCTTGTCTATATCTATAATCAGTGCATCATCTCTACTCATAAGTGAATCAAGAAATTCCGTGTGTTTTTTCCTGAGCGTGGCAATAACACAGGAATTATCCTCATCCAGCATATTATTAAAATATTTCTGGTAATCCTCACAGGAGCTTTCAATATAACCAAGCTCATCAACTATCATATAATACCTGTCAGGCAAAGTGAAATCTGCCTGTCTCACTGCATTTATATAATTATTAACCGCTGGTATTGCAACATTATAGAAGCCTTCTTTAACTATTGTCATTCTTTCCTTTGACTTATCACTATGAGGATTAATCATTCCTATTATATTTATATTGTCACCGGAATTTATAGAAAAATCACTTTTATAACTATCTTTGCAATTATTCTGTAGCATATTAAGCCTGTCTGAATTAATTACGACATAATTATCATCCTGCTTAGCACTTATTAATCTGTCATATATGATATTATGACTATGCATGTCATTGCACGTAACATTATAATCTTTCAGACTTTCTGATAATTCTGACTTATTTGATTCACTTGTATCATCATATTCATTCAAACCGTCACTTATAATATTAACCAACGCATTAATAAGCGTAGTCTTTCCACTTCCCAGATCTCCTGTTATTAATAAATGTTTTTTACCAGACCATTTAAAATATGAATATAATGCCTTTGCATCCACATACTTATCCATAACGCCTCCTATATTTTTGGATATATGCAATAATGCTTTCTGTTATCCGTACTTTCATATACTCCCACGCATACATTATCATATACTTTTGCAAATGCTTCATTAAGTCTTGAAACATCTGTATCCTTTACATATATATCATCCACGATACTGCCGGACTTCATAAAAAGAAGCCTGTCACAGTACATAAGTGCAAGCTCCGGACTGTGAATACTCATAAGAACACATTTATTGGTATCTGCCTGTTCTCTTATCGTTCTTAGCATCTCATAACGGTTAGTAATATCTAGCGCGCTTTCCGGCTCATCAAGTATCATAACAGGAGAATTCTGGATAACCGAACGGGCGAGTATACACATCTGCTTCTGGCCAGCACTAAGTGAAAGAAAATCATCCTCCGCCCTGTCCTTAAGTCCGACATATTCAAGCGCTTTAAGAACATTACAGCGCATACTGCTGTCTGGAACTGCCAGAGGATTAAGCATATGATTATATCCCATAAGACACACATCCATAACAGATATGCTTGAAGATATACCTGAATGTTGGGCAATATATGTCATATACATAGCTCTTTTCTTTGGAGTAAGCTTTTCTGTTATAACCTGTGCAAATGTGGCTGTATTCTCTGGTGTAGTTTTATCAGATGAAAACCTTAACACACACTTTCCCTTATGTGAAATAAGGTTCATAACAGCCTTTATAAGTGTCGACTTGCCACAGCCATTATTGCCGATGAGTGCTGTGAATTCACTGGAATAGAGTGTAATATTGAGATTATTTATTATATTTTTTCTGCCATATGATACGGATAAGCCGCTGATGTCAAGGCTGTCTGGATAGCATATTCTGTTATTTTGCTTAAGAATATTATATTCATTTCTGGCAGCAGTCAAATCAGTAGAATTATCTGCAATCCCTGTATTGTCAATTTCTAAATTCTTTTGTATTTTACAACGATTATCAATAAATTTCTTATTATTAATATTGTCTATATACATAGCTATATTTTTTCCTGTCTTAAATATTGTATTTACACACAACTATACTTTCTTTGAATTATAAACCTTGTTCATACAAATAGCTATATTCTTATTATAAGCTTCTGAAAGGTTGAAATATTTTCTATTAAAACGCCATTTTTATATCTCATTTCCACATAAATTTTTTTATAATAAATATAATCTATACGCACACAACCTCACCCATTCCCCTGCCTGTTCCTTAAAAGTAGTATTATAAGAAGTGGTGCGCCCAGTAACGATGTAAAAATACTTACCGGCAGCTCCGATGATGTAACTGAACGTGCCAGTATATCAGCCAGTGTCAATAAAAGACTTCCCGATATTCCACTTAACATAAGAAGACTTATATTGTGGTTCTTAATAAGGCGGCCTGCTATATGTGGTGCAAGAAGTCCTATAAAGCTTATAAGACCTGTCGTACATATAATAACTGACACTATCAGGGTTGCTATGACAAGAACAATGAGCCTTAACAGGACTATATGTACTCCGAGTGAAGCTGCCTCATCCTCATCAAGTGAAAGCATAAGAAGCTGCCTATATAAAAGTATTATAAGTATAGTTCCAATAAATGTTACTATGCAGGGGATGAGAAGGTCGTCAACCGAAGCTGAATTCAGACTCCCCATAATCCAGTACTCGATAGATGCAAGCTGCTTTTCCGGGTCTGCTGCCAGCTTTATGAACATAAGGACAGTCTGTGCAAGAGAATGAATGGCTATCCCTGAAAGCACAATCGTATAGCTGTTTTTTCCGGGTACAAGATATGCTATAAGCAATGTAACAATAAGAGTAAGCATAGCTGCTGCAAATGCTACAGCCGAAACAACAGAAGAAACAGACGATATAAACACAATCGCCATAGCAGCACCAGCACTTGCGCCAGAAGATACTCCGACAATATCAGGCGATGCAAGCGGATTTTTAAATACAAGCTGATATACATAACCAGCTATTCCAAGTCCAAAACCACCGGCAACTCCCATAACTGCTCTCGGAATTCTGAGCCTCACAAGCACTTTAATCTGCATAGTATCACCTGATAATATTCCCTTTAATGTAAGCGGATACTTTCCAGTCCGCAGTGATATAACAAATGCAGCTATAACCATAATGATAAGTACAAGCATAACTGCTGCCTTATTTAATTGTCTTTTACCATTATTAAATATGTAATTGTTCAATGACACATTTCCCTTCTATATTCTGGATAAAAATATTTTCTTCCCTAATCCATAGCTAAAATTGTAAAAAAACGACCATAAAAATGCAAGCATTTTTACAGCCGTTCCTATCTAAAATAAATTATTTTTGTTTGTATCTAAGATACATTTAAGTAAATAACTCAAATTCATTTACCCAATTTATAGCAGATAAATAGAGCCATGTCTACTTAACCTCTGGAGTAAATCCATAGAATGTCTTATAGAACTCTGTTACACATTCCTTATAATAGTCTGTGCTAATCTTATCCGGATGTAATATAGAAGCAATATATACACTTCCAAGGAAGCTTGCTGGAACTGGCGAATCCCATGCTTCTATATCTGAAGGGAGCTTGTATACATGCTTTTCCTTAACTGCTGTGCAGTCCGCAAGATTAGCATCATTGTATACATCATCAACAGTGTAAGTAGCATCTGCTGCAAGTATGATATAATCAGGATTCCATGAAAGAACCTGCTCATATGATACCTCTGCCCAGTAAGTATCTGTAAGTTCACTTGCTACATTTACACCACCAGCGTTCGTAAGAAGAGTATCCTGATACATAGCCTTACCTGCTGTTGAAAGAAATGCGCTGTTACCTGCAAGATATACCTTAGGTGTATCTGTTCCTGAAACATTAGTCTTAACATTATCAAGAATAGACTCAATAGTAGCATTGAGTGTCTTTGCCTTACCCGGTTCGTTTACTGCCTGTCCTACCATTGTTATACATTCACTGAGTAACTGCTGGTTTTCTGGATTAACTGCTAATACTGTAAGTCCAAGCTGCTCTAACTCAGGAATGACACTCTTTAACTTTGCTGGAATGATAACAAGGTCAGGGCCGGCTGCCACGCATGCCTCTGTATTAAATGCCTTTGCTGTTCCCATATTAGGAAGTGACACTAAAGAAGATGATACAAGATTATAGATAGGTCTTGTATTCGCCTTTGCTTCAATACCAACAAGCTTATCCTTAAGTCCAAGACCAAGTAAAAGACTTGTTGAAATATAATATGAAGAAGCGATTTTTTCAGGTTCCTTCTCAATAGTTACTGTTCTTCCAAGCTGGTCTGTAACAGTTACCGGATAACTGACCTTAGAAGTATCTGTTTCCTGCATAACAGAAAATGGGGATGTAGTTGTCTGTTGTGTCTGATTACTGGCTTCATTACTGTTTCCACAGGCAAGTAATGAAGCTGTCATAATAAGAGTAAGTAACACAGCTAACAGTCTTTTTGCTTTTTTCATTATTTTTCTCCTCTTTAATCTATTTTTCATCCGAATTTTATCAGATAAAGAATAAATTTACAAGGCAAAATTAATATGTTAGAATAAATAATCAAATAAAATAATTATGTAAACAGAGGTAAATATGCTTAATATCCAGAATTATGTTAAAGTAAAAAGCCTTGATGAAGCTTATGAGCTTAACCAGAAAAAGGCAAACCGCATAATAGGCGGCATGATGTGGATGCGTATGGGTGATAACCGCATAAACACAGCTATTGACTTATCTGACCTTTCACTCAATGAGATTGAGGAAACAGATAAAGAATTCAAAATAGGATGCATGACAACATTAAGACAGCTTGAAACTAATGAGCATTTTAATGAATATACATCAAATGCTGCCAGAACTGCCTTAAAACATATCGTAGGAGTGCAGTTCCGTAACCTTGCCACTGTAGGCGGGAGTATATATGGAAGATATGGATTTTCGGATGTTCTTACATTATTATTAGGTCTTGAATCGTATGTTGAACTTTATAAAGGTGGTATTATTCCTTTAAAAGAATATGCCAATATGAAGTATGACAGAGATATTCTTGTGAGAATTATAGTCAAAAAAAGACCTGTAAATATGTATTATGAGGCAGTCCGTATAACAGAAACTGACCTTCCTGTTCTTACCTGCTGCGGTGTACATTATAAGGATACTGATACTTACGAGGTTGCCATAGGCGCACGCCCTGCAAGAGCAGTTCTTGTAAGCAGTTGTCTTAATGATAGTGATTGCACATTGTCAGGAGAACTTTCGAATGACCATATAAACAAGTATGCTGATATGGCAGCAGACCACATAGAAACAGAGAGTAATATGCGTGGCAGTAAGGAATACAGAAGTCACCTTGTAAATGTACTTACAAAGCGTACACTTTCCAATATATAAATACTTATACAGAAAATATATAAATAATTATACGGAGAATATATGTTAGTTAATATTAATCTTAATGGAAAAACAATAAAAGAAGATATTAATCCCGGCGTCTCCCTTTATAGCTGGGTAAGAGAGCATAAGTGTTACAGTGTAAAATGTGGCTGTGAAACTTCTAATTGCGGCTTATGCACTGTATTCTTAAATGACACACCTGTTCTATCCTGTTCAGTTCTTGCAGCAAGGGCAGATGGATGTCATGTAACAACACTTGAGGGCTTACAGGATGAAGCTTCTGAGTTTGTAACATTTATAGCTGACCAGGGAGCAGAGCAGTGCGGCTTCTGTAATCCGGGCTTTGTTATGAATACTATTGCACTTCTCAGACAAAATCCATATCCTGATGAGGATGAGGTAAAGGAGTTCCTTTCTGGTAACCTGTGCAGATGTTCAGGCTATGAGGGACAGCTTCGTGGAATTATGAACTTTGTAAACTATAAAAAGCAGAAGGAGAGTGATAACAATGAAGTCTGTGAATAAATGTATCCGAAAGAAGGACTCTATGGAGCTTCTTCTTGGAAAGCCTGTATATACTGACGATTTAACACCTAAAGACTGCCTTGTAGTCAAGCTTTTACGCTCACCTTATGCCAATGCAATAATCAAAGACATTAACACAGCTATTGCCATGAAGGTACCTGGCATAGAAGCTATATACACTTATAAAGATATTGATCAGCACCAGAAGCGTTTTACATGCGCAGGTCAGACTTATCCTGAACCTAGTCCATATGACAGACTTATACTTGACCAGCATGTAAGATTTATAGGCGACCCGGTTGCCATAGTTGCAGGTGAGACAGAGAACTGTGTTGACAAAGCTATAAAGCTTATTAAAGCTGAATATGAGGTACTTGAACCTGTTCTTGACTTTACAACTGCTCTTGATAATCCAATACTTGTACATCCTGAAGACAACTGGGAGGCTCTGTGTCCTGTAGGTGCTGATAATAAAAGAAATCTATGTGCACATGATGAATCTTCTAATGGTGATGTCGACAAGGTGCTGGATGACTGCGATATCATAATCGACAGAACATATCACACTAAAGCATGCCAGCAGAGTATGATGGAAACTTTCCGTACATACTGTACGATAGACACATATGGAAGACTTAATGTTATAAGTTCAACACAGATAGTCTTTCATTGTAGAAGAATAATATCACATGCACTTGGTATATCACCTTCACTTATCCGTGTGACAAAGCCAAGAATAGGCGGCGGTTTTGGTGCCAAGCAGACATCTGTAAGTGAGATATATCCTGCATTTGTAACATGGATGACTAAGAAACCGTCCAAGATCATATTTTCAAGATATGAGTCGCTAACTGCTTCATCACCAAGACATGAAATGCAGATGCATGTAAGACTGGGAGCTACAAAAGATGGCATAGTAAAGGCTATTGACCTTCATACACTTTCCAATACGGGTGCATATGGTGAACATGGTCCAACAACTGTCGGACTTTCAGGTCATAAGTCCATACCTCTTTATGGAAAGGCAGAGGCTTTCAGATTTACAAGCGATGTTGTTTACACTAATATAATGTCAGCAGGTGCATACAGAGGATATGGCGCAACACAGGGACTTTTCGCTGTTGAATCGGCAGTCAACGAACTTGCTGATATGCTGCATATGGACCCATTTGATATACGCTTTAAAAATATCGTAAAAGAGGGCGATGTCATGCCAGCCTACTATAATCAGGTCAATACGAGCTGTGCCCTTGACAGATGCTTAACCCGTGTTAAGGAAATGATTAAGTGGGATGAAAAGTATCCTGTAAGAATGATATCTGATACAAAGGCAAGATATGTTGGTATGGGTATGGCTATGCAGGGTTCTGGTATCTCCGGTGTCGATGTCGGAAGTGCCACTCTTAAGCTTAATGATGAAGGGTTCTTTACTATGAATATTGGTGCTGCTGATATGGGAACGGGATGCGATACTATTCTTTCACAGATAGCGGCAGAAATCCTTGAATGTGATACTGATGATATTACAGTATTTGGTGCTGATACGGATATATCTCCTTACGATTCTGGTTCATATGCATCAAGTACAACTTACGTTACAGGTAAAGCTGTTGAAAAATGTGCCCTTGAATTAAAGTCAAGAATAGAAAAGCTAGGTGCAAAGCTTCTTAAATGTGATGTCGATGATGTAACTTACGAAAATAAGCTTGTAAGATGTGACTCGACAGGTGATACAGTGAGCCTTGCTGACATATCAACTGCATCTATGTGTGGCAACGATATATCTCTTTCAGTTACATACACACACTCTTCACCTATATCGCCACCACCTTATATGGTCGGGGCAGCAGAAGTGGAGGTTGACCTTCTTACAGGTGAAAGCAAGGTTATAGAGTATGATGCATGTGTGGACTGTGGTACTCCAGTTAATCCTAATCTTGCAAGAGTACAGGCAGAGGGCGGTATACTTCAGGGTATAGGCATGACTATGTCTGAGAATATTACTTATAGTGATAAAGGAAAGCTGTATGAGAATTCATTCTTACAGTATAAGATTCCTTCACGTATGGATATAGGTCATATCAATGTGGACTTTGAAAGCAGCTATGAGGCAGCAGGTCCATTTGGTGCCAAGTCAGTCGGTGAGGTTGTTATCAATACACCTCTTCCAGCCATAACAGATGCCTTAAGCCACGCAGCAGAAAAAAGATTTTATACACTGCCTATAACACCTGAACAGATTGCTATGGCACGTATTGAAAAATAAACTATAATCTAGTAGAATAATGTCATTAATTTATATATTAAAAAGGAATACGGTTATGAAATTATTAGAAGAAAGAATTAGAAAAGACGGAATAATAAGAGAGGGTAATGTTCTTAAGGTTGACAGCTTTATTAACCACCAGATGGATATAAAGCTTTTTGAGGAAATGGCAAAAGAATGGAAGAGATTATTTGCTGACAAGAATATTAATAAAATTCTTACAATCGAAGCAAGTGGTATCGGTATTGCTGCTATCGTTGCAAGAGAATTTGATGTACCTGTTGTATTTGCAAAGAAGTCAAAGAGTATCAACCTTGACGACAATAACTTCAGCACTAAAATCCAGTCATTCACACATGGTAAAGTATATGATGTAATCGTTTCAAAGAAGTTCTTATCTCCAGAAGACCACATCCTTGTTATCGATGATTTTCTTGCCAATGGATGCGCTCTCTTAGGACTTACTGATCTCGTTGAAAGTGCTGGTGCAACAGTTGAGGGTATCGGTATTGCAATCGAAAAAGGCTTCCAGCAGGGTGGTAAGATTATCCGTGAAAAAGGATACCAGCTTGAATCACTCGCAATTGTTGAGAGCATGGATGCAGCTAATAATACAATTACTTTCAGGGAACAGCAATAAACTCCTGATATATGAACACTATGTGAAAGAACGGAGATACATTAATGAACACATTAACAGAATATATGCCTGAGCTGTATGCAACATTCTGGTCGCTTATTCCACCGCTTGTTGCTATTATACTTGCGCTTATAACTAAGGAAGTATACAGTTCACTTTTTATAGGCATTATTATCGGAAGTCTTCTGTATGGGGGACTTTTCACTGCGCACTTCAGTCTTGAAACATCTATATTGCACATATTTGATGACGGACTGCTTGGCGTATTATCCGACAGATCTAATATCGGTATACTCATATTCCTTATTATACTTGGAATAATGGTATCTATGATGAATAGGGCCGGCGGCTCTAAGGCATTTGGTGAATGGGCATCGGGAAGAATAAAGACAAGAATAGGTGCAGAACTTACTTCTATTTTTCTTGGCATACTTATATTTATAGATGATTACTTTAACTGTCTTACAGTCGGAAGTGTCATGCGCCCTGTAACTGACGGACATAAGGTATCAAGAGCCAAGCTTGCATATATAATAGATGCAACAGCAGCTCCTATATGTATAATTGCTCCTATATCATCATGGGCAGCAGCCGTTACAGGTTTCGTGGAAGATGAAGACGGTTTTTCTATATTTATGCAGTGTATACCTTATAACTATTATGCCATTCTTACTATAGTTGCCCTTCTTTGTTTTGTTATATTAAGGGTTGACTTTGGTCCTATGAAGCTGCATGAGGATAATGCTGCAAAAGGTGACCTGTATACAACAAGTGACAGACCATATGCCAATGTAAGTAATGAAGAAATAATACGTGGAAACGGTAAGGTCATTGACCTTGTTTTCCCTATAATAAGCCTTATTATATGCTGTGTTATCGGAATGATATATACTGGCGGTTTCTTTAGTGGAACTGATTTCGTTACAGCATTTTCTAACTGTGATGCATCGCTTGGACTTATGATGGGAAGTTTCTTTGCACTGGTTATTACAATATTATTTTATGTTATAAGAAGGATACTTTCATTTAATGACTGTTTCTCCTGCATACCTGAAGGTTTTAAGGCTATGGTTCCTGCTATTCTTATTCT
This sequence comes from Eubacterium sp. CAG:252, assembly GCA_000436535.1. Lineage (GTDB taxonomy): Bacteria > Bacillota > Clostridia > Lachnospirales > Lachnospiraceae > Lachnospira. The sequence continues at coordinate 20,949 of FR886326.1, read as the reverse complement.
TACATTTGCATGGACTCTTAAGGCAACAACTGACAGTCTTGGTGTAAAAGAATATGTAGCCGGACTTGTAAGCGGATTATCAGTTGGTTTCCTTAACTTCCTTCCAGCTATTATATTCTTAGTTGCCATATTCTTAGCATTTGCAACTGGTACAAGCTGGGGAACTTTCGGTATCCTTATTCCTATCGTTGTAGGAACTTTTGCAGGAACTGACAAAACCATGATGATTATTTCTATATCAGCATGTATGGCTGGTGCTGTATGCGGTGACCACTGCTCACCTATATCGGATACAACTATTATGGCTTCTGCTGGTGCACAGTGCAATCATATGAATCACGTATCAACACAGCTTCCTTATGTTGTTGTCGTTGCAGTAGTTTCGCTTATAACCTATATTATTGCAGGATTTATCCGTAATCCTGTTATCTCACTTATAATCGGAATTATACTTATGGTTGGAAGTATTCTTATTATTAAGTATATGGTTGATAGTAAGCTTTCAGGTTCTGATAAGAATTAGGCTTATATAAAGATTTAAGAAGAAAGAGAGGAGATGGCATTATGATTGAGCCACAGAAAGTTGTTATTATTGTTGCATTATTGTTTATTATTTGTGTTATGCCGTTTCCTATTGGACTTCTTATGTTTAAGTTCAAGTCGGAGAAGCTCAAGGCGGAGGCCAGAAGGAAGGCAGAAGCTGAGACTGAGGGTTCTGACGTGGTGCAGGATAGCGATGATATTGCAACTGCAAATGTGAGTAATATGAAGACTAATGATATTAACGAACGGACGCCATAAGTCTGGAGAGGTGCTCCGTGAATAAGGCTTCAGTCACCAAAAAGCTGATTGGATATTTCTAAAACTTTCCGTCTATGTTTTTTATATGGACGCAAACGTTCATACGCAACGTCCTGTTGCGTTTTCGCTCGATTTGACCTCCTTGTCAAATCGTTGTTGTGGTTTTTAGGGAAAGTTTAAGAACTATCTCAATCGGCTTTCAAGTGTTCCTTTCGCATTATTCACTAAACACCTCTCCAGACTTATGGCTGTTTTTTTAATTCAGATATACTTTTAAAAAACATTTATAATATAAGCTAAATTAAACAGTATTCAATTTTATTATTTCAATTTTCCTTATCCGTACTCATCTGTGGTATCTGTGCCATTATAACAGCGACAAACACAAGAACGCATCCAGCTATCTCACGTGGACTAAGATGCTCAGATAATAATACCCATCCTGCAAGAGCTGCAAATACTGACTCAAGACTTAAGACAATCGCTGTAACAGAGGGCTTTGTGTATTTCTGTCCGATAATCTGCAGGGTATAGGCAACTCCGCTTGACATTATACCTGCGTATAGTATCGGAACGGCAGCACTCTTTATGTCGCTTATTCTTATATTTCCTATATGTTCAATTATTATCATTCCAACGGCTGACAGTAAACCTGCGGTAAGAAACTGTATACACGACATTTTTATACCATCTGTATATGAATACCTATCAACTACAAGGATATGTGCTGTAAAACCTACTGCGCAAAGAAGAAGCAGAATATCTGATGAATATATACTGTCTATTCCACCGGACATACACAAAAGATACATTCCTGCTATACATACACAAGCTGATATTATTACAAGCTTTTGCAGCTTTTTCCCCATAAATACTGCGGCAACAGAAACCATAACTACATAGGTTGCCGTAAGAAATCCTGCTCTTCCTGATACAGCAACCCCATCTGGATAGTTATTTATTCCCATCTGCTGGAGTGTCATTGATATACAAAGTACTATTCCGCATATTATTCCCTCTTTTACCGGAAAGCCTTTATGTTTTTCTTCCATATATACAAGCTCTTTAATCTTTATGAATATAAAAAGGAAAATTGCGGCAATAATATTTCTTATTGTGTTAAATGTAAATGTTCCCAGACTGTCCCCTGCGCTTGTCTGCGCTACAAAAGCAGTTCCCCATATAAATGCCGTAAGTAAAAGTATAAGTGTTCCTTTGATGTTCTTCATAGCTGACTTTCTTCTCCTATATCTGACTGTATAATTAAATATTTATATAATATAAGATATTTTTTTATAAGTGTCAAAAACATAATCTACATAATAAAATTAAATTTGCATTTTATCCTATAATCCTGTAGAATTATAGGGAATTAAAAGATTACATATGATATGATTCGTGTTAATAAGCTTCTGCTTACTATATACACCCATATCGGAAAGGACTATATGAAAGATTATTCTATTAATACAAAATGCGTTCAGGCAGGATACACTCCTGGTAACGGAGAGCCACGCCAGATTCCTATTATTCAGTCAACTACATTTAAGTATGATACAAGTGAAGATATGGGAAAACTTTTTGACCTTGAAGCTTCCGGATATTTCTATACAAGACTCCAGAATCCTACCAATGACCATGTAGCTGCCAAAATAGCAGCGCTTGAAGGTGGAACAGCTGCCATGCTCACTTCGTCAGGACAGGCTGCTAATTTTTTTGCTTTATTTAACATATGTGAATGTGGAAGCCATATTGTAGCATCCTCTTCAATATATGGCGGTACTTTTAACCTTATATCTGTAACACTCAAGAAGATGGGAATAGATGTGACATTTGTGTCACCTGATGCAACAGAAGGTGAACTCAATGCTGCATTTAAAGATAATACGCGTGCTATGTTTGGCGAATCTATTGCCAATCCTGCACTTACAGTACTTGATATTGAAAAGTTTGCCAAAGCTGCACATGCACACAATGTTCCACTCATAGTAGATAATACTTTCCCAACACCTGTTAATTGCAGACCTATCGAATGGGGTGCTGATATCGTAACACACTCTACAACAAAATATATGGATGGACATGGGGCAGCAGTTGGCGGCGTAATTGTTGATTCCGGCAACTTTGACTGGATGGCACATGCTGACATGTATCCTGGATTATGCACTCCTGATGAAAGCTATCATGGAATTACATATGCTGAAAAATTCGGAAAAGAAGGGGCATTTATAACAAAATGTACATCCCAGCTCATGAGAGATTTAGGCTGTATCCAGTCACCTCAGAATGCTTTCATACTTAATCTTGGTCTTGAATCCTTACATGTAAGAATGCCAAGGCACGTAGAAAACGGTCAGGCTGTTGCAGAATTCCTTGAAAATCATCCTAAAGTTGAATATGTAATTTATCCTGGACTTAAAAGCAGCAAGTATTATGAAACAGCTAAAAAATATATGCCAAATGGCGGCTGTGGCGTAGTTTCTTTTGAAATAAAAGGCGGAAGAGAAGCCGCTGAGAAGTTTATGAAAAACTTAAAGCTGGCCGCTATCGAAACACATGTAGCAGATGCAAGAACATGCTGCCTTAACCCTGCTACATCAACACATAGACAGATGAATGATGAACAGCTTAAGGAAGCTGGTATCTCAGCTGGTCTTATAAGAATATCTTGTGGTCTTGAGGATAAGGTTGACCTTATCGCTGACCTTGCACAGGCATTTGATTCTATCTAAATAATAACAGCTTCAATGCTCTGATTTTCTTTCATATGTATATTACTTAATATATATTTGATATATTATATTTTATGTGTTAATATAATATATATATGTAAAGGAGAACCCTATGCACAAAAAAGGATTA
>FR886326.1:0-17259 GCA_000436535.1 Eubacterium sp. CAG:252 | reverse complement strand
ATTATACGAAAATTATCAGGCATACTTGCTATAATTGTCATTATATTGCAATTATTTAACAGATATATTCCTGCATCTGTATATGCCGCAGAAGACGAACTTCCTGTCATGCCATCATTTATATATTGTGACTTGAACAATGATGGAGTAGTTAACACAAAAGATGCTGTATTAATAAAGCAGTATCTTGCTGGTTATGATGTAACCTTAGGCACTGAGTAAGTATTTACTTATAACTTTTAATTAATATAGCAAAGCGTCACATAAGACATACTATATAGGTTATGTTTTTTGTGCCGCTTCATTTTTATAATTATTTTATTCTTTTTATGATATTATTTATTACTATAAATGTTGTATGTACATTTTGATAGTGATATAATTATATGACAAATTTTGGTTAATGGAGAACACTAATGAATACAATCTTACGTATATTTAGACATGATTTCAGAGGTATATGCAGGAATATGTTTGCACTTATCATCGCTTTAGGTCTGTGTATTATTCCTTCGCTATATGCATGGTTCAATATTTATTCTAACTGGGACCCGTATGCTAACACCTCATCCATAAAGATTGCCGTGTATTCGGAGGATGAAGGCTTTACACCTGAGGGAAAAGAAAAGCAGAATATGGGCGATAGTATCATTGATAATCTTCGTGAAAATGATAAGCTTGGCTGGACATTTACGAAAGATAAAGAAAGTACTATTAATGGTGTTAAAAGCGGTGAATATTATGCCGCTATTATAATAGGAAGTAACTTTTCACGTTCAATGATTAATTTCCTTAATGACAATATGGAAACTCCTTCTGTAACTTATTATGAAAATGCCAAGAAAAATGCGATTGCAAGTAAGATTACACAGTCAGGTATGTCCACACTTCAGGAAACTATCAATGAAACATTTATTGAAACTGTAGTAGTTACTATTCTTAACTCTACAGATGCTGACGAACTTACTAAAAATAACGTATTATCTGATATAGCTGATAAGCTGAAAGATATAAGCGATAATATATCCGAATATGACAGCGCCATAAAGCAGTTTAGCGAAAGTAATAATAATCTTTCTGCTACTCTTAAAAAGACAGACAGTCTTGTAGGAAATATACAGTCAGACATGTCAGATGAGCAGCTTAACTCATCTAAGTCATCTGCTGACTCTGTTATAGATGACTACATGTACAACATAAATTCTTCACTGTCAAAACTTACCGAAATTAACTCGTCTCTTGAAAAAGCAATATCTGACCTTAGAGATAAGATTGCTTCCCACAAGGATGATAATTCTCCTATTGATAAACATGATATAATATCTTCACTTAATGACCTTAAAACGCAGATGAACAATGCATACGATATAAGTGAACAGTTAGTCGACACTTTAAAGCCTGTTCTTGAACATTTTAAAGAAATTGACAACAATAATGGAGGATATAATCAGGTACTTTATGACAGTCTTATAAGCTCACTTGATATTATGCCTAAGCTTATAAAGGGTGCAGCCCAGACACTTGATACATTCATCCAGTGGTATGAACAGACTGATACAAGTCCTAAGCTGCTGCTTAACCGCCTTGATAATGTACTTGCACAGTGTCAGACAAGCATCAGTTCACTTGACAATATATTGACAACAAGTATTACAGGTTCTGTTGACAAAGTAGGAAGTCTTTTCAAGACATCTATTGCAACTATATATGATTCGCTTATAGATGCCTCGAATAGTTTAAGCTCTGTTAGTACTATTATTAATGGTGCTGACAGCACATTATCAAATGTGAATATAACACTTGAAACTATGTCTGGACTTATTGACAATATTAAAAATACTCTTGATAAAGCTGACAGTGAACTTAACGTACTAAAAGCAGATGGAAAGTATGAGCTTGTACAGAAGCTTCTTGATAAAGATTCTTCTGAATATGGTGAGTTCTTCTCATCACCTGTAAAGGTTACAACCGAAAATGTATATGAAGCTGTCAATTACGGTACAGCCGTAGCTCCATTCTATACTACACTTGCTCTCTGGGTTGGCGGACTTTTACTTACAGCGCTTATAAAGACATCACCAGATGATCTTGATGAATTCAAAAATGCCACACTTACACAGAAGTACTTTGGACGTTACATTATATTCTGGCTTATGGGGCAGATACAGGCAATAATCACAGTACTTGGTGACTTATATCTTCTTAAGATATACTGCGTTCACCCTGGTATATTCATGCTTACAGCTTCTATAGTAAGCTTTGCATTTACACTGCTTATATATACACTTACATTATCTTTCGGTGATGTAGGTAAAGCTTTAGCAGTTGTACTTGTAGTTATCCAGATAGCAGGTTCAAGTGGAACATATCCTATAGAACTGTTACCATCGTTCTTTAGAAATGTTTATATATACTTCCCATTCCCTTATGCAATCAATGCAATAAGAGAATGTGTGAGTGGTTTCTACAAATATGATTATTTTATACTTATGGGACAGCTTATGCTCTTTGTTATCGGAACTCTTTTCTTAGGTCTTCTTATAAGGAAGCCTTTTATGAAGCTGAACCACTATATGCACCATCGTATGCATGATACTAAGATGATGTAATACTGCATAGCCTGTAATTACAGGTATTACGGGGCTATACATATAATTTTAATTGTTAATAAGACACATTTATAATAAGTCTTAATGACAAACGACCTGTCAGATTATAATTCGTGTAATAATACTACACAGAAATGAGGATTAGTATGTCAAAAGCTAGTAAACAGGCTGTCCTTAACAGCTCCGTTGAAATGATTCGTGAATATTACGAAAAAGAACATAAGCATAATAAAGACAGAATAAAGTATGGAATAATTGCTATGCTTATTATACCTATTGTATTTCTAATCCTGTTATTCGTTGTCAACAGTTCTAAAGTAATATTTCTTGTAATGTGGATAGCATCCTTATTCATTATAAGCGGCTACCTGATTGCAATAGAGTATAAAGATTACAATATGTCAGAAAACTTAAAAGATATTATTGGTAATGAAAACAAGGATACACTAATAGATACTACTAAGGTCATCACAGATATTGCCAAAAACTATGTAAGTCCTGTTGAGTCTATTAAATCAGCTATTCTTGAAGATGAACATGAAGGAACTAACGGTGCTGGCAGCAATGATTCCAATCAGGATAATGATGCTGAAACTATAGAAAGTGATAATATTAACAGTAATTATATAGATAATGATGTAAAATCTAATAATTATAATGATACAATACCTATCAATAATATAAATAATGGCAGCAGCTATAATACTGGTAATAAAACTGATAGTGTAGCAGTTAATAATTCCAATAATATGTGTAATGACAGCATTAATCATAATACACCAGCTGGCAACACATTACCAGCTAACTGTCAGAACATAGTTATTGACAATAAACTAAGTAACAATACAATAACTATAAGCATTGATAATATAACAAATGCTGTAAACATAACTATTAACCCAAATAAGGAGGCTGTAAAATAATGAAAAATATAGGCAGAGTCTTCTGGAATGATTGTAAACACATAGGCCGTAATGTTGTAGCTCTTATCGTTGTTATGGGACTTGCTGTGTTACCCTCACTCTATGCATGGTTTAATATATTATCAAACTGGGATCCATATGGTTCAGACTCAACATCTAATATCAAAGTAGCAGTTGCCTATGATGACACAGGTATCAATATATCTGGCATTGATGTTAATATAAGTACTAATATAATAGAAGCCTTAAAGACAAATGATACTATCGGATGGGTATTCACTGACACTACAGACGAGGCTATAGAGGGAGTATGGGCAGGGGACTACTACGCAGCACTTATTATGCCTGAGGATTTCTCTAAGGATATGGTAAGCTTTCTTGCAGACAATATGACTCATCCTGAGATTATATACTATACAAACCAGAAAAAAAATGCTATAGCACCTAAAATAACTGATAAAGCTAAAACTGCCGTACAACAGCAGGTCAATGCAACATTTATAAGTACACTTACTGAGGCTATTATGAAGTCGGCAGATGTAGCGGACAATATTGGTGCTAATAAAAATAACACCGCTGATAGTTCATCTGGCAATACAAATATATCTGGCAGTTCCATACTTGATATACTTATAGCTAAGTTTCAGGTTATTAACACACAGGTATCTACATTTGACAGTGTGCTTACTACACTCTCCAATATAATCGGTACTGCCCAGTCCACTGCTGATACTGCCAAAGGCATAAGTCCTGACTTAACTGGTACATTTGATGGTGAAAAAGCTATACTGAACGAACTTAACCAAACTATAGGACAAAGCTCACTTATAGATTCATCAATATTATCTACTATATCACAGGATATTGATGCAGTAAGCGGATATATGAATTCCATATCTGATATCTACAGTGATATGGGCTACAATATAGACGACTTCAACAATTCAATAAGCCAGATGGGTGACTCAATCAATAATACACTTACTATGGTAAAAAGCCTTGAGGACAATATAAGCGAAACAACTGACAAACTTACAGAATTCAAGAACAGTGGTGCCTACTCACTGTTACAGACAGCTATATCATTTAATACGGATGAACTGGCATCATTTATATCTTCGCCAGTTGCAATAGCTACCGAAGACCTTTACCCTATCTCAAACTATGGTTCAGCTATGTCACCATTCTACTCAGTCCTTTCAATCTGGGTAGGTGCGCTTATACTCGTAGCCATAATACATGTAAAGGTACATCCTTTTGATGGCGTTAAAGTTAATTCTGTTGAAGCATTTTTCGGAAGATATATTACTTTCTTTCTTATAGGACAGGCACAAGCTCTTCTTATAACGCTTGGCGATCTGTTCTTTATAGGAATACAGTGTATACATCCATTTAAGTTCTGGTTTGCCGCAGCTTTCACATCATTTGTATTCACAATGATAACATATTCACTTACAGTTGCATTTGAAAATGTAGGTGAAGCTGCAGCAGTTGTAATAATGGTTATTCAGGTAGCCGGAGCTGGTGGTACATTCCCTATCCAGTGTCTGCCTGCCATATATCAGGCAATCTACAAGTACCTGCCATTCACTTATGCCATGGATGCATTAAGAGAATGTGTCTGTGGAACATATAGCTGGTACTACTGGAAATGTATACTTGCACTTTTCATCTATGTACTCATATGCCTCTTCATCGGACTTGTAGTAGCAATACCTTGCCGTAAATTAAACGCAATAGTAGACAAGAGCAAAGAAAAATCAGAGGTCATGATATAGTGTGCGCAAAGAAAAAGTAAGCGGCTGCATAGCAGACATTTACTTTTCTTGCGCCGTTAACGAACGAATAGTCATGCGCAGCAGGACGGATAGCGCATCAGCGCGAATTCGTGAGTGTCCGGATGACAATGAAAGTAAGCGGCTGCAAAGCTGCTTACTTTTTTTGCGTCTTTCTTCACATATGATTATTCATATATAATGCTATTATGCTGTATTATAAAATCTAAACTAGCATAAGCTAATAACATTATATATTACGGAGGTCACTATGTACAAAAAGACACAAATAAAATCAACCAGTAAATCCCACAAAAAATATATTCTCGATGATAATTCCATTAATAAATTCAAAACCATATTAATAAATGAAGAGAAAAAGCCCCAGACAATAAAAAAATATATGCGCGACATAATCAAGCTGAAAGAATATGCCGCTGGAAGACCTGTTAATAAGGAACTGCTTATAACTTACAAAGAACATCTTAAAAAGGACTGTGGTTATAAGACAACAAGTATTAACTCATTTCTTGCAGTCATCAATACATTTGTAACAGAAATGGGGTGGAATAATCTAAAAATAAAAATGATAAAAGTACAGAAAGAAACATTTGTACCCGAAAACAAAGAAATAAGTATAAATGAATATAAGGCTCTCATAAATGCCGCTATCAAAAAAGGTGATGAACGGCTTGCACTTATCATCCAGACACTCGGAAGCACCGGTATAAGGATAAGTGAACTCAGCTATATTACGGTAGAGTCACTTAAAAATGGCATATCAGACATATATAACAAAGGAAAAGTCAGGCGGATACTATACCCACAGGCACTCCAGAACGTGCTTAAAGAATACACTAAAAAATATAATATCAAAAATGGCGTTATATTCCGGACAAAAAATAACAAGCCGCTTGACAGAAGCAATATATGGAGAATGATGAAAAAACTGTGTAAAGAAACAAACGTAAGTCCTAAAAAAGTATATCCCCACAATATGCGACATATGTTTGCAAGAAGCTTCTATAAAATTAAAAAAGACATAGCCAAACTTGCCGATGTACTAGGACACAGCAGCATAGAAACAACACGAATATATATCAAGTCCACTGGAAAGGAGCATAAACGCCAGCTTGATATGATGAATATGGTTGTACTAAAAAACGTATATGACCATTCAAATATAAATTATAATAAAAATAATACTAACAAAAATGTAGAAAAAAAGGAGTAAATAATAACACATAAACTGACATATGGCGGCAGATGTATATGTATGATGGCTTGATAAATGTTAGAATAATTGTACAACGTAATAAATATTATGTTGTATTATCACAAAACTATTATAAATAGTAACACATCATTAATGGTAAAACAAGAGATTAATACATATTTCTATATAAAAAACAATAATTAGACATATGAATAACGTAAATTCCGGCTTCTAGGACATATATTGTCATATAAAAAACAGTATTCCAATATATAAATCACGGGTACGCAGCCTTCAAGAATATATATTGCCGTATTAAAACAGGTAATGTAGTTATAAAAACTTCCTTAATTAATAAGAAAATCTGAAACAAACAATTAATTATGAGCATTTATACAACCATTAATTGATTAATAAGCCTAAAAATAATCATATATCCATACCTAATCAGGTAATTATCCCATAAGAACAAGGAAACCTACAACATAATATTTATTACGTTGTATATATCACAGATTAATAGTAAAGAACCTAAAACGCATAAATACTGGCTTTTAAGCTTAAAGTGCGTTTGTAAACATAAGTCAATTTGCTGTTTATTAACCAGTTTAATCATACATTTCACAGACTTGCAGATTAAATGGGTATAACAGCAGACCAAATAAATGATTGTAGGTGATGTTATGCAAATCAATAGAGAAGATTACATAATCGAACGCGATTACAGAAAGAAAAGACTTGAAGAATTTCAGGAGGCTATTCAAGAGAGCTTGCGAGGATTATCGACAGAGATAATCGGAGAGCTTGTAGATGAAAGGGAACGCCAAAATCTTACCCAGAAAGATGTGGCGGATATGACAGGAATACTTCCTTATAACCTTGCAAGGTTTGAAACAGGAACGAGAATTCCTACGCTTGTGGTGCTGGAGAAGTATGCTTCGGCGCTGGATAAGCATATTGAGATTAAGCTTTGTGATAATGATAAAAAATAATAGGAGAAAAAATGCGAGTTTTACACGTAGCAGAATGTATTGGCGGTGTAGATAGATATCTCCGTATGCTTTTAAAATATTCAAATTGTGAAAATATTGTTGTATTATCCCAATTATATAATAGAAATGATTATGAACATTTAGCAGACTCTGTAGAAATCATGCAAATTGAGCATAACATAAATTTTAATGCAATAAAAGAAGCATACCAATTAAGAAAAGTAATTAAAAAATACAAACCAGATATAGTCTATGCACATTCGTCCATAGCAGGTGCAATTACACGTATGGCCTGCTTATTTTTACATACGAAAGTTATATATAATCCACACGGTTGGTCATTTAATATGGACGATAGAAATAATAAAATATATATTATTCTTGAAAAAATAATGTCTCATTTTTGTGATGCAATTATTTGTATTTCTGATTCTGAGAAAAAAGCAGCTATTCAAAAAAAAATATGTAAATCTAATAAATTACATGTCATTTATAACGGAGTAGATATTAAAGAGTATAGCAAAGAAAAAAACAACTCACTATTTCCATCAGAAAAATTTGTTGTTGGGATGGTTGGAAGAATTTGCAAACAAAAAGCACCTGATATATTTGTAAAGATGGCAAATGAAATTCAACATTTTATAAAAAACACTTGCTTTATTATTGTTGGCGATGTAATTGAAGGTTCAGATTCCGAAAAAGAACAAATCATAGCTATGGCAAAACAATATGATATTGATTTAATAATAACTGGATGGGTAAATAATCCTTTGGATTATATAAAAAATTTTGATGTAGGTTGCTTATTTAGTAGATGGGAAGGATTTGGGTTAGTAATTCCAGAATATATGCTTATGGGCGTTCCAATTGTTGCTACCAAAGTAGATGCTATTCCTTATCTAATCAATGACAAAGAAAATGGATTATTAATTGAAAAGGATGATTGGAAAAATGCTGCAAAAAAAGTAATTGAAATAAAAAATAATAATAATCTTAGAGAACATTTAATAAATAATGGCTTTAAAACAGTTCAAAATAAATTTAATGCCCAGCGGGTTGCTATCGAATGTGAAAAGTTATACAAGGAGTTAATTAAATGATTGGTGCCGTGGTTGTATTATATAATCCATCAAAAGAAGAAATTCAAAATATAAATACATATAAAAACAAAGTTGCTCATACTGTAATTATTGATAATTCAGACGAGAATAATAGAGCTTTAATAGACAATATCGTTTCTATCAATTCAAATATAACTTATTATTCAGAACAAAATAATCTGGGATTAGCAAAAGCATTTAATTTAGGAATTGATATATTATACCAAAAAGGCTGTCAATGGGCATTATTATTCGATGCTGATAGTAAAATAGGTTCAGATATTTTTACAATTTATAAAAATACCATTCAAAAATATAATAATAATAAAGTTGCTTTATTTGCGCCAGTACATATACATGAACGAAGTAAAAATAAGCCTTATAACGGATATAAAGAAATTAAATGGTCTATGACATCTGGATGTTTATATAATTGTGAGATATTTATAAAACAAGAAGGATTTTTTGAAAAATTATTTGTGGATGGATTAGATATGGATTATTGTTTAAAATCACATGAAAATCATTATTTAATTATCGAGTGTGGTAATGCAATAATAAACCATTCCCCTGCTAAAACAAAAAAAATTTTAGGCATTAAATATGGAATAGATGCCCCTTTTAGGTATTTTATGCAGGCAAGACAATTAATTTGGTGCTGGAAAAGATATAACAATTTATCAATGCTTTTAATATATATTTATAAATGGGGCAAAGTTATTTTTTTATTTCCTAATAAAAAAGAATATATTAAAAGCATGATAAAAGGAACTAAAGAGGGGTATACATTAATAAATGATTGGAATGATAAAAAATGATATATATATTTATTTCTTTATATACAGTTATATGTTCTTTTATATACTCAAAAAGAGCAAAAAGTATCTCTAATAAATTTACAACGACCAAACTAAAAAATATAATTATTTTTATTATTATGATATTACCTTGTATATTAGTTGCAGGACTTAGATATGGGATTAGCGTTGATTATACAAAAATATATGTAAGAGGATTTAATATAATAACGAATAACTACGGAAATCCGGAATTCGAAATAGGATTTACATATTTAATTAAATTATGTGGTTCAATAGTAAATAAGCCTTGGTTTATGTTTCTAACCGTTTCATGTATTACTATATTAATATATTTTTGTTCATTTAGAAACAGTGCAAATTATATTATTAGTACTATATTATTTTTTGGCGCTGGCGTATATTTTGATAGTTTCAATGGTATAAGACAATATATTGTTTGTGCAATATTTTTATATTGCTTCAAATATATAAAAAATAATGATTGGAAAAAATACTTTATTATTATGGGATTATGTATGTTTATACATATGAGTGCTTTTTTCACTCTCCCATTATATTTTTTAAAAAAGATTAATATTAATAAAATACATTGTATTATTATAGCTTGTTGTTTAATGCTATTTCATAATCAATTATATAATTTAATTATTAATATAATATCATCAATTCCTAAATATAATGAATATATTGTTAAAAATACTTTATCAGCTCAAATTTCATTATCAACTTCTGGCATTATTATGGCCATTATTGCATTGTTACCATGTATAATTGCTGAACAACGTATGGTAGAAAACGAAGATGGAAAGTTTTTATATAACATGATGATGATTGGATTAATTATTGCTATTTCAACATCATTCTTACCATTTGCAGAACGAATGTTATATTATTCAAGAACATATATTTTATTAGCTGTACCATATGCATGCAATTTAATAAAAGGAAAGAAGAAAACAATTTATGAAATATGTACACTTAGTTTAATGTGTGGCATGAATTTCATTGGAATATTCTTTATGGACTGGTATGCCATATTACCATATGTTTCGATTTTTAATCAATAAATTTTAAATGTCCAATAATGAAATACTTAGATAAGGAGATAAAAAGTGACTATAAATTTAACCGCAGCTGTACCTGTTTACAATGTTGAAAAATATTTAAAAAGATGTATTGATAGTTTAATTAAAAATAGAATTAATAATTATGAAATATTATTAGTTGACGATGGTTCACAAGATAATAGTGGAAATATTTGTGATGAATATGCAGCTAAATATGATTATATTCGTGTTATACATCAGCAAAATAAAGGACTTGCTGAGGTAAGAAATGTTTGTATAGAACAAGCAACGGGTGAATACATATCATTTATTGATAGTGATGATTTTATCACAGACAACACGTATTCTCATTTAATGAATTTAATTTATAAATATAATGCAGATATTTTATGTTATGGAGTTATTGACTTATATGAAGGAATTACAGAAAACTTTTCTAAAATTAATAATGAAAATGAAATTATAACTGAACTATCGCCCGAAGATGCTGTTGAAGAAATGTTACTACCAAAACATGTAGATATCATTACATGTAATAAAATAATTAAAAAAAGCTTATATAAAAATGTTTACTATCCTTCTGGAAAATTATATGAAGATATGTTTACAAACTACAAAATAATCGCTAAAGCTAATAAAGTTGTTTCAACCAATTATAAATATTATTGTTACTATCATAGAAATGGTTCTATTGGCAGAATGACATATAATCCAAAAACAATGGATTTGTCTGTCGCTGTAAATGAATTATTTGAATTTGGTAAAGAGTTTTGCAAACCTCATATTGATAATTTAATTGTTGGTAACTTATTTTGGCAGATAGTTGTAGTAAATTTTATGATTAAAAGTAATACTTATGATAAACATTTCATAAAAGGAATTCGTAAATTTGGCAGAAAATATAGTATTAAAATCATATTAAATAAATATATTAATTTGACACGAAAAATACAAATGCTGTTATTTAGTTATTGTTTTAGTATATATAAACAATTATATAGAAAATACATAAAAGAAAAAAGGTAATATAATCAATGAAATTAAAAAATATAGATAAATTTAAAAAATATATAAAACTTATTATAGGATATCCACAATATCACAAAATATTTAAATTACTCAAAATAAACCAAAACAATAGATGTGTGTTAATAGGAACACCTATTCATGGTAATTTAGGTGATTCATTAATTGCTCAACAATGTATTAAATATTTGGAAAACAATTATAATTATGTAATTGAAATTCCTGAATTTGTATATGAAATATTTTCTAATAAAATCAAAATTAATATAGATGATGATATATACATATGCGGCGGCGGATGGATGGGAAATATATATGAAGATGAATTAGTTATAGAAGATATTATAAAAAATTATCCAGATAATAAAAAAATTATATTACCTCAGACAATCTCATTTTCTCCAAATGGAAAATATTCATCTAAAAATAATTTAAGGTCTATTTTATCAAATGATAAGAAAACTATTATTTGTGTTAGAGAGGAAAATTCATATAATTTATGTTTAAACGATTTAAAAATAAATCCAGATAATTGTTTACTATTACCTGATATGGCTCTTTTAGCATTAGATAATATAAAAAATGGACCACATGATAAAAATAGAATTATATTTTCAATTCGAAATGATATTGAAAAATGTTCTTCCGATATTGACTTAAATAATATTAAACTTTATTTGAATAATAAAAATTATGAATGCTTTGATTCCAGCACAGTTATTTCAAAAAAAGTTATTAAAATAAAATATCGTAATAAATATATTCAAAAAAAGATTGAAGAATATTCAAATGCGGATATTGTTATAACTGATAGATTACATTCAATGGTTTTTGCTTTATTAGCAGGTTGTAAATGTATTGCTATTGATAATACAACACATAAAGTTTCAGGTGTATATAAAAAATGGTTATATACTATAAATGGCTTATGGGTTTTAGAAAATTCTTCAAAACTTTCAGACGATATATTAGTTAAATGTTTAGAATGTCAGGATTATCCAAGCAAAATTATTTTTAAAAATATATTTTTAGAATTAGACAGGAGAATAAATGAATTATGAAAAAAATAAACAAATTAATTCTTTGTTTTATACCTACAAATTTATGTAATTTAAAATGTGAATATTGCTTAGTTTCACAAACAAATGAATGGAATAGAAATGATATAAAATTTCAATATCCTGTTGAACATATTGTACAAGCTTTATCAAAAGAAAGACTTGGAGGAGAATGTTTCATTAATTTAACTGCACAGGGAGAAACACTTTTATACAAAGATATTGTTCCACTAACAAGAGGATTATTAGAAGAAGGACATTCTGTAGAAATTATTACAAACGCAACAATCTCAAAAAGAATTGATGAGATTTTAGAATTTCCAGAAAATTTATTAAACAATCTTTTTTTCAAGTGTTCCTATCACTACGAACAATTAAAAGATAAACCAATTGAAAAAGTGTATTGGAACAATATTAAGAAAATCAAGGAATCACCTTGTTCATTTACATTGGAACTTATGCCATATGATAAAATATCTGATAAACTGGATGATATTTGTTCGAGATGCATAGAAAATGCTGGTGCCAAATGTCATGCTACTGTAGGTCGCGATGATGCAAAAAATAATAAAGATTTATTAACACAAAAAAGCAAACAAGAATATATTTCAACTTGGAAATCATTGAATTCAACCATGTTTCAACTTAAAATGAAATTATTCGGAGTTAAACGAAAAGAATTTTGTTACGCCGGTGCATGGAGTTTACTAGTTGATATATCATCTGGAGAAGCCTCTCAATGTTATGGAAGAATGAATACTCAAAATATATTTAAAAATTTGAATAAACCTATTAATTTTAGAGCTGTGGGGCATTCATGTACACAAGCATTTTGTTTTAACGGACATGCCCATGTTGCCTGGGGTATAATTCCAGAATATAATTCACCAACATATTATGAAATACGTAATAGACAATGTAATGATGGAAGTAATTGGGTTAAAAATGGTTGCGAAACTTTATTTAAACAAAAACTTGCTGATAATAACAAACAATATTCAAATAATCAAAAGATTTTAAACACAATTACTAACCCATTCTTTTTATTTTTTAGTTTATTTCATGATTTACATGGTGTAAAACGAAAAACAAAAAAATTTATTAAAATAGTCACAGGAAAGTTTAAATAAATATATATTATGAGTAGAATTAAAGATTTAGCAAAAAACACATTAATAATCACAATTGGTCGAATTTCAACACAATTTATTACTTTTCTATTATTACCTCTATATACAGCCTTACTAACAACAGAGGAATATGGAACAGTAGATTTAATAACCACTCTTGTGCAATTATTTATCCCTATTGTTTCACTAATGATAGATCAAGGCGTATTTAGATACCTATTATCTTCTGAAAATGAAAACACAAAAAAAGAAGTTATCTCAAACGCATTTTTTTTGTTATTAGGGCTCAATTTTGTCTTTATTATTATATATTTATTATTATTACCACTTATTACGGTAAAATATAAAATATGGATATTATTAATACTTGTAATAACAGCATTTAGCAACCTATTTTTGCAGATTTCAAGAGGTTTGAAAAAAACATTTGATTATGCATTAGGCAGTTTTATATGTTCACTAATAACAATAACGCTTAACGTTTTATGCATCGCTTTTATAAAAATGAGCGCTGTAGGAATGTTGTTAGCAACTTTTATCGGAAATGTTGTGTGCTGTATTTATTTATTTTTTAAATTAGAAATAAATAAATATCTCTCTTTGTCAAGTGTAAATAAAAAAACATTGCTGAATGAGTTGAAATATTCAATTCCATTAATTCCAAATCAACTATCATTATGGGTAATGAATAGCTCCGACCGTTTAATCGTTTCATTTATCCTAGGAACTGCTGCAAATGGTATACTTGCTGTTTCACACAAATTTCCTGCAATTTTTATGACATTTTTTAATATTTTCCAATTAGCATGGCATGAAACTGGTACAGTTCATTTTTTTGATAAAGATAGAGATGATTTTTTTAGCAAAACTATTGAAGAAATCATGTTACTTTTTTCAACTTTATGCATGTGTATAATAATTGTACTGCCTATTGTATTTAACTTATTTGTAAATTCATCATATAATGAAGCATACTACAATATTCCTATATATTTAATTGCATCACTATTAAATGTTATGGTCGGATTATTAGGCGTTGTTTATGTTGCAACTAAAAAAACATTTGAAATTGCTAAAACAACCATTATTGCTGCATTAATAAACATTATTGTCAATATTATTTTAATAAAATATATTGGTTTGTACGCAGCTTCTATTTCTACTTTTATGGGTTATTTTATAACAATGATATATAGAATTATTGATACTAAAAAATATCTCAACATTAAATATAGTTTATACAAATATGTCAAAATTATTGTAGGTATTCTATTTTCTACAATAATATACTATATAAACAACAAATTAATTTCAATTATAACATTACCTTTCTTTATTTGTATTGCTTTATGGGTTAATAAAGATTATATAGTACTAATTAAAAAATTAATAAAAGGAAAAATAAAACTAAATGAATAAAAGATTTTTTCTATCTATTATATTTATTTTTTTTACACTTATAATTACTTTTATATCAATAAAATTAATAAACAGACCAACAAATCCAGTTGATATGGTAAATGAGAATACAGAAACATTAAAAGCTGAAAAACAAATTATGTTTAATGAATTTAATGAAAATGATTTTACATGTACGGGTATGACTTATGATACTAAAAATAATTCTATATGGATTGCAGATTACGGAGCAGAAAATGATAATAATGAATTAAATCCAAGATTATTAGAGTTAGATTATGAATATAAAAATGTAATCAATATAATAAATTTAAAAAATATTATGGATAATTCATTTAATTTACAAGGCATTTCATACGATGAAATAGATAATTCATTATGGTTAGCAACCGGTGATTATATTTATGAAATAAATAAAAATGGTGATATTATTCAAAAATATTCTATGGGAAAATATTCTAAATACAAGTCCAATGGAATATTTGTAGATAATGATAAAATCTGGATATTGTGTTATAAAAAATATTTATTATGTCTTAACCGTGAAGGTGATTTTATTAATAAATATAAATTTAATTTTATGGATCAAGACCATATTTACATTTATAATAATAAAATATATTGTACAGTTGGTGCTGATTATTCTGGTGATAACAATTTTGTTTTTACATTTGATTTAACAACAAAAGTAATTAATAATTTATATAAAATTGAAGGTTCCTATGCCATTGAGGGAATTATTATAAAGGATAATATTATGTATATTGCTAATGATGGCAAATTTCATAATGATATCATAGGACATAGTTATATCAGTGAATATAAACTAGAATAATTTTGAAATAATATAATTACATTATTTCAAATAATAATTAAGGAGTATTTTTATGTGCGGAATAGTAGGATATGTAGGAAAGAACCAGTCAGCCCCAATCCTGTTAAACGGCTTAGCCAAGTTAGAATACCGTGGCTATGATTCAGCCGGTATAGCAGTAAGGGATGGTGATTCGCCAGTTCAGGTTGTTAAAGCAAAAGGAAGATTAAAGGTATTAGCAGAGAAGACTAATGATGGTCAATCTGTTATCGGAACCTGTGGAATAGGTCATACAAGATGGGCTACTCACGGAGAACCATCTGAAACTAATGCGCATCCACACATTTCAGATGATTATAATGTTGTTGGTGTGCACAATGGAATTATAGAGAACTATCAGGAATTGAGGGATAAGCTTGCAAGAAATGGTTACAGTTTTTATTCTTCAACTGATACAGAGGTGGCAGTTAAGCTTATTGATTATTATTACAAGAAGTATGAGCATACGCCAGTTGATGCAATTAATCATCGGAGAACCATCTGAAACTAATGCGCATCCACACATTTCAGATGATTACAATGTTGTTGGTGTGCACAATGGAATTATTGAAAACTATCAGGAATTAAGGGATAAGCTTACAAGAAATGGTTACAGCTTCTATTCTTCAACTGATACAGAAGTAGCAGTAAAGCTCATCGATTATTATTACAAGAAATACGAGCATACACCGGTTGATGCGATTAACCACGCTATGGTGCGTATCCGTGGTTCATACGCATTTGCAATTATGTTTAAGGAATATCCGGAAGAGATATATGTTGCACGTAAGGACAGTCCTATGATTTTAGGTGTAAATGATGGCGACTGTTATGTGGCATCAGAATATCCGGAAGAGATATATGTTGCACGTAAGGACAGTCCTATGATTCTTGGTGTAAATAACGGCGACTGCTATGTGGCATCGGATGTTCCTGCGATACTTAATTACACAAGAAATGTTTATTATATCGGAAATATGGAGATAGGACGTCTGGCTGACGGTCATATCACGTTTTATAATCTTGATGGTGATGAGATTGAAAAGGAACTTGTAGAGATAAAGTGGGATGCAAAGGCTGCTGAAAAGGGCGGTTATGAGCATTTCATGATGAAGGAAATCCATGAGCAGCCAAAGGCAGTTAAGGATACACTTAATTCAGTCCTTAAGGATGGAAAGCTGGACTTATCAGCGGTAGAGCTTACGGATGAGGAGATAAAGAAGATATCACAGATATACATTGTGGCATGCGGTTCTGCTTATCATGTTGG
>FR886325.1:42906-43614 GCA_000436535.1 Eubacterium sp. CAG:252 | reverse complement strand
AGTGTACCTCCAAGAAAAGAAGAAATGATGAGAAGCATTAATTATTATACAAATGTACTTCCTGAATTGGATGTAACATTCAGGCTTGGTCAGGAATTCACATCACAGGATTATAATTCATTCGATGAAGTAATTGTGGCAACAGGAGCAAACAATGCAATAATCCCTGTTCCTGGCAAAGATCTTCCAACTGTAGCAAGTGCATGGGATGTACTTGCCAAGAAAGAAATCGTATTCGGTAATGTTTCTGTAATCGGTGGTGGTCTTGTAGGTGTTGAGACAGCTGAATATCTGGCTTCACGCGGATGTAAGGTTACAATTATTGAAATGATGGACCAGATTGCAAAAGAAGAAAGTAACACTATTTTACCTACTCTAATGAGGGAATTAGAGCATTATAATGTTCAAATAGTAACATCTGCAAAATTATCAGAAATCAAAGATGATTCTGTAGTTGTTGAAAAAACAATAGACGACAATACATCAACAGAAGAAATTGCTTCAGACTTTGTTGTAATGGCTGTTGGTGCAAGAAAGAACCTTCCAGAGCTTTCTGATTGTCCTCTTCCACTTCACTATATTGGTGATTGTGCTGGAGAACGTCCAAGTAATATTGAGCATGCTATTAAATCAGCATATGATGTAGCATGTGAAATATAAATTATTAATTACCCTATTACCACAAAGGGGCTGTCGCACTAAGAAATT
>FR886325.1:21341-42882 GCA_000436535.1 Eubacterium sp. CAG:252 | reverse complement strand
ACTAAGAATTTCTTAGTGCGACAGCCCCTGTAGGGCATTCGCCCTATCAGACTAAAGCCTAACAAAAAGCTTTGTGCTAGCACAGCTTTGATATAGCTTTATCTGCCCGCTACTCCGCCGTGCGCAAGTCCAAGAAAGCTTTGCTTTCTTGGACTGTAGGGCATTCGCCCTATCAGCTAAAATCGCATCAAAGTGCTTTGTGCTAGCACAGCACTTTGCTACGACTTTATCTGGCACGGCTCATTTAGATTACATATTCCCAGACTTCATCCTTGAATACTATCTTTCGGTATGTTCCAAAGTCTGTCCACTTGTTGAAGAATGTATCGTTGAGGGCTTCTTTGCCTTCCTTAATGGCATCAAGTTCTGTACATAACTGGGCATATTCGCTCTCATTGGCTGCTTTGACTGCAAAACCTCTGCTGTTTACAACTGGAAGTCCTGTGTATGTATAATCTTCCAGCTTTTCTATAGACTCTATCTTCTTATTTCTTACAGTAACTGCTACTCTGTCCCTGAATACTATTACATCAAAGCTGTCAGGATAGTTGTAAGAGTCACCACTTACACTGATTTCCTGTCCTACTGTATAGTTCTTTCCGGCAGGGCTTACCTTTGATACTGTAGCGCTTTCAAGATTGTAGTAATATTCTTCAAATAAATCTGCATTTCCCTTGATATTACCATTGACAAATGCGCACTTGACTTCCTTCTTGTCATATGCACTTGTGTCGGTAACAACACCGCAGGCAGATGTCATATTGCTTATTCTGTCTATAAGTATAAGCTCACCGAGTGTCTTATGTTTAGCGAATTCATCTATGACAACCGGCTCCTGTAGTCCGATATCGCATACTGCTATTTCATTCTTGCTAAGTCCGTTAGCCTCAATAAACTTACCTGTATTGACATCTATCTTGTACTGGATATTCTTTAATACACCAAGCACCTGCTTAGTTCCTATCTTTACGATATAATCCTTACCAACTGTAAGTTCTTCATCATCCATCCAGAGCATTGTAGCTGTGAAAGACTTGATAACTGGAAGTGTTGTCTTTGCTGCAAGAACACATCCTCTTGATACATCAACTTCCTTATCAAGCTGTATAGTAGCAGGCTGTCCAACCTGTGCGCTCTGGCTGTCCTTATCACCTATAAGAATACTCTTTACATTGGCAGTTTCACCACTTGGAAGAGTTGTTATCTCATCACCTACAGATACTACACCAGACTCTATCTGACCCTGGAAGCCTCTGAATGTATGGTCTGGACGGCATACTCTCTGAACTGGCATATAGAAGCCTTCTTCCTGCTTCTTCTGACTTACATCAACATTTTCAAGATAAGTAAGAAGTGCTTCACCATCATACCAAGGTGTGTTATCTGACTTCTTAGTAATGTTATCGCCCTCTGTAGCTGAAACAGGGATAATCTTTACACTGGCAAGTCCTAATTCCTTAGATAATTCATCTATCTGTGCTGTAATCTCATCAAATCTTTCCTTAGAGTATCCAACAAGGTCCATTTTATTAACTGCAAATACGAAATACTTGATACCCATAAGCGAGCATATTCTTGCATGTCTTTTTGTCTGCACAAGTACACCCTGCTTTGCATCTACAAGAATGATTGCAAGGTCTGCAAATGATGCACCAACCGCCATATTTCTTGTATATTCTTCATGTCCCGGTGTATCTGCCACGATAAAGCTTCTCTTATCTGTTGTAAAATATCTGTATGCAACATCGATTGTGATACCCTGTTCTCTTTCTGCCATAAGTCCGTCAAGAAGAAGTGAGTAATCAATAGCACCACCACGGCTTCCTACTTTACTGTCAAGCTCTAAAGCCTTTTCCTGATCGGCATATAAGAGCTTTGAATCATATAATATATGTCCTATTAATGTAGACTTTCCATCATCCACGCTTCCGCATGTTATAAACTTTAATAATCCTGTCATCTTAGAAATACCCCTCTCTCTTTCTTCTTTCCATACTTCCTGCTGCTTCGTTATCGATAACTCTTGTTGTTCTCTCAGAAGATACAGCACTGAGTGTTTCATCGATTATCTCATCAAGAGTTGTTGCATTTGACTCTATTCCACCTGTTAAAGGATAGCAGCCAAGAGTTCTAAATCGTACATTTTTGTATTCTATCTTTTCACCCTCTCTTAGCTTGAAGCGGTCATCATCAACCATTATAAGCATGCCATCTCTTTCAACAACTGGTCGCTTGTCTGCATAATAAAGAGGTACGATATCAATATTTTCTCTCTTGATATACTGCCATATATCTGTTTCTGTCCAGTTAGATATAGGGAATACTCTTATACTCTCGCCCTTATTGATTCTTGAGTTATAGAGCTTCCACATCTCTGGTCTCTGGTTTTTAGGATCCCATGCCTGGTTTTCGTTTCTGAATGAGAATATTCTTTCCTTAGCCCTTGACTTTTCCTCATCTCTTCTGCCGCCGCCAAATGCTGCTGTAAAACCATACTTGTTAAGAGCCTGCTTTAAAGCCTGTGTCTTCATAATATCTGTATACACTGAACCATAGTCAAAAGGATTAATTCCCTTCTTAACACCATCTTCATTGATATATTCTAACATTTCGATGCCAAGCTTCTTAGCTGTTTCATCCCTGAACTTAATCATTTCCTTGAACTTCCATGTTGTATTAACATGAAGGAATGGAAAAGGTGGCTTCTCTGGGTAAAATGCTTTCATAGCAAGATGAAGCATTACTGAGCTGTCCTTTCCTATAGAATAAAGCATAACCGGCTTTTCACACTCCGCCGCTACCTCTCTAATTATATATATTGCCTCAGCTTCAAGCTGGTCAAGATGCGATAATTCTGCCATTGTTTTATCCGTCCTTTCTTTATGTATTATTTTAGAATAATTAACAACTTTCATAGTATGTATATATGTTTATTTGTTAATAATCTTTCAAGTTAAATAGAACTAATCTTTTATTGTAAATATATGTTATTTAATATCTATTATAAAATCCCTTATAATATCTGATATAAGTTGCAATCTCTGTCTTACATCAGTACTTATTGGATTCTTTCTTATTAATAACGATTGTTTCCCTGCTGCCATCTGTCTTATCTATATTCCAGTTAAGGTAGTCACCTTTGGTAGTAACACTCATCTTACTTCCCATGCCACCCATATCTGCTCCAAGATACAGCGCAATAGCTTCAAACTTACATTCCTTAAGACATGATGAACATCCCCAGCAGTCCTTAGGATACTTTATATATGCCTTCCTGTCCTCACCCATTTTTATAAGGCTTCCCGGACAGACGATACTGCATTGTCCACATCCCACACATTTGCTTTTATTAATTACTATGCTCATATGTCTCACCTCTTCCTACAAGATTTCTGAATATAACTTCTATGTTATCACCATTCTTTCTGGTGTTGACATACTTAAGCCACTCATCTGACTTATCAGGATAATCAAGATTTTCAGCAAAGCTATGCCATCTTGTTTCTTTTCTTGCCTTTAAATGCTCTATAAGCACCTGACAGACTGTAAGTCTTTCCTTAAGTTCATACACAAACATAAGTCCATGGTAATCTGCTGCTGACACATTTCCTGAAAGTGTGATAATCTGTTCTATCTTCTGCCTGGCAAGCTCAAGCTGCTTTTCATTAAACTGATAATGGCTTCCAATACCACCAGCATAAGTATCCATAACCTTCTGCATAGCTTCTTCAAGCTGTTCTGTAGAAAAAACCTCATCCTGTCTTTCAAGATATGCATTGTATTCTAAAAGCTTCTTATTTACAAATTCTTCAGCGAAGCTTTCTAAAGCTTTATAATCATCTTTTATATCATGACAGCCATAAGCAGCATCCTGTGAACTAAAGCTATCTGTCAGCTCTGCCTCTTCTTTAAGTGCCTTAACAATATCTATAGCAGCTATTTCACCCTCTGCCATAGCTCCTGTTACATACTTCTGAGGACATCCACCTGCAACATCACCTGCCGCATACAGTCCATCTATGGTAGTTCTTCTGTTAGTATCTACCCAGTAACCACTGGCTGTATGTCCACCAACGATATAAGGTTCTGTTCCTTCTATCTCAACATTCTGCTCACTTGGGTTCTTTCCTGATTCTATCCACTTAAGTGTCTGGCTTGGTGCCATGTTAAGATAAGCTTTCTTTAAAGATTCGTCCTGTTCCCTGCTTATTCCTTCTGTTCTTAAGTAACAAGGACCTCTTCCCTCGATATTCTCTCTTACAGTTCCATATACTCTCTGTGAAGTTGTAAGACCATACTTATCTTCATATACCTCACCCTTTGAATTAACCTGCTTTGCTCCGACACCCTGTGCTATAGTTCCTGTTGGCGCTATAGTATCCTTACACCTGAGTGCTATAAATCTCATTTCAAATGTAGTCATCTCCGCACCAGCATTGATACCCATAGCATATCCGGCTCCTGTATTAAATGGAGGATACCACATCTTATGTCTTGAAAAGCCCGGATTATTAGGCTTATAAAGTCCTGCCGCACCACCTGTTGCACATAATACCTTTTTAGCCCTTATCTCATAAGCATAGCCGTCATCTATATTAAAGCCGACTGCGCCAAGAATTCTGCCATCCTTAACTATATAGTCTGTTATATTAAGTCTGTTTATGACTGACACACCCTCAAGTGCCTCAACAGCCGATGCAAGGATAGGCTTGATATTCTCACCGTTAATCTTAATATTACGGTTGCCTCTTGCAACATACTTTCCATTCTCATCCTTTAATATGACAAGACCAAGCTTTTCCATCTTAGCTGTGACTTCGTTAAGTCTTTCAGACATTGTAAGAAGAAGGTCTTCTCTTACTATATCATCTGCATCCTTTTTGGCATAATCTACATAATCCTCCGGCTTTCTTCCTTCAACTATGTATGCATTGATAGCATTAACACCAGCCGCAAGACATCCGCTTCTTTTTATATTAGCTTTCTCTGCTATAATAATCTTAGCATCCGACTGCTCTCTTATTGTAAGTGCCGCATAACATCCTGCCGTTCCACCACCTATTATAAGAACATCTGTTGTAAGCTTCTTTAATCCATTTATCTTCATAAGCACTCCTTCTTGAAGTAACATAATTACTTTAATACACTACTATTTCATTAAAGATTTAACAATACCATATTGTACAAATAATGTAATACTCTGAAATAAGTTTTATTAATATCTGACGTATATCAATTCTCTGTTATACAGCCACATATTTATACATTCTATATAATCAGATATAGAATACATCATCTGACTTCATACCCTTATTCTCACACAGATATGTCTTTTCACTATCGACAGCATATATTCTATATATAAGAACATGAACCTTCTCCCCTACTGCAAGAGGTTCTTTCTCAAGTGACCATTCTCCTGTAATCTTTGTACAGCCTATATTAACAGTAACATCCAGATGATTACCTCTGAATAATATATCCTCAACATAGCCCTCTTCTGCCGCACTGTTATACTGCTGCAGCTTTCCGTACTTTGCTATCTTGACAAACTCTGGTCTGATAACAGCTCTGTCAGCACCCTTAACCTCATCAAAGCCTTTAAGCTTTGAATAATCAGTAACCTCAGATGCCTTTCCTATGAACTCAACTACGAAAGGAGTTGCCGGACTCTTATATATATCTATCGGACTTCCCATCTGTTCTATCTTACCATGATTAGTTATGATTATCTCATCTGCAACCTCAACTGCCTCATCCTGATCGTGTGTTACGAATATACTTGTTATTCCAAGCTTTGTAACCATACTTCTAAGCCATGTACGAAGCTCTGTTCTTACCTTTGCATCTATCGCAGCGAAAGGTTCATCTAAGAGAAGTACCTGTGGATTAGGAGCAAGAGCTCTTGCAAATGCTACTCTCTGCCTCTGTCCTCCTGATAACTGGTTAGGATATCTTTTTTCAAGTCCTGCAAGTCCTGTTATCTCAAGAAGCTCTGTAACTCTTTTCTTTATCTCATCCTTTGGCACCTTCTGTAACTTAAGACCGAATGCGATATTATCATATACTGTCATATGACGGAACAGAGCATAATTCTGGAATACAAAACCAATACCTCTCTGGCTCGCCGGAATATCATTCACTCTCTTTCCATCTATATAGATATCTCCAAAGCTTGGTGTTTCAAGCCCTGCTATCATTCTTAATATAGTTGTCTTTCCACTTCCGGAAGGACCAAGCAGTGCAACAAGCTTTCCCTTCTCAATACCGAAGTTTACGTTATCAGATGCCCTGAAGCTTCCATATTGTTTGAATATATTTTTCATTTCTACATACATTACTTAACTCCTCCTTTCTTAGCGTTTTTTTGTCTGTGTTCAAAAACATTTCTTAATATAAGAACTATAACCGCTATTATAACAAGTATTGACGATACTGCAAATGCTGCTGTTATCGATGACTCTGTTCCCGACATATACAGCGCATCTATCTCCAGCGGCAGTGTAAATGTTTCTCCTCTTGTCTTAGACAGTGCATTGACCGCACCGAACTCTCCAAGTGCCCTTGATGTACATAATATTATTCCATATATAAGCGACCACTTGATGTTAGGAAGTGTTATCTTAAAAAATATGGTGAAACCATTCGCGCCCATAAGTGCAGCAGCCTCCTCCTCATCTCTTCCAAGTGAGTTAAGCACCGGTATTATCTCACGCGATACATATGGAAATGTTACAAATATTGTTGCAAGCACTACACCCGGTATTGCAAACGCTATTCTTACATTTGTACCAAACACCTCGTTGAACCATCTTATAACCGGATAGAAAAATCCAAGTCTTCCGAATGTCATAAGAAATGCAAGTCCGACTATAACAGGTGATATTGAAAAAGGAATATCTATAAGTGTTGCAAGTATCTGTTTTCCTTTAAAGTCAAATCTTGTAAGCACCCACGCTGCTATAATTCCAAACAGTGTATTAATGACAACTGCCACAACTGTTGCAATAACTGTAACCTTAAGTGCGCTGAGTACATAAGCGCTGGTTACTGACTTTATATAAAAGCCTATTCCCTCTTTAAGTGAACTCACTATTATAGAGAATAATGGAAGTATAAGCATTACTGTGATAAATACTACTGTCACAAGTACACATATATTTCTTGTTGTTCTTTTTCTTTTCTCAAGCTTATCATTCTCGCTCATACTTACCCTCCATTCTGATTAAATCTGTTAATCAATGTAATAATTATTAATATTTTTTGTATTCACTTAAGATGTTCTCTTAGCTACTCTCATCTGTATAATATTTATAATAAGTAATATAAGAAACGATATTATAAGCATAACAAGTGCTATCGCTGTAGCTGAAGAATAATCTATGTAATTGAGCTTCTGCATAATAACATAGGATACAACCTGTGTATGCTCCTTGGCACTATTGCCGGATATATATATAACACTTCCGTACTCTCCTATTCCTCTTGCAAATGCCAGACCAAAGCCTGTAAGCAATGCCGGACTTATCTCTGGAAGTATTACCTTAAAAAATGTCTTTGAAGGACTTGCACCTAATATATAGGCTGCCTCCTCATACTGTGGGTCCATCTTTTCAAGTACCGGCGTTACCGCTCTTACAACAAATGGAATTCCTACGAAGATAAGTGCAATAACAAGTCCGATATGTGTATATGAAACCTTTATTCCAAGTGAAGCAAGCGGTTTTCCAAGCATTCCTGTTTCTGAATACATTTTAGAAAGTGTTATGCCTGCTACTGCTGTTGGAAGTGCAAAAGGCAGCTCAATCAGTCCGTCAAGTATTCTCTTTCCTGCAAAGTCATATTTAACAAATGTCCACGCAAGTATCGTTCCAAACACACAGTTAATAACTGCTGCTATAAACGAACAGACTATACTTGTCACAAATGCATTTACTACATTTTTCTTAGTGACAAGACTTATAAACTCCATTGGTGAGAGCTTTAACGAATAAACCATAACTGACGCAAGCGGTATAAGAACTATAAGCGACAGCATAGTAACTGTTATTCCAAGTGTAAGATGAAAGCCCGGTATAACCCTTACTTTTTTATCTTTACCAGCCTTTGAAAGGTCATGTTCTTCATTAATCTTATCAGTTGTCGTATATTTCATCGAACCAGCCTCCGTCATCAAAATATATTCTGTAAGCCTCACCCCATCCACCATAATCATCTATGGTTGTAAGTCTTACGTTCAGGTCAAATTCATCTCCATACTCAGATAAAATATCCTTATCTGAAGGTCTGTAGCCATACTTTGCTGCAAGTCTTTGTGCCTCATCTGAATAAAGGTATGAAAGATATGCACTTGCAAGCTCCTCTGACTTATTAACCTTTACATTATCATCTACAACTGCAACACTAGGCTGTGCTAGTATGCTGACAGTTGGTGTAATCATCTCATATTCACCCGGATAAGAATTCATCGAATTAATCGCCTCATTCTCCCACGCTATAAGTACATCACCCTTCTTATTCTCAACAAATGTTGTTGTCGAGCCTCTTGCTCCTGAGTCAAGTACTGAAACATTAGAATAAAGCTTTCTTAAAAATTCCTTCTGTGAGCTCTCATCTGTGTACTTTTCTTTGACATAGCTGAGTACTGCAAGGAAGTTCCAGCAGGCACCACCGCTGCTCTTAGGGTCTGGTGTTATAACCTCAACACCATCCTTTATAAGGTCATCCCAGTCTTTAATTCCAAGTGGATTACCTTTTCTTACAAGAAATACGATTGTGGATGTGTAAGGTGCTGAGTCCCTGTCATACTCATCCTTCCAGCCTGCATCTATTAGTCCTGTATTCTGTATAAGTGTTATGTCGTGTTCAAGTGCAAGTGTGACAACATCTGCATTACAGCCCTCAACTACCGAACGCGCCTGACTGCCTGACCCACCGTGTGACTGTATGACTTTTATCTGCTTTCCATATTCCTTCATATAATAATCAGCAAATGCAGTGTTATATTCCTCGTAGAACTCTCTTGTAGGGTCATAAGATACATTGGTAATCGTAAGACCATCCCTCTTGCCACATCCGGAAAGAAGTGTTAAAGATAACATTATACAAGCCATACCAACTGCTTTTACTGAAGTCATTCTTTTATTAAGCTTTTTTATAGTCATTGTCTTTATCTCCTTTCCTGTTCTGCAATCCCTGAGCATTTTATTTTAATTCTAACCAGAGATATGTATTATTCTTTTGTTTAATCCCGTTTTCATACATACATAGTACGTTAGTATGTTTATTGATTAAAAAATATTGCCAGGCGCATATTAGTTGCCTGGCAACCTTTGGAAATTGTATTGTTATATTATACCTATTTCCCTACAAAGTCAATATGTTTATGTGTTTTATTTTGATTTTATTTCAATTTTTCCTGAAAACCAACCACATCGCCTGTAACAATAACTGCAGGTGACTCTATTCCTTCCTTTGCAGTCTTCTCTGCTATATCCCTAAGAGTTCCATATACCGCCCTGTATGAACCATCAAAACCTCCACTTATAACTGCCGCAGGTGTATCCGCTGGCTTCCCCTCCTGCATAAGTGTATCAGCTATTTCCTTAAGATGTGTAAGTCCCATAAGATATACGCATGTTCCGTCCATAGCTGCTGAATTCTTTATATCACTATGTAATGCTGTGACATCTGACTCATCAGCAGGTGCTGTATGACCAGTTATAACAGAAAAGCTTCTACTTACATTTCTGTGTGTCACAGGTATTCCAGCCATGGCAGGAATGGCTATTGCAGAGCTTATACCTGGTATTTCCTCTGTTTCTATGCCTTTTTCCTTAAGATATAATACTTCCTCTGCGCCTCTTCCAAATACATACGGGTCACCACCCTTAAGTCGCACTACAAGCTTTCCTTCTTCTGCCTTTGCTAAAAGAAGCTCATTAATCTCCTGCTGTGGAGCACTGTGCTTTCCATTTCTCTTGCCTACGTATATCTTTTCACAGCTCTCTAATGCATACTCAAGAATTCTTTCATCTATCAGGTCATCATATACAAGCACCTGCGCACTCTTTATGGCGTTAAGTGCCCTTACTGTTATGAGGTCATATGAACCACATCCGGCACCGGCTATTATAACCTTACCTTTTTTTACCTCTTCATTGCTGCTGTCAGTAACCGAGCGTATTATCTCATCAAGCTCATCCTCTTCAAGCTTTCTTTCAAGCACCATACATCTTCTTGCAGCAGCTTTAAATATAGCCGCCCTGTCAGATGAGGAATCAACCTTTTCCTTAATATTTTCTCTTATTGAACACAGATAATCAAGTATCTGCTCTATATCAACAGGAAGTTCTGACACTATGCGGTTCTTTATATCAGCAGCCACATATGGGCTTGCACCCTGTGTTGATATTCCTATAGACAGATTGCCCGCCTTATATACCGATGGAAAAAGGAACTGACAGTTGTCTTTATCATCCACCACATTTATAAATATATGGTTTTTACGGCACACACCAGCCACATATGCATTAAACTTCTTATCGTCTGTGGCAGCTATACAGAAAGAACAACCCTCAAGGTCTGAATTGACAAATTCTCTCTCAATAAGCTTGATACCTTCAACGCTTCTGATACTGTCACTTATCTTTGTTGCAACAACAGTTATATCCGGCTCATATGCAAGAATTTTCTTAAGCTTATGTTCTGCTATTCTTCCACCGCCTATGATAAGACCCTTTTTTCCTTTGATATCAATAAAAAATGGAAAGTATCCCATATATTTATCCTCCTTATACTGTATTTAATCAGTCAATCCATAATTCAATATATCTGCAAGCTGCTTATACGCCTTACCCCACTGGGCATTAGGCTTTAAGTTGTACATTTTCTTATCAAGCACATAATATCTGCTCTCTTTTACAGCCCTCAGCGATGACCACGCTGGATTATCTGAAACTAACTTATCGAAATTCTTCATAGCTGCTTCTGTATCGTTACCCTGTGTCGTTACAAATATGTAATCAGGGTCCGCCGCAACTATCGCCTCAAGACTTAGGTCGTCTAAAAGGCTCTTATCTGAGTCTGCTATATTAATACATCCAAGGTCTGCAAGCATCTCACCACCTACTGAACCAGTGCTTCCTTTAGCCTTTACGCTGCTCGCTGCTGCCCTTATGAAAAGCACCTTTGGATGATTATCACCCATACTGCTCTTTACTTCATCTATCTGTGCCTTTACATCCTCACCATTAGTCTTATAAAGGTCTCTTCTTCCTGTTATCATAGTGCAGTGGTCAAGCATATTAAGATACTGTGAGAAGTTGGATACATCAAAGTAAGCAACCGTTATCCCCGCATTTTCAAGTGTACTCATAAGTGCTATATTAGAATCTGTATTACAGCTTGCTATGACAAAGTCCGGCTGTGCCGCTATGAGAAGCTCTGTATTAGGATTTAATATGCTTCCAATATTAACAACCGACTCAGAAAGTCCTAAGTCAAAGTTCGTCCATGTATCATTAGCCGCAGCAACGATTTCACCACCTGCAGATGTCCATATGTCAGAAAAGCTTCCTATCATGGCTGCAACCCTGTTATGTGATGTTACTGTGACACTTCTTCCATAGTCATCTGTAAATGTATATGGATTATCTACAGATGCTCCCGCTGTTATATCGTATCCTTCTGAAGCCGCCTTCTTGTCTTCATCCGATGTGCTGTCAGCACCCGTACCACACCCGTAAAGTCCTGTTACCATTATTATTAAAGCTGCAAACATTGTCATAGCTTTAATAATACCTTTGTTTCTTGATTTCATTGTATTTCTCCTTTTTTATGTTGATATATTTATAAATAATATTCTTCACATATAGCAAAAAATTATCTATTATGTCATTATTTTAACCCATAAACCAGCCTGACACTGCATATAACTTCTGACCGTTATATTCCGCTTGTAACCAACTATGCATATTTATAACTCCTATAACATAATCACCATTTTTAAGCGTTACAGCTAAGACTCACTATCAAGGTCTGTAGTAAGGTAACTTGTTATGGCATATACAATTTCGCCATTATATTCAAGCCTTGACCAGCCATTATCACCTAAAGCCGTTCTTCTTGCTGTATCACCGTTATACAGCACATACTCAACCGTTCCTTTTATATCAGGGAGGCTTCTTAACGTAGTTTCCTCTTTGGCTGTCACCGTTTCGTCAACACTCTTAAACACAATTCCAAGCTCTGCCTCATTGATGCTGTCATATAACCTGTCATCCGGGTCAAATGGATCTGCCTCCCTGTCATAGCTGAAATATGCCACATTCATATCCACATCCTCATATATTCCACCAACATGTCCCTTGTTAGTGTACGTCCACATAGCGCATACACCATCATAGTCAGGAGCTGACACCAAAGGATATGCTCCCTCATTATATGAAGCCAACCACACAGGATACTGTTCCTCTATATCATCTGTATTCCACTGGCTGTTTCCCTCAAGTTCATTCTTTCCAGCATACAGCATGGCATTATAACCCGCTTCTGATATTGTATTCATAAATGCAAGCGCATTTTCCGTCCTCTCATCATTGGAAAGACCATACATTCGGCTTGATTCACTTGTATAATCCTCACACCTGTATACCACCGGATATGTTATTGAATATCCTGCAACATAATTTATGACCCAATGCGCCTCCTGCTCTGCTTCTTCCTCATTAACCGCAGTTGAATAGAAATATACACCTACTTTTAAGCCAACTGCCTGAGCGCTTATAAGATTATAAGAAGCATATTTATCCTCACATATCGTTCCATCAGTGTCACTACGATATCCCACTCTTATCATAACATAATCTATGCCGCTTTCTGCCACCTTCATCCAGTTTATCCTGCCCTGAAGCTTTGAAACATCTGCTCCGTTAGAATAAGCTCCATTATCTCCAAGAAGCGAAGCCATAGTTACCTCTTTTCCGTTCTCTTCTGTATACCGCTTCTGTGGGTCGCCATCTGACACTTCTTCATTATTATTGTTATTACTATTATCTGTACTCTCTGTATTATCAGCATTGTCACCGTTGGACGTGCTCTCTGCTGTTGTTACATTATTGTTATTGGCAGATATGTTATTATTAGTCTTTTCATAATTTATGCCTGAAATAACCATAATCACAATACATACTATTATAATAGCTGCCGCCACAACACCAACTTTGATATATTGTATGTTACCACTTATACTTTCCCTGATTTTTTCTATTAAATCACGAGGCTTTTTCTGGTTTATTCCCATATCTCAACACAACTCCCTTTTAAATATACACTCTGACATTTTATTTCGTTTTCAGTGTTTAGCATGTCCCAAGTAAAAAATTCTTTTTCATCAACTTATTTATTCATAAAAATAACTGTATTACACCATTAAGTCAACAAAAATATTAATCAGAACCCCATTATTTAAGATTTTTTTTATAACTTTAAATTCTTATACAGAGTGTTATCTAACATAACATATAAAATAAAGAAGATTTTTGTAATTTTGCACAAAAAAATGTTTTGTATATAAATCTTGCATACAAACTATTAAGTGCTATAATTTGTTAAAGAAATAACAATGTATGTTGTATACAAAAACCGCGGAATAGTACATCTGTTATTGCATAGACTAATCTTATGACTTGTGTCTGGGCGCACACTGCACAGGTTCATTATCATACCGAAAATGTGCGCGGAAATGAGGATTAATATGAAAGTAAATAGTAGAAAAGTTGCTGTAATTGGATGTGGTTTTGTTGGTTCTTCTTCTGCTTTTGCACTTATGCAGAGCGGATTATTCTCAGAAATGGTTTTAATAGATGCTGATACTGACCGTGCAGAGGGTGAGGCTATGGATATAAGCCATGGCATTTCATTTGCAAGGCCTATGCAGATATATGCAGGCAATTATGATGACATAACCGATGCCGCCATTATTGTTATAACAGCCGGTGCCAACCAGAAACCGGGCGAAACACGCCTTGACCTTATCAAGAAAAATGCTGCTATTATGAAGTCCATCATCGGTGAAATAAAGAAACGTGACTTTGGCGGAATTCTTCTTATTGTATCTAATCCTGTTGATATACTTACACTTATCGCACTTAAAGAGTCAGGGTATCCTGCGAACCGTGTTATCGGCTCCGGTACAGTTCTTGATACAGGACGATTTAAATATCTGTTAGGTGAGCACCTTGATATTGACAGCCGGAGTGTCCACGCATTTATTATCGGTGAACACGGTGACAGTGAACTTGCCGCATGGAGCAACGCAAGGATAGGTGGTCTTTCTGTGAACGATTTCTGCGAACTGCGCGGTCACTTCAACCACGAGGCATCTATGAAGAAAATATTTGATGATGTTAAAAACAGTGCTTACGAGATTATCGAAAGAAAGCATGCCACATATTATGGAATAGCTATGGCAGTCAAGAGAATATGCGAGGCTATCGTTCGAAACGAAAAGTCTATTCTTCCAGTATCAAGCCTTATGACTGGTGAATATGGACTTAATGACGTTGTCCTTAGTATTCCTTCTGTAGTCGGTGAAAATGGTGTTGAGAAGGTTGTTCCTATCGGACTTAGTGACAATGAAATGGCTGAACTTAAAAAGTCTGCTGATATACTTAAGGATATTGCAAAGGATTATATAGCAAAGTAAACTTATTAATTAGTTTACCGTGCAATATCATTAATTATTATATTTCTATATAATGATATAAAGGTCAAAATGGCGTTCGTGCCTGCATAATAAAACTGGTTCTAAGCTCTCCCCACTCTTGACAAATAATCATAAAACTTTTGACCTTTACATCGCATAATTTAACAAAAAATCCTGTCACCAGACCGCCTTAACTATCTGATGACAGGATTATATTTAATATTATACTACTTAACTATTGTCTGATGTGTGAGGATTGTTTCTTACATTTCCATTTTCATCAGCTATCCTATACTGTCGTAAGAACTTCCATACAACAGTTCTGACACATCAACACTTGATGATGAAGAATTATAAAGTGATGATAAGCTCTTCTGGATGCTTAAAGCCTGTGAAACAATATTATTGACTTCCTCCGACTGTTCTTTAACACCTTTTATAAACTCAGAATCACTTCCAAATATCTTCTTAACTTCACTGATATCAGCCTGCTTAAGCTTATCTGAATCAATCTTAAGCTTTCCATCACTCTCGACAGTAATTCCTATGGCTTCAAGAGCTTCCTTATTCTTATCTGTAAGGTCATTAAGCCTTGTACCATAAGTATTCTTGATTGTGCTTCCCACACTGTCAATCTTACTTAAAAGTGTGTTGTAAGAACTTACAAAGTTGGCTATGGCATCATATGTGCTGTCACTTGAATAATCCTTACTGTCTGTGTTCCATATAGAAGTATCTGAAAGTGCTTCTATCGCCTTGTTAAGATTGGCTGCCGCGCCTGCTGTCTTCTCGTACTCTGCATCCTTTGATGAAGAACCCACATTAGTTCCAAGTACTTCCTTCATTCTCTGCTGATATCTCAGATTATTATTCTGAATAAGTATATCAACATATGAGTCTGACTTACTTGTTTTACTGCTGCTACTGCTGCTGTTTAACATATCAAGTAATGTTGAAGTCTGATTAGTAATATTCATTATCTTCCTTTCCGTATATAAAATACCAGATATATAATTCCCTCCGTGGATATCTGATTATTATATCGGTAATTTTTCAGTTATATTTAGTATAACTTTTAAAATGCAACCGGCTTTCTGACATTTATACTTCTTTTCTATAAGGTATCGAAGGTATTGCACCCTTTCTTGTAACCGCTATTGATGCAGCCTTTGCACTTAATCTTAACACATCCTTTATATTCATGCCCTCCATAAGTCCTGCAAGGAAGTACCCTGTAAATGTATCACCTGCCGCAGTCGTATCAACAGCATCCACCTTAAATATAGTCTGATGTACATAGTTATCCTTATCCGCATATATAGCGCCGTCACCACCAAGTGTAAGAACAACTCTTGCGCCTGAATAATCTCTTATCATACAGCTTATTATATCACCCGGCTTGCTGCAGCCTGTGAGTTCCTCACCTTCTATCTCATTAAGGATAAATATGCTTATCTTGCTCATATCTACTTCATCCAGCTTCTCATTAAAAGGTGATGGGTTAAGTGCTATTATCATTCCTTTATCGTAGGCTCTGTCTACAATATATGGTATATTATTTACTTCATTCTGTAAAAGAAGAACATCTCCCTTATCAAAATGCTCTATAACCTCATCTATATACTCTTCTGTAAGCTTCTGGTTAGCTCCTCCATATAATAAAATGCAGTTCTGTGCGTTTTCATCTATCTGTATTATGGTATGTCCTGTTTTAGTGACAACCACTTTGATGTAATCTGAGTTTACTCCATACTTCTCACACTCATCAAGGAATAGCTTTCCATCCTCACCTATAAGACCACAGTGATATACTTCTGCCCCTGCCTTTGCAAGTGCTACCGACTGGTTAATTCCCTTTCCACCTGGATATATATTCATATCAGATGTTGCAAGCGTTTCACCCTGTCTTACTATATGCGAAACATTGTATACATAATCAATATTTAATGAACCTATGTTTAATACTTTCATAATAATCCTCTTTTCTGCTCACCTTTTTTTGCACATAACGAGTTTGTGCCAGGTGCGCCAAGACACAAATCTCGCGTGTTAAAAATTTATTTTTCACACTATTCTCCTATTCTTATTTATTACAATCGCCAGTAATGTCAGGGTTAAATATCGTATTAACTTTTAACCCTGACATTTATAAACAACTATCCTAATTACTTTTACTTAGTTATAAGTGTAACCTCTACAGGTATTGATGAAGGGATACTTACCCCATTAATAAGATTAACCGCATTTTCAACCGCTGTAGAACCGATAAGCTCCGGCTACTGTGCTACTGTCGCTGCCATTCTTCCCGCCTTTACTGCTGCTATGGCATCATCTGTCGCATCAAAGCCTACAACTAAAACATTTTTTCCTGCTCCTGACATGGCTTCAACTGCACCAAGCGCCATCTCATCATTAGCTGCAAATACAGCCTTTATGTCACCATCTACCTGAAGCATATTTTCCATGACACTCATACCTTCTGTTCTGTTAAAGTTCGCTGTCTGGCTTGCTACAACATTTAACTTGCTGTCTGCTACCTTATGGAAACCTTCTGACCTGTCAATAGCTGCCGATGCACCCGAAGTTCCCTGAAGCTCTGCTACCTTTATTCCTTCATATTCCTTCACCAAGCTTGTCTACGATATACTGTGTTGCCATTCTTGCACCCTCAACATTAAGCACTTCCATAAATTCCTTAACATCCGTCATCTTAGTATAATGCGCAAGTGCCCACATAAGCTTCATCGTAACAGCCTCCGTTGTCATATCCTTCGCCACAATAACATTCTGTCTTGCAAGAATATGTCCGACTTCATACACATCCAGCGATACGCCCTCATACATACACTGTGTCGTAATAACCACGGCAATGCCTGCCTCTGTAAGCTCACCTATCTTTTCAGCTACACTGCTGTTACTGTCATTCTCCTCATCACCTGCTGTACATGGAATTCCGCCTATTCCAAAGCTTTCTATTATGACACCCCGGTAATGCTCTTTAATATAATCAAATATATCTGTTTTAATTCCCGGAAACAGCTTAAGAACCATAATATCCTCACACATATCAGTGTCAGCATATAATCCGGTGTCATTACTATCATTATCACTTTTATCATTTTCAGAATACTTATTATACTCTATATATCTATGTTTTTCCTTGCTGAATTCACCACTATATACAACAACCCCATTAACAACCTTTGCGGCCGCTTCAATATTAGCACTCTCAAATGCATCAAAGCTTGTTGTTTTTATCTTCCTTGCGTGTGTTCCATATATAACTATTCCATTAAACACAACATATACGCCACTGACATTTTCACAGGCAAAACACACGGCATCAAAGAGATTTCTTTTCGCATCTGTATCACTGTGTTCTATCGGAAGCTGCGAACCAGTAAATACAACCGGCTTGCCAAGACCTTTTAACATATATGTCACAGCAGCCGCACTGTATCCTAACGTATCCGTTCCATGTGTCACGACAAAACCATCAAAATCACCATAATTATCAACTACCGCATCAGCAACCTTTTTCATAAGTGAAGGTGTCATATTTGAACTGTCTATATTCATAATAGATATACCATCAATATTACACCTACCAGATATATCAGGAATATAAGAAATAAGCTTTTTGACATCTATGGCTGGTACAAGACCATCACCTGAGTCTGTGGAGGCTATCGTTCCACCTGTCGCTATAATCAATATATTTTTCACACTATACCCCATTTCTGTTACTTATTAACCTTAACTGCCTCTGCCTCATTATTTACATTTTCCTTATCATTTATAATACTGACTGCATTATCCTGTGTATTTTTCTTAAGCCTGTTATTAACCATCTCACCAACAAGCTGATATATAACAGAAGTAAGCGGAATAAAGAATATCATACCTATAAGTCCGAAGAACTTACCTCCAAGGAACACTGCCATAAGTGTTAAGAGCGCAGGAAGACCTACTGAGCTTCCAACTACTCTTGGATATATAAACTGTCCTTCAACAAACTGTACAACCTGAAATACAATTACAAACCATATTGTAAGTACAGGATTGGTAAACAACACAAGTATCGCTCCTATTACACACGCCATAAATGCACCTATGTATGGAACAAACTGGAATACCGCTGCCATTATGGATATAAGCCCTGCATATGGCATACGGCATACACTGAGTGTTACAAACATAAGCACTGCAAGTATGCACGACTCAACGCACTGTCCTGTAAGGAAGCTTGCATAAGTTTCTGCGAAAAGATTAACACATCTTTCAACTTTTGATGATATCTTTTTAGTAAATACTGCTTCTATCAGTCTGTCTATCTGGCTTAAGAGCTTCTTCTTATCCATAAGCACATATATTGCAATAATAATTGATATACTCAGGTTAAAAAGTGATGAGCCTATCTGTGGAAGTCCTGTAAACACGCCATTAAGAGCAGCTATAAGCATATTACCGACATTTTTTAATATGTTGTTCCAGTCTATCTTATCCACATAATCTCTCACAAGCGAAAGATGGTCACCGTACTTATTAAGAAGCTGTGTTACTGAGTCCAGGTTTGTGTCGAAATTCTTAATAAATACTGACACTGACTCTATAAGCCCCGGAATAATCATCCATATAATAACCCCAAATATAAGCACAACACCGACTATAGATATAACAAGACTTATACCATTTCGTGTCTTTTCCTTCTTTAAGAACTTCACCTTTCCCGACATTTTCTCAAATACCCTTGATAACGCCTCCATCGGCACATTAAGTATAATGGCAATCATACATCCTAAAAGTATTGGATTGACGATTTTAATAAATGTTCCAACACCACCAAATATATTGCCTATATTAAGCGCAACGGAAAGACTTATAGCCATAACTATGCCAAATATTATAATATCTTTTTTCTTCTCTCTTTTCTCCATAAGATATAACTCCCTTTTTATTGGTTATATTTTATGCCATACATCTGAATTTTGTACAACAATTAAGATTAATTATGGCTTATATCAACTAATATTGCAACATTTTTAGTAATTTTTTATATTTTATTTACTTATGCTAATCATCATTTCTGCGCACGTTTTTTGCGCATTACAAGTTTGTGTCAAGCGCGCGCAGACATAAATCTCGCGTGTGAAAAATTTATTTTTCACACTATGAGCTCTTCTATAAACCTGGACCGCTGGCGTGCATTGCCACTTCCTTCTATATATAATATGTCCAGCTCATCCTTTGCCCTTGTCATAGCCACATAAAAGAGCCTACGTTCCTCCTCGTAGTCATCAACCTTCCCCATATATGCATATGGCGTGATACGCTCATTGGCAGATATTATTATAACCTTTTTCCACTCAAGACCCTTCGCCCCGTGAAATGTACTAAGATACAGGCCCTTATTCTTATCAACTCTCTGCCTGTACTCCTTATCCACTATATAACTGTACCACTCTTTCATATTGTCAAGCTTCAACGACTCTTTTTTCATCATTTCCGACTGGTTTAACATATCCTCGCTGTCAAGTCCTACATACTCCGCATACTCGTACAGGCTTTCCTCATAGTTCATATTACTGTAAATGTAGTTTATAAACTGTGTCGGATTATCTATCTTGGAAAGTGTCCTGAAGTCAAGAAACATATCATTTACTGTATCATTTATTCTTAAACATTCCTGCCTTGAAGCATTTTTCGTACACGCTTCATATATCTTATTACGGTCAAACTCACAGCCTCTTATAAGATTAGACTTTAAATATCTCTTAGGACGGTTGATTATGCGCTGCAAGTCGCCGCTCTCCGGTATTCCTCTTGATAACCTGTAGTACGCAAGCATATCTTTATAACACATACCAAGATGGATATCATCCACCATATCTCTTGTAAAAAATGGCATACCAATGGTTTCAAGTGAGCTTACAAGCACCGATGCCTCTTTTTTGACCCTGTATAACACAGCAATATCATTAAGCTCACCACCATTTTTTATATAATCATTGATAAGCGATATAACCATATCAGCCTGTCTACCCTGTGTTGCAGCTTCTCTTATGTGAATTCTGCCATCACCACTCCTGTAGGCTTTCATATCCTTTTTAATTCTTACCTGGTTATTGCTTACAACCTTGTCAGCCCCCTTTATTATATAAGGAAGACTTCTGTAATTCGTTCCAAGTATTATCTTTTTAGCATCTGGAAAACGCTTCATAAAGTCCATAAATACAGTGCCGCTTGCACCTCTGAAACCATATATCGACTGGTCATCATCACCAACTACACACACATTTTTCTTTGTATCAGCCACCATATATATAATATCTGCCTGAAGAAGCCCTGTGTCCTGAAACTCATCAACGCACACATAGTCAAACACACCCTGCCAGTACTCAAGCTCCCTTTGGTTCCTGCTAAGACACTTATGGCAGTATATAATCATATCATCAAAGTCCAGCTTTTTATTAGACAGCTTGTACTTTTTATACTGTTCGTATACAAGCTTGAGATATGCCTTATTTCTTGATGTGGTATCTGATTTATAAGTTGCGGATGTATTGGATGTGCCGCCGTTCTCATATGCTGCACTTTGTACTGACATTGGGCTGTCCGAATTCTTTTTGTTATCATACACACCTTTACTATCATAACCATTGTCAGCATTGCTATAATTCATACAAGAATTATTATTATTACAACTATATCCATTTACTTCATATTCATTTCTACATATCATCTTAAAATACTGGCTTGTATTACACGCAGCATTCTTATGCGTATCTATATACTTCTTCGTATTTTCATAATACTCATTACGCGCCTCTTCCG
>FR886325.1:0-21319 GCA_000436535.1 Eubacterium sp. CAG:252 | reverse complement strand
CGCCTCTTCCGATATATATTCATCACATTTCCGGTAGAATTCATCTAAATCCTCTGGAACTCCAACAACCCTCTTATATATAAGCTGGTTATGAAACTCTGTGAGAAACTTAAATCTGTCCTTATCCGAAAGCACTGACTCCGGCTTAAGTCCATACGCCCTCACAAGCACCGAATAGCACAGCGAATGGATAGTC
Organism: Eubacterium sp. CAG:252; assembly: GCA_000436535.1. Classification (GTDB taxonomy): domain Bacteria; phylum Bacillota; class Clostridia; order Lachnospirales; family Lachnospiraceae; genus Lachnospira. The sequence goes on along the minus strand of FR886325.1, from coordinate 21,123 downwards.
GAGAAACGTATGCCATTGTCACCGTACATCTGTATGTAACGCTCCTGCATATGTGCTGCTGCCGCCTTTGAAAATGTGAGCACAAGTATGCGGTATGGCTTAACACCGTGCCTTACTATATTGTCTGCCCTTGCCACAATAACAGCCGTCTTTCCTGAACCTGCAACTGATATTATACACACCTGTCCGTCTATGCTGTTAATAGCTTCTGTCTGTTCTTTGCTGTACTCCACCTTTCTATACCCTCCGTATTTATCCTGTATGTATGTTAAGATATGCCCACTAAATAACGTATTTTCCTCATATCGTCTGTTTATCCTGCACACATACGTTAAATAATACCACTAATCTGTATACACGTACAAGAAATGTTTAATTATAACTCAAAAAAACCAGCCCATCAAGGCTGGTTCATGATAATATTCTGCAATACATCTCCACTATTTCCTATGCTTCTCATACCACATAAGCCCCATGCTTATAAAAAGTATAACTGACGATACCCATATCGTATGCACACCCCAGCTTACTGAAAGATTGCCGCCAATTCCTGCGCCGAGTGCAAAGAAGAATATTATTCCAAAGTAGTGGAAGGCTTTTATAAGCTGTTCCTTATTTCTTTCTCTCACATATACTGAAAGCGCATCTGTACCACTTCTCAGATTACCTATGCACATTGTACTTGCATATGCAAAACCGTTGACCTTCCTGAACGCCTGCACCTGCATAGCACACGAAAATGATACCATAACGGTAGCCGCCATATTAAGTGACTCTGGCATAAAACCTACAATAGTAAGAATAGCTATCTCTATAAGAAGTACAAGCTGCCTCCAGTGTATCTTTTTTGCCATCTTATACTTTGCATTAATCTGCTCAGTCACAAACACGCCAAGTCCAAACGCCAGAAATGGGAAAAGATACTTTATTCCACCAACTATGTTACCTGTCATAAAGTTCTGGCTCATAAGAACAACGTTACCAGTCTGTGCATTTGAGAATACCTTATCCCTTGTAAAGTAGGTATACGCATCCTGAAAACCACCTGATACCGCAAGTACAGCGCTGTTTATAAATGTTTCCGACATCTGTATCTGTTTTTTAGTTCTCACAACAATTCACCTTTTTCCTATGTGTTTTTATATTCAACTGATTATAATAAATCCACAATCATATGTAAAGTACCAAAATAATATGGCTGATATATCATAATCATATGTACTAACCGCGATATATAACCACGACATCCCCATCCATAATAAATGTATCACCAACTGGTATTATATTCTCTTCTCCACGTTTTACAAGGGCAATTATTAAATCCTGTGAAAGATTAAGCTCTCTTATCGTCTTGTTGCACCATGGATTATCCGATGTTATAATCACTTCCTCAAGTGAGTCATTATCTGAGCTTTCATAGGCTGGAACACTGAGTATGAGATTATCTCCGCCAAGTATTCTTGTATTGCCCCTTGTTATTATAGACTCCCTGCCTCTTTTTATCATAAGCGCTATAGCCCCGGTTGGCATATGTACTTCACTTATAAGCTTATTTTCCCAGTTATGTCCTTCTGGTATAAACATTCTCATAAGCGTTATCGCTGACTCCTCCTGATAATCGTTGAAGGTCTTTCTTACATCGCTCTTTTCATCTATCATGCCAAGCTTTGATGATACTGCCGGAAGCAGCGTTCCCTGTATGGCAACTGACATAAGCGATATCATAAAGACTATATTAAAAAGGTCCTTAGACATATCAGCGCCGCCAGCCATAACAAATATCGAGAAAACTATGGAAGAAGCACCCCTGAGTCCTGCCCACGACACAAGCAGACACTGCCTTATTGAACATTTAAACGGAAGAAGAATTGCAAATACTGCCACAGGTCTTGCCACAAATGTAAGAAATACCGCAATCGCTATGGATGTAGGTATAATTGATGGAAACATATGCGGATATGATAATAATCCAAGCATAAAGAATATGACTATCTGCGCAAGTGTTGTAACGCCGTCAAAGAAAGGCACAATGTTTCCTTTGTTTCTTATTCGGCTGTTTCCAAGAAGTATGCCCAAAAGATATATACATAAGAAACCATTACCGCCCACATACTGCGATAATCCAAGACCAAGCAGCACAACTGCCAGTATAAATATGGTATCAAGACCATTGGCTATAACATCTGTCTTGGTGAGTACATATATCGCAACAACCGCAAGCACCACGCCTATAAGCGTTCCATATACAAGCTGTGCAAATATGGCATATGGTACAGAGGACAGATTATCACCATTAAGTATTGATATTCCTATAACTGTAAGCATATATGCCACAGGGTCATTACTACCACTCTCAATCTCAAGAAGCGATGCAACACCGTCCTTAAGGTTAAGCTTTTTACGTCTTAATATCGCAAAGACGCTTGCCGCATCTGTTGCCGATATAACTGCACCCACAAGAAAGCTTTCTGCAAATGGAAACTTTAACACATAAAAACAGAATACTGCCGTAAATGCTGCTGTTAAAAGCACACCACAGGTAGACAGTAAGATTGCCTTTGCCGCCACAGGCTTCGCAGTCTTCCACTTTGTATTAAAACCGCCATAAAACATAATAAAGCCAAGCGCTATATTACATATGTACTCGGTCGCCCTAAAATTGTCAAACTCAATCCCTGCTATTCCATCACATCCAAAAAGCATGCCAATACCTATAAAAAGTATAAGTGCTGGCATGCCGAACTTTCCTGAAAACTTATCTGCTGCAATACATAAAATAAGAACAATAGCTACTAAGATTATCTCAAATGTCATACAATCTCCCTCCCCTTACATCTATGAGCCACAAAACAAGTTCTGCGCCCACATTATTAGACAACTCTGTAATAAAGGCTAATTATAACATACAATTTGGCCATAATCTATATTTAATATTCAGATATGATACTATAAATGTGTAAATACATAAAATTACACAAAAATAAATCGTTTTTCTATATCTGCTAATTTATAGTATTATATTTATGAATTATTAGCAGCTTCAATATAATCCTTAATAATCTTAATCACACCATCAACCCCAGCCTTTGTTTCATCTATACACAGGTCATAGTACGCTGCATTTCCCCACTCCTGATTAGAAGTGTACTTATGAAACTCCCTTCTTCTGCTGTCTGTTTCATCAACCACAACCTTGGCTTTTCTTTCCGCGATGTTGTGCTTTTCTGCTATATGCTTTATTCTTGCTTCCCTGTCACCGCTTAAGAATACGCTTATCTTATCCTTTCTGTCAGCAAATGCATAGTTCGCACATCTTCCTATTATAACGCAGTTCTCATCACCTATAAGTGGATACAGGGCTTTTTTTGCCTCAGAAAGAAGTATATTGCCCTCATCATCACTTATAGTATGCATAAGTGCATTTACAGGAATTTCAGAAAAAAAGTATGGAAACTTCTCATATATGCCTTTTTCCTTTGCCAGCCTTACTATATGCTCTTTATTATAAAAGGAAAGTCCATACTCTTCTGCTAACTTCTGTCCTATCTCATCACCCTGACAGCCGCACTGTCTTGCTATAGTAATAATCATAATCCACACCTTCTATATATTTATAGTCACTTATTTAAACTTTTACTTTATTCCATTCTGCTTAAATGTAATAAACATTTATAAAAAGTTAGCAAATACGCTTGCACCAACAACTGTAAGTATACCAGCTACTGCTATTGAAAGACTGCTCATAGCACCCTCTATCTCACCCATCTCAATAGCCTTTGCAGTTCCGACAGCATGTGATGATGTGCCTATCGCAACACCCTTTGCTATAGGGTCTGTTATTCTGAATATTTTACATATAAATTCTGCAAGAATATTGCCAATAACACCTGTGACTACGATTACTGCCACAGTGATAGTCACATATCCTCCAAGCTCCTCAGATACGCCCATACCTATCGCAGTTGTGATTGACTTAGGAAGCATAGTAACATACTGTTCGTGTGTAAGTCCCATAATCGCAGACAACACAAGCACCGTTAAAAGACTTGTAACAACTCCTGCAGCTATGCCTGATACTATCGCTGCAAAGTTACTCTTTAAAAGCTGTATCTGCTCATATAAAGGAATTGCAAGACACACAGTTGCAGGTGTTAGCAGCCAGCTTAAGTACTTAGCCCCTGCATTGTAGCTTTCATAGTCCACCTTACCAACTATAAGCACAACCATTGTAACTATTATTGATATAAGTAATGGGTTAAACAACCCTATTTTAAACTTCTTTTTAAGAAATACCCCCGCCATATACGCTATAAGGCTTATTGATACTCCTGCAAATGCTGACTCAAGAAAAAAATTATTCATCTTAATGTAATCTCCTTACCTTTCTTATCCATAACTTACTGTAACACATCAGTACTCATCATTCTTTTTAGTACGTTTTACAATAAACTGTGTTACATGTCCGCTGACTATCATTACTGTAAATATTGCAGCAACAGTAATAATGCACACAGGGATAATAATAGGCTTAAGATTAAGCCATGATGACATAAGTCCCACACCTGCCGGTATGAACATTACTGGCATTATCTCTATAAGAAAACTTCCTGCCTCTTTGACAGATGAAAGCTTTATAACTCCTGACAACAGCCCGATAAATAATATCACCATTCCATAGATACTTGCCGGTACCGGAAGTGGCAGCAGCTTATTAAGCAGCTCTCCTATAAGCGATATAACCAGAATGATTAAGAATTGTTTTAAATATTTCATAATAATCCTCTTTTCTTTGCGTATTTTGTGTATACACGCCGCAAAACTGTCGTCCATTATATATCCACCAGCAAATACATATCAAGATATTTTTATGAAAATACATTAAAAATACAATTTCACTCAATTATGACTGACTTGCAATATATTCAGCATATTCCGGTGACATACTTCTTAATCTTTCAACTACCGCCTTCAACTCATCAACTGCATAGTCGGCTTCTTCCTTTGTTATATCCTCGCCTATAGTCATTCTTATTGAACTTTTGGCAATATCCTTAGGCACTCCTGTTGCTAAAAGTACGTGTGACGGGTCAATAGAACCAGAGGCACACGCTGAACCTGCCGATACACATATTCCCTTCTGGTCCAGCATTATAAGAAGCGGCTCTGCTGCCACGTATCTGAAGCTGAAATGTATATTGCCCGGAAGTCTTTTTTCTTTATCACCATTAAGTATGGCGTATGGAATTTCAGAGGATATCCTGTCTATCATATAATCACGGATATGTGCCATATGCTCACTATCTTTATCCATAGTCTTACAAGCAAGCTCTGCCGCCTTTGCCATTCCTATTATTCCCGGTACATTAAGTGTTCCGGCTCTCCTGCTTCTCTCCTGTGAACCACCATGTATAAATGAGCCTATCTTTACCTTATTGCTAAGATATAAAAAGCCCGTTCCCTTAGGGCCATGAAACTTGTGTCCGCTTGCGCTTAACATATCTATATTCATATCTGCTACATTTATTGGAATATGCGCAAATGCCTGCACTGCATCTGTATGGAATACTACTCCCTTTGAATGTGCTATTGCCCCAAGCTCCTTTATTGGCTGAACTGAACCTATCTCATTATTAGCAAACATAACGCTTGCAATAATCGTGTTATCCCTGATAGCTGCCCTGAATTCCTCTGTGTCTACAAGTCCATGTTCATCAACATCCAGATAAGTCACCTCATATCCGTGTTTACTAAGCCATTCACATGTATGAAGTATGGCGTGGTGCTCTATCTTTGTTGTTATTATGTGATTGCCTTTATCTTTAAAGGTTTCTGCTGCCGCCTTGAGTGCCCAGTTATCAGACTCACTTCCACCAGCCGTAAAATATATTTCATTTGGCTTGTCTGCACTAAGCATATCAGCTATCACAGCTCTTGCATCCTCAACTGCATTTTTTGTCTTCTGTGCAAAGTTATATATACTTGAAGGATTAGCATATTCCTCTGTAAAGTAAGGCAGCATACTCTCTACAACCTCCGGCTTTACAGAAGTTGTTGCCGCATTATCCATATATATTAATCTGTTCATATAAATCCTCATTTCTGCTCACTTTTAGATAATAACTCCGCCTCCAAGGACATATTCACCATCATATAACACAAGCGCCTGTCCCGGTGTTACGGCACGCTGTGACTCATCAAATGTACATTCAAGTGTATCATCATCTATCATCCTGACAGTACATTCTGCCCCACCGTGGCTGTATCTTATCTTTCCTGTTGCACGCATAGAACCCTCAAGCTTTTCTATTGACATAAAGTTTACATTCTTTGCATATAATGTCTTAGAAAATACATCACTGTTCTCACCTATCACAACCTCATTAGTTTCCGGTCTTATCGCAACAACGAAAACAGGATGTCCCATGGCAAGACCTAAGCCCTTTCTCTGACCTACTGTATAGTGGATGATACCGTTGTGTCTTCCTATCACATTACCATTCACATCAACAAAGTTGCCGGGAACTGACTTATACTGCGTAGTCTTCTCTATATAACCTGCATAATCATTGTCAGGCACAAAGCATATTTCCATACTGTCAGGCTTATGTGCAACCATAAGATTATTATCTTCAGCTATCTTTCTTACCTGCTCCTTTGTGTAATCACCTATAGGCATAATAGTATGTTCAAGCTGGTGCTGCGTAAGATTGTACAGTGCATATGTCTGGTCTTTCTTAGCTGTAACAGAATTACGGATAGCATAACGTCCATTTTCAAGCTGGCATATTCTTGCATAATGTCCTGTTGCTATATAGTCAGCACCTATCTCAAGGCTTCTTCTTAAAAGCGACTCCCACTTTACATATCTGTTGCATGCTATACATGGATTAGGAGTTCTTCCTAACTTATATTCTTCCACAAAATAATCTATTACATTCTCCTTGAACTCATTCTTAAAGTTCATCACATAATAAGATATTCCAAGCTGTCCTGCAACACGTCTTGCATCATCGACTGCTGATATTCCACAGCATCCATTTTCTGTTGTTTCCACTGAGTCATCCTGCCATATCTGCATAGTGACACCGATGACATCATATCCCTGTTCCTTTAAAAGAAATGCTGCAACTGACGAGTCAACGCCGCCTGACATTCCTACTACTACTTTTTCCTTCATATATTATCTCCATATATTTATTATAATAAGTATTTAAAACATTCTATATCCTCACCTTAAAGCTCTCAAACCTATAATCATTATTATTATGCTAAGGTCAAAATATATTTTAATTTCCATAAAATGCCATATTTATTTTTTTAATTCCCATTATTAACATTACACAAGTTCAAGGGTCTTATCCGCAAGCTCTTTTATGTCCTCCCAGTCGCCTGCGGAGTCCTCATCATACACTGCACACACATTAAGTCCGGCCTCTTTCGCTGCCTTTACACCTCTTAATATATCCTCATATACCCATACCTGTGATGTATCTTTCATGCCTGCAAGCTCTGCCACCTTAAGATAGCTGTTCTTATCACTCTTCTTAAGTCCTACATCATAGACTGTATATATATCATAAAAACATTCTCTTATTCCAAGGTGTGAAAGAAGAATTTCAACACTTCTTCTATCTGAAGCCGTAAACACAACAAGTCTGCTTCCGGCCTTATATTCTCTCGTGACAAGCTCTGTCATACCGTCCTTTGCAGGTATATCTTTTTCGTAATGTTTATTCATAATCTCGACAGCCGCTTCTGTTATCTGCTCAAGATTAGTATCTATGCCAAGAACATTTTTAACATACTCAGCATAATCATTAAGGTCCATAACGCCAGTTATCTCATCGAAATTATCCGGAATATCTGCTCCACGTAATATCGCATACTCTCTTGCGCTGTTTTTCCAGAAAGGCATAGAGTCTGCAAGCGTACCATCCATATCCATTATTATGTTTCTTTTCTTTCCAAACAATTCCCTTGTCTTTACAAAAAGCTTTCTTGTGGCAAGCGCACAGTCATCACTTGCAAATATGGCTGAAACAACTGCTATTCCATCAACACCTGTGTCCTTTAAGTAATCGCAGTTATCATAGCTTATGCCGCCAATGGCGACCACCGGAATATCCTCCATCATCCCTGCAAGCTCTAAAAGTGTTTCCCTGCTCATATCCTTTGCATCTTTTTTAGTGCTTGTATGAAACACTGCCCCCATTCCAACATAGTCAGCGCCAAGTCTTATGGCATTTTCTGCCTGCTGCCTTGTCTTGACCGTCATTCCTATTATCTTGCCTTCTCCAAGAACTTCTCTTGCCTTCTCATAGCTTGCATCATTCTGCCCTATGTGGACACCATCCACGTCTGCCTCTTTAGCTGCATATATGTCATCATCTATGACAAAAGGCACTCCGTACTTCTTAGCTATTGGCTTTATTGCCTTCGCCTTTGCCACTATTTCCTCATGTGTGGCATTTTTTTCCCTTAACTGTAAAAATGTAGCTCCATTTGCAAGAACGCTTTCTATTACTTCAAGAAAGTCACGTCCATTAAGCCACTGTGTATCTGTAACAGCGTATAGCTGCATATCCTCAGCTTTAACCTTCACACTATTCCTCATTTCTGCGCACGTTTTTTGCGCATAACGAGTTTGTGTCAAGTGCACGCAGACACAAATCTCGCGTGTGAAAAATTTATTTTTCACACTGTCCTCCTATAACAGCATATATTTTCTGTACTTTACTTCTAGTATATGCCATATCAGATATTATAAATTTCTTTGCATTTTTTCGCAACTGTATTTATAATGTACGGTAAAGAAAAATCGAAAGGAACTAAAGATTATGACTAAAGACTTAACCAAAGGAAAGATTATGCCTCTCCTCGTAGGATTTACTATTCCTCTTGTTCTGGGCAATCTGTTCCAGCTTACATATAATGCCGTTGATAGTATTATTGTTGGACAGTTTGTAGGAAAGGAGGCACTTGCCGCCGTTGGTATATGTAATCCGGTTATGACACTTATGATACTTTTTCTTAACGGATTATGTATGGGAGCAAGTATCCTTATGGGTACACAGTACGGTGCCAAAGACTATGACAAGCTTCACCGCCAGATAAGTACAACTATGCTGTCAGGTGTTATATTCTCTTTTATATTAAGTGTGCTGTGTATTCTGCTTGCCACACCTATATTGCATATTTTACAGGTAGATGCTTCTATTATGAAGCTCACAACCTCATATATGCGCATTATATTTATAGGACTTGTATTTACATTTCTGTACAACTTCTTCTCAAGCACACTAAGGGCGCTCGGCGACAGCCAGACTCCGCTGTACTTCCTTATTGCAAGTTCAGTGCTCAACATATTTGGTGACTTATTCTTTGTTATAGTGCTTAAGATGGGAAGCAACGGCTGCGCCATATCCACTGTTATAAGTGAAATAATGTGCTGTGTATTCTGTATAATATATATACAAAAGAAAGTGCCTGTCCTCTGCCTTGGAAAGAAATGGCTCATATTTGACCGTTCACTCCTTAAAAAGACTATAAGCTACGGATGGGTATCTGCAATGCAGCAGGCTACTGTCCAGCTTGGAAAGATAGGTATACAGGCTATCGTCAATACTATGGGGGTATCCGTTGCCGCCGCATTTGCAGTTGTGAACAGAATAGATGACTTTGCCTACACTCCTGAACAGAATATCGGCCATGCCATGACAGCACTTATGGCACAGAATAAAGGTGCCAATAATCCAAAGCGGATGAAGGAAGGCTTCAGATGCGGCATGATACTTGAATTCATATACGGAATTATCCTGTTTTTCATATGCTTTGTACTTGCAAGACCTCTTATGCTTCTTTTTGTCAAGGATGAAGAGGTTATATTACACGGTATAAGATACTTAAGACTTATATCGTTTATGTACATCCTTCCCGCTGCCACTAACGGCATACAGGGATACTTCCGTGGTATCGGCGACCTTAAGATTACACTTCTTAGCAGTTTTATCAATATGGGTGTGCGTGTAATTGCTGCTATTCCTCTTGTTCTTTTACTTGGAATGGGAATAGAGGCACTTCCTCTTTCATATCTTGCCGGCTGGATAGGTATGCTTATAGCTGAACTTCCTCTGCTTATAAAGAATTATCACCAGCTTGCCAGAAATGTATAATTTTGCTTTTGACACATTCATAAATATATAGTATAATAGCAATATCTTTTTGCTGTATACAACAAAAGATTAATAGTGTTTCACAAAACACTATAGTAACAAAGGCCTAAAAAGAAAACCGGTTCCTTAATAAGAACCGGTTTTCTTTTTATTTATATTACTATAAAAGCACATCCTCAAGCTTTAACTTTGGAACATGATGAACATTATTCGCATCTCTGTGATATTTAAGATTATCGCCTTCTGAAGCTTCGTCTATAACAACTGTTTCTTTAGGATATCCAAGAGCAATAACCATTCTTGCACTCAGTTCAGATGGAATTTCTAACTTACTGTTAAGCTCAGGAATATTGATACTTGCAAACATACAGCCTCCAAGCCCTTTTTCTGCTGCCGAAAGAAGTATTGTCTGCGCTGCTATTCCCTCATCTCTTGGTGCCTGAACATTCACCGGACTACATATAATAATATAACCTGTAGGTTTTTCGCCCTCCTCTGGTCCATCCCAGTCTGTAAGTGCTGCTGCCCACTTTAATGTAGAAAATACTTTCTCATTATTATCATTGTCACATACAAGCTTATATCTTAATGGCTGTCGGTTAGCACCCGATGCCACATTTCTTACTATATCAATAAGCTCTTCAAGTTCCTCTATGCTTATCTTCTTATCCTGATAAAATCTTCTATATGACCTGTTTTTTAATACTAATTCTTTAAGTGACATATTTATTTCCCCTTTTATATTATGCATTAATTACCTGTTCCTCAACATTAATATGTGCCATTATGCCTCTCTTTATCTGCTCTTCATTCTGAACAAACCTTCTCTGCTCTGATGGCACAAATCTTTCTGACATAACAAAATCAAAAAATTCATTGTATGGAACATACATATAGTCCATCGTTTCTCCTGGCTGCAATATGATATGCTCTTCTTTGTCACACAGGTTAAGATATCCATGATATATACAATGCCTGTTATGGTCTGTACATTCATATAAAGGAATTAGTTCATCTGGTTTACGTGATATTCCCGTTTCCTCATACAGTTCCCTTGCAGCACCCTCTCTTGAAGTTTCACCACTTATAATAGAACCGCCTGTAACTTCCCACTTTAAAGGATATGTCTTATTACGTGACCTCTGCGTTGTAAGTACCATTCCATCCTTAGTTATGGTATAGACCATAACTACAACATGATATACACCTTCTGGAAGTGACTTTGCCATACTTCTTCGCACCTCAAAGCCTAACTTATTCTCGTTGGCATCATAGGCATCCCACATTTCCTCATCTACCATCTCAATAAAGCTGTCATAGAACTGCTCTTTAAAATGTATTATCTCTTCTAACTGCTGCTTATTGTATAATATATTCTCAGGTGCAACTATCCACACTGTGTTAGAGTCATCTCTTCTTCTTGCTACCGCAATAAGAACACCTGTATATTCATCAACTGCAACATCCACTCCTACAAGATAAGCTCTCTGTTCGCCTTCATTCTGTAAAAGCCCAAGTTCACTTTCATTTACAACATACCCTGCATTAATAGGATACACCGCCGAGGGGTTATCCTCATCTGTACTTCCTAACGGATGGTCTACCTTAACCGTAACTAATTCTTCTTTCACTGTTTACCTCTTTCTTACATTATGTCTATGGGGTCAACCCACAACTATGATACCTACGGATTGTTCGTGCTACGCACTCCCACGTCTACACTCCGCTTCGGTCTGTGCTAAACATGTGCCACTGGCACATAGCACCCTACCCAATATTCACATATCATTATATATAATTTTCACTCTCTTGCAAGTACGAAATATTATAACAAAGGGGATATCATACGCAGGATACATGTACCAAGCTTAAGTGGTCTTATGACATCCTTTGCATAATCCTTTGTAACTTCCCTGCCTTCCTCAAAGTTATTAAGCATGTCCTTTTTTACTTTGGCAGCAAGTCCTTTATTATAAGTAAATACAGCATTTTCAAAGTGAAGATAAAGACTTCTGAAGTCCATATTGATAGTTCCCACAACGCTCACCTCATCATCACTCACCCACTGCTTTGCGTGGCAGAAGCCTGGTGTATACTCATATATTCTTACACCTGCTGAACAGAGTGGTTCATAGTATGACCTTGTAATCTTATATACCATCTTTTTATCTGGTATACCCGGTGTAACTATCCTTACATCAACACCTCTCTTAACAGCAAGCCTTAACTCTCTTTCCATCTCATCAGTTATAATAAGATATGGAGTTGTTATGTATACATAATCCTTCGCATTTTTAAGAATATTAAGGTATACATCCTCACCTATCCTGTCCTGTCCAAGCGGATTATCAGAATAAGGCTGTACATAACATTCACTATCAACAGCCTTGTAAGTGTTGTCAGCAGCATCAAGATACTTATCATAATCAGCCTGCGAATCAGTATGGTCTATGGCATTCCACATAGTAAGAAAGCTTGCCGTAAGACTTCGTACCGCATCGCCTGTAAGCTTAATACCTGTATCCTTCCAGTATCCGTAAGGATGTGTTATGTTAAAGTACTCATCTGCAAGATTATAGCCGCCTGTGAAGCCGACCCTGCCATCTATAACAGTTATCTTTCTGTGGTCCCTGTTATTCATAAACATATTGACAACAACCTTTAACGGATTAAATACCCTGCACTGTATTCCCTGCTCTCTCATACGCTTTATGAATTCCTTGTTAAGAAAGAATATACTTCCAAGGTCATCATAGAATATCCTTACTTCAACACCGCTCTGCGCCTTTTCTATAAGCACCTTCTTAAGCCTTTCAAAGCTTAATGCATCCTCTATTGCATGATACTCCATAAATATAAAATGCTCCGCCTTCTTGAGCTCCTCTATCTGTGCCGCAAAGCTTATATCTGCTTCTGCATAATATTCAACATCCGTATTCTTATACACCGGATATCTTGCCGTATGGCTTATGTACCTACACTGGTTGGCTATTCCTTTATCCTTTGCTGCTATCTCATCTATTACCGTTTCGTCCTGACTAAGCTTGTTCACTAATATATCGCTCTCTATGCCGTTGAAACGTCTTCTCATTCCCTTTGTCACTATAGAACGTCCGAAAAGAAGATAGATACATATTCCAAAGAACGGAACAGCCGTAATAACTATAAGCCACGGCATCCTCTGCGCCGAGTTAACGTGGGTTCCGAATATCTTAAGCGCAATAAAAACGGCTATAAACGTAAGTGTAAGTGTAATAGCTGTCGAATAAGCATTCAGCTTAAGCATAAGAAATACCATCCAGCCTGTCTGTATAAGTACAAGCAGTGCTATAAGTACCAGTCTTGTTGCGCTGTTCTTAATACTTGATTTCTTCTCTGTTCGCATATTGTGTTTCTGCATATTAAGTTATCACTCCTATATAATACTCACTTAGTATTTAAAGATTTGTAATATATAATTATAGCACTAAATTGCTTCTCCTGCAAACTGTGTCATATAAAGCTGGTAATATCTGCCTTTTTTCTCTAAAAGCTCACTATGGTTGCCCGTTTCCACTATCCTTCCCTCATCCATAACAACTATAAGGTCTGCATCCTGTATCGTTGAGAGCCTGTGTGCGATTATAAGGCTTGTTCTGTTCTTCATAAGCTTAACCATCGCATCCTGTATATGCTTTTCTGTTCTTGTATCAACACTTGATGTTGCCTCATCCAATATAAGTATCTTAGGCTGCGCAAGAAATGCCCTCGCTATGGATAGAAGCTGTCTTTGTCCCTGTGATATATTCTCACCCTCAGACATAAGCTTAGTATCATACTTATCCGGCAGCTTTCTTATCATATTATCACAGTTACTCATACGTGCTGCTTCATACATCTGCTCATCAGTTGCCTCACTGTTAGAATACTTAAGATTATTCTTCACACTATCTGCAAAAAGCACTGTATCCTGAAGTACTATCGCTGTATTTTTTCTCAGATTATCACAATCTATATCTTTAATATTAACGTCATCTATAAGTATACGTCCGCTGTCAACATCATAGAAACGCATAAGAAGGTTGACTACTGTCGTTTTTCCACTTCCCGTTGAACCTACAAGTGCAACCTTATGCCCTGCTTTTACCTCAAGATTAAAGTCATATAACACCTGCTTATCATCTGTATATGAGAAGTTTACATTTTCAAACTTAATAACTCCCTTTAAGTTATCCATCGTCTTATCACCGCTCTTATCTTCAAGTGGCTCATCCATAACTGCAAATACTCTTTCAGCACCCGCAATCGCTGTCTGTATCTGCCCGTATATCTGCGCAAGTTCGTCTATAGGTCTTCCAAACTGCTTCGCATACACTATAAATGCTGATATTACACCTATAGATATTATATGGTTAATAGCAAAATAACCTCCAAATGCAGCTATTATAACGAAACCTATATTATTGATTACATTCATCACCGGTCCCATAGAACCGCCAAGAATTTCTGCTATAATACCAACCTTGGTAAGTTCGTCAGACACGCCGTCAAAGTCACTTACAACCGCCTGCTGCCTGTTATACGCAACAACTGTCTTATAGCCTGTCACCATTTCCTCGACATTGCCATTAAGCTGTCCGAGTAACACCTGCCTTTTCCTGAAAAATACCATCATAGCCTTCGATAAAAACTTTGTTGCCGCTATTGTGAGTATAACTGTCACGCACGATAATACTGCAAGCTGCGGACATAAAGCCACCATCATTACAACCGTTCCTATAATCGTAAGTATCCCCGAAAAAAGTGAACTCATTGACTGTGACACCGTTGTTGATATATTTTCGACATCATTAGTCATACGGCTCATAATATCACCATGGCTGTTCATATCAAGATACTTAATAGGAAGATTAACTATACACGAAAAAAGGTCTTTTCTCATCCTGGCAACTATATTCTGGCTTAATATAGCACTTAACTTACTCTGTAAAAATGTACACAGACTATGTATGATATATACTATAACCATAGTTATAAGTATAGGAGTAAGACTTTTCCACTCCCCCTGTGTTATTGCATCTATGGCATTGCTTTGAAGCCGTGGTGCATATACTGAACATACAACTACAACAACCACTGCTAACATAAGCATAATCAGCATTTTCTTCTCCGCCACAAAGTATCCTAGCAGTCTTTTTAACGTTTTCTTTCCATCCTGTGGCTTCTCAACTGTCATATTCCTGTTACCGGGTCTTCTTCCAAAAGCCCTGTAATTATTCA
This sequence comes from Eubacterium sp. CAG:252, assembly GCA_000436535.1. Lineage (GTDB taxonomy): Bacteria > Bacillota > Clostridia > Lachnospirales > Lachnospiraceae > Lachnospira. Next base: position 5,692 of record FR886325.1, on the reverse strand, counting down.
TCTGCGCCTGTCTGCTTTCTTCCTGTTTCATACGCCCAACTCCATATTTACACTATTATTCTACTTCTTTAACTGTGAATCATATATATCTTTATATATTACACTTGTCTTCATAAGCTCGCTGTGACTTCCCACATCTACAAGTCTTCCATTATCCATAACCACTATCCTGTCTGCATTCTTAACTGATGCAATTCTCTGTGCGATTATAATCTTTGTTATATCCTTTCTGTTTTTTCCCAACTGGCTATAAAGCATGGCCTCTGTCTTAAGGTCAAGGGCACTTGTCGCATCGTCAAATATAAGTATTTCCGCGTGCTTTACAACTGCCCTTCCTATCGCAACTCTCTGCCTCTGTCCGCCTGACAAGCTGTGTCCGCCCTGACTTACAACAGAGTTAATACCATCCGGCTTATTCCTTATGAATTCAGTCGCCTGTGCTATATCAGCCGCTTTATTTATCTCCTCCATATCAGCATAAGGAGCGCCCCACGATATATTATCAGCTATTGTCGCATTAAATACCTCCGACTTCTGCAACGCAACCGATACTTTATCCCTCAACACTGAAAGCTTATAATCCCTTACATCAACATCATCCACAAGCACACTTCCTGCCGTCACATCATAAAATCTTGGAATAAGATTAACAAGACTTGTCTTTCCGCAGCCTGTAGCACCAAGTATTCCGATAGTTTCACCTTTGTTTATGACAAGATTAAAGTCTTCTATAACATTGGCCCCATTAGTACCCGGATATGCAAATGATACATTTCTGAATTCAACCTTGCCATACACCTCTGTATCGCCCTCAAAGCCTCCATCCTTTATGGCAGGGTCACAATTAAGCACCTCCATAACTCTCTTTCCGGATGCCACACCTCTTGATGCTGTCTGGAATATCATCGTCATACGCATAACAGCATTAAGCACCTGTGAACAATATGTAATAGCTGCCATTACATTTCCCGGTGTTGCACTTCCTGCGGCTACCTGTATCCCGCCAACCTTTATAACTGCCACAACCGACAGATTAAGTATAATATTCATAATAGGTGTCATATAAGACAGAAGCAGCAGTACATCAAGCTGTGTATTGACAAGCTCATCATTTGCCCTGTTAAATCTTTCTGTTTCATAATCTTCCCTTACATATGCCTTTACAACTCTTGAACCAGACACATTTTCCTGCATAACATTGTTAAGCTTATCAAGCTTTTTCTGCAGCACTGTAAACTTGGGATTAGACTTTGCTATAAAGTACACCACGCACAGGGCTATAAAGGGGAGCGCACAGGCTGTAACCACACCGAACTGCATATTAAGACCTATCATGCATACAATTCCGCCTATAAAAAGCATACTCGTCCTGACAAAGCCCCTCATACACTGCATAACAAAATTCTGAAGCTGTGTTATATCGTTAGTAACCCTTGTTATAAGTGAACCTGTCGAAAATCTGTCCGTCTGTTCAAAGGAAAATGACATTATCCTCTTAAATGCATCTTTTCTTATATCATTACCAAACTGCTGTGCCGAAAGGTTCGCAAATACGCCCGACATAACTCCGCACAGACCGCCTATGGCTACAAATAATACCATCTTAAGTCCGAAGCCAAGCACTATATCAAGGCTTCCCACCCCACCGTTATTAATTCCTAACACTCCGTCATCTATTATACGGCTCATAAGCTCTGGCTGTATAAGGTCCATACTCACCTCGCCAATCATAAAAAGAGGGGCAAGAATTGTCCACAGCCAGTATTTTTTAAGATATTTAACCATAAATGTGTTCTCCTGTTCATATTTTCTATTTATTCATTATGTTTTGTAACATATATAACCTCTATGCTATGCCATGCAAGTCCCCAAAAGCTTACATGTAGTATATCACAAAAATTATATTTTTACAATTCATATTTGCACATAATTAAAAAGCACCAACGGGAAGACTCTTCTTTCCATCAGTGCTTTTAGTTATTGCAAATAATTATTCTATTCTTATGTCAGCTTATACACTATAATCTTGCGTTCTTATATTTTTTCTTCTGACGGTACATATTGGTATCAGCTCTTTTTACTATATCTTCAATATAGTGCCCCTCACCAAATGCCATACCTACGGAAGCAGATATATTGATACCATCAAGACGGTTCTTATTCTTATCGTCAACAATACTGTTATACTTATCTATGATACTCTCCACCTTATCATCATCTGTACTTTCAAGTATCGCAACAAACTCATCTCCGCCTATTCTGTATACCATACCTTCCTCTGCGACTGCACCTGCTATAGCGGCGGCTATCTCTTTTATAAGAATATCCCCACTCTCATGTCCAATCTTGTCATTCGTCTGCTTAAGCCCGTTGACATCCCAGAATATAACTGAAACCTCCGGTACATGTGGATAATAATCCCTTATCATATCAAGATACTTATTCCTGTTATATACCTTAGTCATATCATCTGTTTCTGAAAGATGCTTAAGATATTCTTCATTGACGGCTTTGCTTGCAATCGTGTCTGATATATGTATAACCATAAGCAATACAGCAAGTAAAAGCATGCATCTTGGAATTATAAAATATATAAAAAGTGTCCATGCCGGATTACTGTTCGCAGGAGCCGCCTTAAACATAGTTCCTGTTATATCAACATATTCATCTATCGTGCCTCTTGTAAGAACTACCATATTCGCATCACACAGACCATCATAATAGCCGACATACACAGATATCGCAAAACCTATTATACTAAGTATATATGTATAATATACCATCTTCCTCTGGCCATACTGCAGAGAATATATTACCGGCAGAACAATAAGCAGATACATATGATAAGTAAGCAGCGAAGCCTGTATAAATATAGCAATAACAATTCCAGCCATGGCACAATACTTTGTAATCTTATTCTCCATGCCAAGCACAGAACATACAACCACATTAAGTACTGTTACTACAAATGATAACAAAAGGCTCATAAACATAAGCTTTCCCTCAACTGTAAATATACCAGCACAGTTAAGCACCCACGTTATGAACGGAAATATCATAGTAAGAAACTGGCACTTAATAGAATATCTGTTAGCATCTGCCTCATACGCAGACACTACATACTTTTCCTTCCCCTCTATGTCATTATAATTCATACTTACATCTCCATAAATAACCTTCTGACATGACTAATAATATATGCCAAAATATCTCATTTTACCCCGTTACATTAATCTTCAAATACCTGCTTTATACTGTCATAGTGAAGAAATTCTCCCTTTGCAGCAATATTTTCAATCTCTTCTTTAGTCACAAATCTGTAGCCAAGAGCCTCTTCTGTCTGTATATGTACATCCTCATCGCTGACATCCTTTATAAATCTGTATACATCCACGAAGTAGTTATCTCCTTCGCCAGGATTTTCTCTTTTATATGTAAATACATAACCTCCATCTGCATCTGATACATCAATGCCGGTTTCCTCATACACTTCACGCTTTACAGCATCAAATGACTCCTCACCTGCCTGTGCTGCACCGCCTGATACTTCCCACCAGCCTGGTGCCCATGCCTTAGTCATAACTCTCTGTGTTATAAGGAACTTTCCATCAGGTCTTTTAATAACACCAAGTACCGTAAGATGATATTCACCATCCTTTAAGCACCAGTCATTTCTTTTCATGAGTCTGCCTGTCTTTTTCTTATCAGCATCATATATATCCCACATTTCCATGATAATAATCTCCATTCTCAAGCTAATATATCTCTATTCTATAATAATAAAAGTGTACTTTATTACTATACTATAACAAAGCACACTTTTCCATTAAATTATTGTTTTTTTATATGAACATGATTATTTCTGATGAATCTTTACCATATGTGCATATTCACCATCAAGCTTCATAAGCTCCTTATGAGTACCACGTTCCTTAATGCCTTCTTCTGTAAGCATAAGTATCTCTTCAGCGTTCTCTATAGTTGTAAGCCTGTGTGCTATGACTAGTGTAGTCCTGTTTTTAGCAAGCTTCTCTAAAGATTCCTGGACTATCTGCTCACTTTCATTATCAAGTGCTGAGGTGGCCTCATCAAATATAAGTATAGGTGGATTCTTAAGAAATACCCTTGCAATAGAAAGTCTCTGCTTCTGTCCACCGGAAAGCTTAACACCTCTTTGTCCAATATCCGTATCATATCCATTTTCAAATGACTCTATGAACTCATGCGCATTGGCAAGCTTAGCAGCAGCTATAACTTCTTCATCTGTCGCATCTGGTCTTCCATATCTTATATTTTCTTTTATGCTTCCCATAAACAGATAGACATCCTGCTGTACAACACCTATATGGTCTCTTAAGCTTTTTAATGTAACGTCCTTTATATCAGTACCATCTATTCTTATACTTCCACCAGTTGCCTCATAAAACCTTGGTATAAGAGAACATAATGTTGTCTTTCCCACTCCGGATGGACCAACAAGTGCGACATATTCGCCTGGTCTTACGTTAAGATTAATACCTGACAGCACCTCATCACTGCCATCCTTATACTTAAACGATACATTGTCAAATGTTATCTCTCCCTTAACATCCTTAAGTTCTTTCGCATCTGGCTTTTCCTTAATCTCTGGTTCAACCGACAATATCTCAAGAAATCTTTCATATCCGGAATATCCGTTCTGGAACTGCTCTGTAAAGTCGATAAGTACTTTAACTGGCTCTGTAAATATATTGATATACAATAAAAATGTAACAAAATCAGTCAGATTGACCCAGCCCTTTGTTATACCTGCACCGCCAACTGCTATGACTATAATATTAATCATAGTTGTAAATGCTGTAAGACCGGCATTGTATGTTCCCATATAATGATAGCTGTTTCTCTTTGCCTCAAGGAAGGCATCATTTCCCTTTTTAAACTTTTCACACTCTATATCCTCATTGGCAAAAGACTTTACAACCCTTATACCGGAAAGATTATCTTCTATCTGCGCATTTATCTCCCCTATACGAATTCTGTTTCTTTTAAATGCCGTCTTCATTCTCTTGTTAAGGAAATATGCAAACACAAGCATAACCGGAACAAGTATAAAAGCTGCAAGCGTAAGCCTTAAATCTATAGAGCTTAAAATACATAGTGCTCCAACTATCTTTATAAGTGATATAGTAATATTCTCTGGACCATGATGTAAAAGCTCTGTTATATCAAACAAATCCGATGTTATTCTTGAAAGCAGCTGTCCTACCTTCTGATCATCATAAAACGAATACGAAAGCTTCTGGTAATGATTAAATATCTCCGCTCTCATATCATATTCAATCTTAGCACCCATGACATGTCCATAATTAGATATATAATAATTACATCCCCACTGGATAAGTACAAGAATGAAAAGTACTATAACTATAATAGTAATATTCTTTAATGCTTCATCTGCTGACATATATGCCACTTTAGATGTTATAAATCTTACTACCAGCGGAATTACAAGTGCCACCGCTGCCGACATCATGGCAAGTATCATATCTAATATAAATGTACCAAGATATGGTTTATAATATCTGGCTAATTTTTTCAGATTTTCCTTCATTAGTTTATATCCTCTTTCTTTAAAACTCTGTTCATTATAACACAACTTTCGTATATGTGGAAAAAAAGGGCGTGTGAAAAAACGAAAGTTTTTTCATGCGTC
>FR886324.1:7817-9741 GCA_000436535.1 Eubacterium sp. CAG:252 | reverse complement strand
TGTAATCCAAGAGGCATTGTTCCAACATATCCTCTGAGAATATCCCACTCTCCATCAGTTGAGTATACATGATGACTGCCAGATATCAGAAAACCAATCTCAAAATGATCTGTACATGCACTCATTGATGCCATGTGAAAATTATTATCTTTTCCGTTATAAACAATACTTCTGCTTATTTCAAAATTTTTATTATCTTTTATAGGTCGTGGCATATTTTTTATTCCCTCTAATGACATTAAATATAAAAATAGCATAATATTTAAAATATCATTTGTAAAGTGATATCTCTTATAAAGAAAATTATAAATTAATATTGCATAATATATATGAAATGAGCTGTATCATACGAAAGAATACTTTATTAGATTTATGTGCTGGAGTAGAGAAGTTTCATTTATATATTTAAAGGGGGAATTAGTAATGAATGATGAAAGAGTGCCGATAAATTTATATAAACTTGATTCTGGTTATAATGATAAAGGAATGGATGGTAAGGAACTTATTAAAGATTATAAACAGAATATACAAAAATGGTGTTTTATAGCTGTTGCAGATATTGTGTTTGCCGTGATTACAGTATTTATAAATTTTAAAGCTCCTGATACAGTAATGATGAGCCTGGTTATTTATATTGCTGCATTGGCATTACTGACAGTAAGTATTATCAGACTTCGCAGATATCATTTACAATATACAAGTATAAAGGGGCATTTAACAGATGAAAAATAAATATAAGTTAAGTACAAAGATAAGTGTCTATATAGCTGTGATTTTATCGTTGGCTATGAGTGCTTTAAGTATCAGGAGTCTGATTGTTAAAAGAAATGAACATTCTGTAAGTGTTACAATATATGGAATTGTATTTGCATTGTTGCTGGTTGTGTCAGCGGTTTCATTGATTGTGTATATTTACAAGAGCAAGATTGGAATATATGTAAGTATCGCCTGTCTTGTTATTATATTTGTTATATGGGATGATAATGAAAGCTTCACCATTACAGCTTATAATTATATTTCTGCCAGTTATTTATGCTATGTTTTCAACCAGAGAGTGATTGGGAAAGTAATTATATATAAAGAAAGTTCTGATTGATGTTTGTTCGGCTCTTTAGGTCAACGAATAAATTCTTTACCGTCAAATTTGTTATGTAAATTTTTTTTATAGTATAAATAAGCAAATTTAAAATATTGTACAAAGATGTCCGTACTATAAGGACATCTTTTATTTAATATATTAAAATGTATCTGTGTCACAAATAAAGATAAATTATTTTTGTGTATTTTTCAATATTTGCTCATTTATAGTTGTATATTTATTTTAATAAATATGGTATAAATATATTATATAAAGCATTGGAGGTGAAGTGATGGAACAAACTTTTTTAACGAGTATTAATATAGAAAAGGTTAGACATTTAAAGAAAATTTCAATACCATTAGATAAAGAAAAAAGAAAACACTTGATATTAACAGGTAAGAATGGAAGTGGAAAAACAAGTGTATTGGAAGCGATGGTAAAAAGTCTGGAGTATCTTGTTTCGTCAAATAGATATTCATTGAAATATATAAACGAACGTTATAATTATTATTCAGGGGAAGTAAAAAAATTAGATGAGTTAGATGATGATTCGGAATTAAAAAGAAAACAGATTTGTGAGTATAAAAAACAATTAAGTATATGGGAATTTATTTTTAAACAAGCGAATACAGGTATTTTACTGGAAAGTACATCTGACACTATATTAAAAGAAAAATATGAGCAGGGGAATTTCGTTTTTGCATATTATAAAGCTGAAAGAGAATTTAAAGCAGAGAAATATAGTAATATTGAAAAAGTAGAACTTCAAAAGAGATATGGTGTTTCAGAAACACCAGGTGAAAAACTTACAAAATATCTTGTTGATTTAAAGGCTACACAAGC
>FR886324.1:0-7787 GCA_000436535.1 Eubacterium sp. CAG:252 | reverse complement strand
TACACAAGCATTTACAAAGGATGATGCGAAACGTGAAAAAATTAATAAATGGTTTAATATATTTGAAAATATTTTAAAGAATATTTTTGAAGATGAAAATCTTGAATTAAAATTTAATGATGAAACATTTCAATTTTCTATTTGTGAATCAGGTAGAGAGCCATTTGATTTTAATACAATGTCGAGTGGTTACGCAGCAGTATTTGATATTATTAATGATTTGATTATAAGAATGGAAGCACAGTCGGGATTGCGGACACAGTTTGATATGGAAGGTATTGTTCTGGTGGATGAAATTGAAACTCATTTACATTTGCAATTACAAAAAAAGATACTTCCAGTTTTGACAAAATTGTTTCCTAATATACAATTTGTTATTACAACACATTCCCCATTTATTCTAAGTTCTTTAGATAATGCTGTTATTTATGATCTTGAAAATAACACGCTTGTTAAAAATGGTTTGAAAAATTTACCATATGAAGGAATTGTGGAAGGATATTTTAAAGCAGACAAATTGTCAGAAGAGTTAAGGGAAAAATATGAAAGATATAAAGCTCTGGTTTCAAAGGATGAGTTATCAGATAAAGAATATGAAGAAATAGATAAACTGGAGTACTATCTGGATGAAATACCGGATTATCTTGCAAAAGAATTAACGGCGGAATATAGTCGTCTGAAATTAGAATTTTCAAACAGGGGGTAGGAACAGTGATTAAAATAGAGCGAAATCCTATTCCTCCATCATCACTTATAATTGAATCACAAAAGCCAAATGGGGTTTATAACAAGCCTGATGTAATACAAAGATTAAAAGAAGATTCAAATGATAAGTGTTATATTTGTGAGTTGGGAGGATTGTCTGATCCGGAAGTAGAACATTTAAGACCACATCATGGACGTAAATTTCCAGAGAGAGTGTTTGATTGGAACAATTTATTTTATGTATGTCCACATTGTAATAATCTAAAAAAAGAAGCAAAATATGATGACAAAATTATAGATTGTTGTGTTGATGATCCAGAGAGTATGCTGGAACAATGTTATGAAAATGGACATGTTAATGTACTTAATATAGTGGATAAGGAATGTGCCATTATGACAGCACAGCTTATACAGGACGCTTTTGAAAAATGTAATACAGGAATTAGGGAAGCTGCTTGTCAATATAGAATTAACCAATTGTCAGATGAGATGAATGTTTTATATAAAATATTGGAAAAACATAAGAAGAATCCTGAATTACAGCGTTATAAAAAAAGTCTAAAAGTTACATTGAGTAGAACCAGTGTCTTTGCAGCATTTAAAAGAAATTATGTAAGAAAACATATTATGGATTATCCGGATTTAGAAGAATTTTTAATGTAATAACATATATGAGAGTGGCGATATATACAATTTTCCATTGTTATTTTCTATGTTTGCAAGTATAATAAATTTATGAAATTATGCCATATAAGGACATAGAGAAGAGGATTTTAGATGACTAATTCAAGTGTTGCTCCATTTGTGAAGTGGGCTGGTGGAAAGCGCCAGTTAATTCCACAGATAAGAGAAAGAATGCCTGAAAAATATAACAATTATTATGAGCCGTTTGTTGGCGGAGGAGCAGTATTATTTGAATTGCAGCCGGCAAATGCACTGATTAATGATATAAATAAAGCGCTGATAAATACTTACAATATAATATGTAATGAAGCGGATGCATTTTTAGAAGCCGTAAACAGGCTGGATGAAGAAATGTGGGAAGATGGAAAGAAATATTATTATTCGGTCAGGGAGCATTATAATGATAAGCTTATGAAGTCAGAATATGATGTTGAATTGGCAGCATTGTTTGTATTTATTAATAAGCATTGTTTTAATGGCTTATATCGTGTAAATGGAAAAGGTTTATTTAATGTACCATATAATAACAGCCGTAGAACTTCAGCCGATGAAAATGTTATAAGAGAAGTTTCAAAGTATCTTAAAGGTGTAAAAATTATTAATGGTGATTTCGAAGAAGCCTGCAAGGATGCAAAGAAGGGTGATTTTGTATTTATTGACAGTCCATATGCACCTCTTAATCCAACATCTTTTGAGTCATATACTAAAGAAGGTTTTGATATAGAAAGTCATAAGAGAGTTGCAAAGCTTTATGATGAATTAACAGGCAGAGGCTGCTATTGTATGCTCACTAATCATAATACAGAGCTGATAAATGAGTTATATGGAAATAAAGGTTATAAAATAGATGTTGTAAGTGTTAAGCGTATGATTAATTCTGATGCATCTAACAGGGTTGGGAAAGAAGTAATAATATGCAATTATTAGATGGAGTTAATATCCGCTGTTAACAGAAATTAACATTTTTTCCGGAAAATAAGGAGCTATATGAAGGATAATTTATTTATAAAGAAAGTGCCATTATATTATGACACGGATGACTCACAGCTAATCGTAGGTGATTCTTTCAAGGTTCTGACTAGAATGAAACCAGAGTCGGTAGATATGATATTTGCTGATCCACCATATTTTTTAAGTAATGATGGGATTACCTGCAATGGCGGAAAGATGGTTTCAGTAAATAAAGGTTCGTGGGATAAGCTTTCAGAAAAGGGAAGTAGTGTCGAAGAAAAACATAAGTTTAACAGAAAATGGATTAAACTATGTAAAAAGGTATTAAAGCCGGATGGTACAATATGGATATCTGGAACGTTGCATAATATATATTCGGTTGGTATGGCATTGGAGCAGGAAGGCTTTAAGATAATTAATAACATAACATGGCAGAAAACCAATCCGCCGCCAAACTTAGCATGTCGGTGCTTCACACATTCTACAGAAACCATTTTATGGGCGAAAAAGAATGATAGGAAGTCACGGCATTTTTTTAATTATCAGAAAATGAAAGAAATGAATGGTGGCAGACAGATGAAGGATGTATGGACAGGCTCATTGACAAAGCCATCAGAGAAGACAGAAGGAAAGCATCCCACACAGAAACCGGAGTATCTTCTTGAAAGAATTATACTAGCATCGACAGAAGAAGGACAGCTCGTATTAGACCCATTTTGTGGCTCAGGAACTACAGGAGTGGAGGCAGTGCGGTATGGACGGAAGTTCATAGGAATAGACATAAGCAAAGAATATATTGATATATCTAAACGAAGATTGGAGAAAGCAACAGATGACAAATAGAAATTTTGACGAATGGTTAAATAAGTTCAGACCAAGTATTTCAGGTTATGATTATTACATAGATTTTGAAAAGGTTGTTAAAAATGTTGATGAAATTAAGGTTGAACTCAATATTCTTAATACGCTTATAGGTTCAAAAAATATAGAGGATGACTTTGAAAAGATAGTGACAAAGTATCCGGAAACATTAAAATGTATCCCGCTTTTATTAGCAGTAAGGGGAAATGAAATTTATGCGCAGGATGAAGATGGCGCATTTCTGTATGATTTTAAAACAATGAATTACAATGTAGAGCAATATAAAGTATTTATGAGAAAAACAGGTTTGTTTGACATGATTACGAATCATATAGTGAATAATCTGGTCGATTATGCGTTAGGAATTGAAACAGGACTTGATTCTAATGGGCGCAAAAACCGTGGTGGACATCAGATGGAAGATTTGGTTGAGAAGTACATTGTGGCAGCAGGTTTTAAGAAAAATGAGAATTATTTTAAGGAAATGTATTTAAAAGACATTGAGTCAAAGTGGAATATAGATTTGTCAGCGCTTTCCAATCAGGGTAAAGCTGCAAAGAGATTTGACTATGTAATTAAGACTGATAAGATGATTTATGCCATTGAAACAAACTTTTATGCTAGTGGTGGTTCGAAGCTCAATGAAACTGCAAGAAGCTATAAAATGCTTTCGCAGGAAGCAGATACTATAGATGGTTTTACATTTGTATGGTTTACAGATGGAACTGGCTGGAAGAGTGCAAGAGGCAATTTGAGAGAAACATTTGAAGTTATGGATACGGTTTATAGTATTGATGATATGGAGAATGGGGTAATGGAAAAGGTGTTTATTTAAAGTAACTGATGATGTTATTGGAAAAAATAAAAAAAAAATCAAAGAGACCTATGACTGGATTATGAAATTAGCACGTATTGCACATCGAAAAGGTCTGTTCGCATTGGAATATGAAGCCTCTTTTATACCAAAAGATTTGCCTTTGTGCAGTCATATTGTTAAAATGATTGAACTGATATGTGACGGAACAGAGCCTGATTTTGTTGAAGAAAGAAAATTCCTGACAGATATAAGTAAGAATGTTATTAGAAAAATATTTTTAATAAGTATTAAAAGTATATAATTTAAAGTCTGATTATGAGTACACTGCATATAAAGGCGGTACCATTCTTAAGATAAATTAAGAAAAAATTGAGAAATATTTCCTTGGTTAGAGTAAACTCTAATTGCTACACTATTATTATAGGATTACATTAATTGAGAAAAGTGGAGTAATCCGCAGGTATCGGTCAGGGTCAGAATACATTTTGACCATGATATCTTATTGTGATATGTGATAATATAACCGGGGAAAGGAGAAATATATGAAAAGGACAAGCAGCGAACCAGCATATTCAGCGAATAATAGAAAAAGTGCCGCCAGGCGGAAGGCGAAAAAGAGAAGAGCAAGAAACAGACTCATATTAAAGGTGTCAGCAGTAATGCTTTTATTGTGTACTTTATTTGTAGTGATAATGAAGTATGTAGATTATAATAACTCACAGACAAATGCTGCATCAGATAATAAGAAAAATGGCAGGAGCAGTACGAGTGTAACATTAACACAGACAGCGAATTATCCCGAAGCATATAAAGACGAGATAATGAAGACAATTAGAACTGTGGAAAATGATGAAACAAACGATAGTATTTCATATATATTTATAACAGATATGCATATAGATACTTCTGAGGAAACAAGGGAGGTTGCCTACAACCAGCTTTATGCAATAGTCGACATAGCCAACAACAGCGATATTGACTTTGTGTGCGTGGGCGGTGATATGTACAATGGAAGATATGCAGACCCGAACGGAAAAGTTATTGCGATGGATACGATAGAGTCGATTTCCAAGATACTTGAGCTTTGTAATAAGCCAGTATTCATACTTAAAGGTAATCACGATGACAACAGCTTTTCAGCCCAGATTAATGAAGACATTCTGTTTGATGCCGACCATATCATCAACAGGGAAGAGTGGTATTCGATTACTATGAAGCATTTCAGCCAGTATGCAACAGATTATCAGAACGGATATTATTACTATGATATTCCGGGCAAGAATACAAGAGTAGTCTGTCTTAATATGAGTGATAGTGATGATACTGTGACAGATGGTAAGCAGAACCAGATGGGAATGTACTTTTATGGTTATCAGAATGAGCAGATAGACTGGCTTCTTAATGATGCGATGAGCAGGGATAACTGTAACTATATATTCCTATGCCACGATGCATTTGATTATCCGGAAGGCTATTCTACAGAGTCTAACAGGGATACACTCCGTGCAATAATGGCAGCAGCTTACACGCATACTCCGTTTGCAGCTAATTCATTTGCAAAGGATTTCACTAACTGGAGTGGAAATGTGCTTCTGTACCACAGTGGACATCTTCATATGGAAAGAGCTGTGTTCGACAGCGAAACAGGAGGACTTCCACTGCTTAATACACAGACTTCGATGTTTTCAGTGCAGAGCCGTGGCTGGATGCAGGACAAAGGCTACTATATGGACTCGGGAAGACAGAAGGGCACCGCGACTGAGGCATTGTTTGATGTTGTTGTTGCAAGAAAAGATGATATCAATATTGTGAGATTTGGCGTGGGGGATGATTATTCGTTGAAGAAGAAATAATAATATATAGTTAAAAAGTGACGGCTATGGGACTTTTATAAAATATTTTTAGTAAACTTATTGCAATATGATTGACATTATGCCTCTAAAGAGTTAATATCTAATGACTGAGTGTATTAAAATAAGTACAATACAGATAAGAACGTGTGCACAGTTTTTATAAATAACCAGTTAACATTTATAACTTTAAGATTAGTTTAATTAATGAACTATAGGAGAAATATTATGAAAAAGAAGTCAATAGTAGCTGCAATAAGTGCGTTATCACTTATTGTTTCGATGAATACAGGCATTGGTTCTGTATTTGCAGGTGAGCAGAGTACAGTCCCAGGTACTGCCAAACAGCCATTTGTTGTTACAGATGGTTTATTTGACCAGACTAAGACAGAGTCAGATTTAGGACTTCCTAAGATTGAAGGAGCAGAAACTGTTACAGTATTTACAGCAACAGATGATACAGACCATTACTGCAATGGTGTTGTTATGACTGAATTCAAGGGAAAGCTGTATACACAGTGGCAGAGTTCAGCAAAGGATGAAGATGCAGAAGATACATGGGTTGCATATAGCGTAAGTGATGATAATGGAGCTACATGGAGCGAACCTAAAGTGCTTGTTCCTACAATAGATAATGGATATTGTTCATCAGGTGGATGGTTTGTAAGTGGTGATACACTTGTATCATATATTAATGTATGGTATTCAGATACTACACCAAGAGGTGGTTTTGCATATTATGTAGAGTCAACAGATGGTGAACACTGGTCAGAGATGAAGCCGGTATTAATGAAAGATGGAACACCTATGGAAGGTATTATAGAACAGGACCCACATGTACTTGCAAGTGGAAGAATAGTTAATGCAGCTCATTTCCAGCCAGGACTTTTTGCATATCCAATATATACAGATGACCCATCAGGTACTAAAGGCTGGGTTAAGGCACAGTATACCTGCATGGAACAGGGCGAAGGTGCAACAACTTCAAGAGAGATGGAACCAAGCTTATTTGTCAATGAAGATGGAACTATTGTTATGACTTTCAGAGACCAGAACAGCTCTTTTGTAAGACTTGCAGCAATAAGTACGGACCAGGGTGAAACATGGAGCGAAACAGTAAGTACTAATATGCCGGACTGCCGTGCAAAGCAGAGTGCAGGTAATCTTCCAGATGGAACAGCTTATCTTGTTGGATGTTCAGTTAATAATAAAGGCAGATGGACTTTGACAATCACATTAAGCTCAGATGGCAAGACATTTGATACAGCATATGTACTCCGTACTCATGATGAGTTCCCAGAGTTAAAGTATACAGGTAAAGCCAAGAGATTAGGTTTCCATTACCCTAAGTCAGTTGTTATAGGCGATTATCTTTATATTTCATATGCAACAAGTAAGGAATATGTAGAATATACAAGAATTCCATTAGACGCTATTTCACTTAATGCAGACAAGGAAGCGCCAGTTATCAGTGGTATTGAAGATGGTGCTGAGTACACAGACTCAGTAACATTTACAGTTGAAGATGCTAATCTTAAGAGCGTAACTGTGAACGGAGAGGCATTAACAGCAGAAGATGGAAAGTATACTCTTACAGTAAGTGATGGACAGCAGGTTGTTGTTGCAGAGGATGAAGCAGGTAACAAGACAGTAGTTAAGGTTATGGTAAAGGCTTCAGCTAACAACAGCACTGAGGATACAACAACAGCAACAGATGCAGCAGAAAATACTAATACTAACAGCGATAGCAATAGTAATAGTAATAGTAATGTAAGCACACCTCAGACAGGTGATACTATGATGAGAGTTGCAGCTATAATGGCAGGATTATTATTGGCCAGCGGATTAGTTATATTTGCAGCAGGAAAGAAGCGCAGAGCTTAGTTTGAAAATGTGAGTATATCAGAATAAAAAAACGA
>FR886323.1:36255-42399 GCA_000436535.1 Eubacterium sp. CAG:252 | reverse complement strand
ATATGGGAGATAAAATATATATATGTATATGATAAATTTAACAATAGTAGGATAATATACAATACGAATGTAAGTAGTTATGATGAAAATGCGGATTTATCAATAGCAGATTTTGAAGTAATTGAAGATAATAGATATAATACAATTTCACCATTAGAAAATGTAACAGTATATACAAGCAATACAACAGTAAGTAATAAAACAATAAATGGAGATGTTTATATAGGACCAGAAGCAGTTGTTACATTGTCCAATGTAACAGTAACAGGAAATATATATGTACTTGGTGGTTTAAGAGCATCAAGTATTAATGCGGTTTCATTATATGCAAGATATATGTCATTTTCATATATAACTTCATATAGACATGGAGAGGTTAGTATATCAGGTTCTAATAGTTTTACAGGCACAACATCATTTGCATCTAATTATTGTCCAGAAGTTCCGTTTCGTATAGATGAGGCTATTAATAAGGATGGTAAACTTTATATAAAGGGTGCTACAGCACAGATAGCTGATATGTATATTTTGGGAACAAAGATTAATATTAATAATAACGGAAGATTTGTATTTGAAGGAATAGATGTTCAAGATGCCGAATATATAACAATTCAATGGGTTATGTATGATGGAAGTAAACAGGAAAGAAAAGTTGTCTTAAGCGATGAAAATGGTAATATACCATTGATAGATATTAACATAAGTGAAAGTGAGATGACAATTAAAGAAGGAGAGAGTGTTGCTTTAACAGCTACATGTTATCCTAATAATACAACATTTTCTAAGAAGATTATTTGGAGTAGTAGTGATACTAACGTGGCAATAGTAGATGCTAACGGAACAGTAACAGCAAAGAGTGCCGGAACAGCAGTAATCACAGCTACAAGTGAGAATGGAAAGACAGCAAGCTGTACAGTAACAGTCAATAAGAAGGATACATATACAGGCTTGAGAGATGTTGATGGTCAGTTAAAATATTTTAATAATGGAAACATAGATACAACATACACAGGCTTTGCAGATTACGAAGGCAACAGATATTATGTAAGTAATGGTATTGTTGATACAACATATACAAGCCTTATATTAGATAATGAAAACTGGGTATATATTGAGAATGGTAAGGTCAATAGCGACTACGCAGGTCTTGTGAATTACGAGGGCTTGTGGTTCTATGTAGATAATGGAACAATAGACTGGGGCTATACAGGACTTGCAGATTATAACGGTATCTGGTTCTATGTATCAGGCGGTATGGTAGATTGGAATTATGCTGGACTTACATACTATAATGATGTATGGTTCTACGTATCCGGAGGTATGATAGACTGGGATTACACAGGACTTGTATATTATAATGACATCTGGTTCTATGTATCAGGAGGAATATTAGACTGGGATTATATAGGTCTTACAAGTTATAATGGTATCTGGTTTATGATATCAGGAGGTATGATAAACTGGGATTATGCCGGACTTGTATACTATAATGATATGTGGTTCTATGTGTCAGGTGGAACAATCAACTGGGATTACGCCGGACTTATATATTACAATGATGCATGGTTCTATGTATCAGGAGGAACAATCAACTGGACAACAGCGATAGTTGATTACAATGGTGCTAAGTTCTATGTACAGAATGGTATGGTAGACTGGGATTATACAGGAACAGTTAATTATAATGGCAGTACATATAATGTAATTAATGGTATGGCATAAAAAATACAAATAAAATAATATATAAAAATAGGTACTTATATTTAAAATATAAGTATTGTCTGAATTAAGCTTAGATTGTTTATGGTTTTGACATGGATAATCTGGGCTTATTTTTAATATATATTGTGGCATTTTCAATATTGATTTTAAATAGTAACGTATATGTGAAAAAAGTGAATAGTTATTATAATATTTTGTTTACATTGAGAATAAATAATGATAGAATGAGTATAATTTAATAATAATATATATAGTTTTTAAGAGGGTATATGAATGAAATTAAGCATAAGTAATTTAGCAAAAATAAAACAAGCAGATATTGATATAGATGGAATTACAGTTGTTGCAGGAGAGAATAATACAGGTAAAAGTACAATAGGAAAAGTTTTATTTTCTACATTTAATTCTTTATATAATATTACTGATAAAATTTACAATCAAAGATTGAAAGAAATAGATTCTTCTAACAAAGAAATTTTACAGAATCATATTAAAGTAGACCAATCATATCATTATGTAATAAAGTATATTTTATATGTTGGTAATTGTATTAACAGATATATTAGTAATGCTGATAATCAAAAAAATATGGATTCGAAAGATAAAATAATAACAGATCTGCGTAAAGAGATAGAAAAGAACGATGAGAATGTGCCAGACTATTTCAATGATTATGAAACTACAGTAGAAGAGATTGCCAATAATATTATTAGAGTTATGAATGTATCAGAAGATGTCTTGATGAAAGAGATAATATCTCGTTATTTTAGTGATGTATTTAATGGACAGATTAATTCGCTCTCGATAGTGGATGGAAATGAATTGGCTGAAGTTTTATTGAAGATAAATGATAAACAAAATAGAATATTATTTGGAAATAATGTTTGTGGAATGATTTCGAGAGAGATAAATATACAGCATAAGGCTATTTATATTGATAATCCATTTATTATTGATGGCTTATCAAAAAATCAGAATCCTGATATTATTAATAAATCATTAAAAGATCTTTTAGTTAGAGAAAATGAAAATATACTAGATGACGTTATAGGATCTGTTATAGCAAAGGAAAAGTTGAACACAATAGAGGAACTTTTAGATAAAGTTGTTGATGGTGATATATCTAATAATTCGAGAACAGGAGAGTTGTATTTACAAAACAAAGAATATAAAGAGCCAATAGCATTATCTAACTTATCTACGGGAGTGAAATCATTTGCTGTATTAAAAATGTTGTTAGAAAAAGGCAGTTTATATGAAAAAGATGTTTTGATTTTAGATGAACCAGAGATACATCTTCATCCTCAATGGCAGATAGAGTATGCTGAATTACTAGTTTTATTACAGAAACAGTTCAATCTCTCAGTTATAGTGACAACACATAGTCCTTATTTTGTTGATGCTATTAATTTGTTTTCTTGTAAGTATGAAACGGATAATGCCGTTAATTATTATATGTCTGTAGTTGATTATGATGGTATTAAGATGGAGAAAGTTACTGATAATATAGATAAGATATATAAAAAGATGGCATCGCCTATTGAAGTATTAGACACATTAAGATATGAATTAAATAATAATTAGAATAGTTTATCGAAAATATATAATATATTATTAAAATTTTTAAAAATAATATAAATATTATTTAACACGATATGCTTATATTAAAAAGGATGATGATATGACAGATAAAATATTAAAAGAATTGCCGGAGATATTAGTTGAATATAAATGTGATATTAGAAAGGCATCTAGAGACGATACTAATAAACAGGTTATGACAGAAAGTAAAATAGAAGTTATTGATTTTGATAAAATTCCCAATGTGTATTCAAGGGGAAGAGGTTGGGGTGCTGTTCCAAAGTCAAATGATGCATTGTATAAGGATATAAATGGGCGCTGGTTTTTTATAGAGTTTAAGAATGGCAAATTTGAAACAGCTGATATATATAGAAAAATTTATGATAGTTTAATAATGTTAGTTGATATAGGAATTGTTGATAATTTTGAATATATAAGAAATAATTTTTACTATATATTAGTATACAATGACCAAAAAAATAATAAAGCATCAAAGACAGAAGGTCTTAATATGATATATTCCAATATTCAGCAAAGAGCACAGCAAGAAGTGAAAATTTTAGGAATTGGCAAGCTGGATGGATATCTTTTTAAAGAAACTCATACATATAATAAGAGTCAATTCGAGAATAAGTTTATTCGGAAAGTAGAACAAGAGGAAAGTGAAAATTCATAACAAATGTTGATATAGCGGGTGAAGTATGTATATGCTACAAATATGAATTTATCACTGGGATACCTCATTATGTTTTATTGTAAAAGAGGTGTGAAGGACAACTTAATCTAAGAAAATAAATCTAGTTAAGATTTTGCTTAGGCAGTTATACAATGAACTTTGACAGCCGAAAAATTATTATAGGAATTTTACATACTTTTTAAGTAAATAAGATTAATTCAAGCTGATACGCTATCTTTAAAAGCTTCATGGTACAGTACTTTATTCGTATGCTGTGCAATGAATAATTTAGGATAATAAAGAAAAGGATAATTATAAATGGATATAAATACTATTTTAAGTTCGACAGTTATTGTAGCTGTTATGTCAGGTTTTGTATCATATATTATTGCAAGAAGACAAGGGAATCTCCAATATATAACAGGAGAGCGAAAAGAATGGAGAGATAAAATAAGAGAAATAGCTCATATTGTAGATGGGGCATCATATGAAAAAACATTAGTAATATTGAATGAACTAAAGTTGAGAATAAATGCATTTGGGAATAATGCTGTACAAATAAGTTATTCCAGTGATGCACATATTTGGGAATTGATTAAAGACTTAGAAAATAAAAAACCATCAAAACAAGAATTAACTATGAAACAGAGACAATTAATAGAATATATTTCATTACTTTTAAAATATGATTGGGAGAGAAGTAAAAGGGAAGTAAAGGGAAATATATATGAAATAATAACAAAAACGCTTTATTTGATATTGAGTGTATATTTAATTGTATGTATTTATATATCAAGAGATGTAATAAATGTTGAAAATTATGGTTGGATAGATATATTTTCTATGATAGGCTGTTATATATTAATGATTACTATATGTAATATTCTTTGCAATTTTGAAATGAATGAAATTTGTAAAATAATATTAAAAGGTAGTACAAAGACTGAAAAAGACAATTGTAAAATAATATTAAAAAGAAAAACACACAAGAAAGATGTTAAAGGTATAGATTTAAGGCTGATTTTATGCTATATAACAATTGTTATTAGCATAATAATATTCGCATGCATATACATAAAAGTTATTACAATTATATTTAAAATGTTGAAATTAGGAAATGCAAATATATTATTTTCAACCATAATATATTTATTTGCAATTGTTCTTTATTTTTTATCCAAAACGAATAAAATAGATATAGAATATTATTATATTAGAGCAATAGAAGAAATAAGATTTAAATCATTAAATTGTGATAAAAATAATTAAGTAACTATAGTTTATCTAAGACAGGTGTGAAGCTATCTTTGTATAATAAATATCTAATTCCAATGTGTTAGATAATGGTGAAATTTAAAATTTCAATTTTTAATTAAGATACAATTTTATGCTTATTCTTGACGATATATGTAAAACAAAGTAAAATATTATATGTATTGTTTAGTTTTATCTGTGTAATCTTTGAAATATATGGATTATTATACAATTATGTGATTTAAAGAATACATATAATGCTATTTATCAGATAATATCAGCAATACTTGATTTAATATTATTATTTTAATGTGATAGTTACATTTCTATCAGAATGGGAGGAAGTTAAACATGGCTTTAGTAGGAATAGTTATGGGTAGCGATTCTGATATGCCTGTTATGGCTAAGGCAGCAGACATATTAGACAAGTTAGGTGTATCTTATGAGATGACGATTATCTCAGCACACAGGGAACCAGATGTTTTCTTTGAGTATGCCAAGACAGCAGAGGAAAAAGGGTTCAAGGTAATAATAGCAGGTGCAGGAATGGCAGCTCATTTGCCAGGAATGTGTGCAGCTATATTCCCTATGCCAGTCATAGGAATTCCTATGCATACAACTTCTCTTGGTGGTAGAGATTCGTTATATTCAATAGTACAGATGCCAACAGGTATCCCAGTTGCAACAGTTGCTATTAATGGTGGTGCCAATGCAGGTATACTTGCAGCTAAAATTCTTGCAACATCAGATGCAGAGCTTCTTGAAAGACTTAAGAATTATACTAAAGAATTAAAGGAAAGCGTACAGGCTAAGGACGCAAGACTTCAGGAAGTTGGTTATAAGAATTATTAATAACATATTGTTATTTTAGAGATTAATATGTTACAGGAGTTAACAAGTAATATACTATA
>FR886323.1:31612-36226 GCA_000436535.1 Eubacterium sp. CAG:252 | reverse complement strand
AAATATCTATAATTAACATAGAAGTATTACAATAATATAAATTTATATAACTTATTATAATAATAAAATCTGTAAGGGATAGTTGCAATATATCATAATACCCTCACAGATACACAAGAACGGAGGACAATAATGGATTACAAGAACGCTGGTGTTGATATTGAAGCAGGTTACAAGTCAGTTGAGTTAATGAAGGATGCGGTTAAGTCTACATTCAGACCAGAAGTATTAGGAGGAATTGGTGGTTTCTCAGGTGCATTTTCACTTGAAAAGATTAAGCAGATGGAAGACCCTGTACTCCTTTCAGGAACAGACGGATGTGGAACTAAGGTTAAGTTAGCATTTATTATGGATAAGCATGATACTATCGGTATCGATGCAGTTGCTATGTGCGTTAATGATGTTGTATGTGCAGGTGGAGAGCCTCTTTTCTTCCTTGACTACATCGCATGTGGAAAGAACTATCCAGAAAAGATAGCTACAATCGTTGGTGGTGTTGCAGAAGGCTGCCGTCAGTCAGAATGTGCGCTTATCGGTGGTGAAACAGCAGAACATCCGGGTCTTATGCCAGTTGATGAGTATGATGTTGCAGGATTTGCTGTAGGTGTTGTAGACAGAAAAGACCTTATAACAGGTGAAAATATAAAGCCGGGCGATACACTTATCGGTATAGCATCAAGCGGTGTTCATTCTAATGGTTTCTCACTTGTAAGAAGTGTATTTACAATCACAGAAGAGTCGCTTAATACATATTATGAGTCACTTGGAAAGACACTCGGAGAGGCTTTACTTGCTCCAACTAAGATATATGTTAAGACTATGAAGTCTATAAAGAACGCAGGTGTACGCGTTAAGGGATGCAGCCATATCACAGGTGGCGGTTTCTATGAAAATATTCCAAGAATGCTCCCAGATGGTGTAAGAGCTGTTGTTAAGAAGGACAGCTACGAAGTACCACCTATCTTTAAGATGTTACAGACAGATGGTGAGATTGAAGAGCATATGATGTATAACACATTTAATATGGGTATCGGTCTTGTACTTGCAGTAGCTCCAGAGGATGTTGATACAACTATGGAGGCAATCAAGGCAGCAGGTGAAACACCTTATGTAATCGGTAGTGTTGAAGCAGGTGAGAAGGGAGTTACTTTATGCTAAGAGTAGCGGTTATGGTATCCGGAGGCGGTACTAACCTTCAGGCTATTATTGATGGTGTAAAGAATGGCACGATTACTAATACAGAAATAGTCGCTGTTATAAGTAACAATGCCGGTGCGTATGCACTTACAAGAGCTAAAGATAATGGAATAGCTGCTTACTGTGTATCACCTAAGGATTATGCGACAAGGGATGAGTTCAACAAGGCACTTTTAGATAAGGTCAATTCGCTCAATGTAGACCTTGTAGTGCTTGCGGGATTTCTTGTTAAAATTCCAGAGGAAATGGTTCATCAGTACAGCCATAGAATTATTAATATTCATCCATCACTTATACCTTCTTTCTGCGGAGTTGGCTTCTATGGACTTCATGTCCATGAGGCAGCTCTGGCAAAGGGTGTAAAGGTGACAGGTGCAACTGTCCACTATGTGGATGAAGGTATGGATACAGGAGAGATTATATTCCAGAAGGCTGTTGATGTTCTTGATGGTGATACACCGGAGGTTCTTCAGAGAAGAGTTATGGAACAGGCAGAATGGAAGTTACTCCCTGCAGCTATCAATAAGATTGCGAACGAGCATGCGAAGTAATACATTTATTTAATAAATATATCAGGATGTAAGGGCAAGAAGCGTTATTGTACAAACAATTACTTGAATTCTGTCATTACATCATATTAAAAGCTTGTCAGTATTAGCATTGATAATACTGGCAATTAAGTATAACGAGTACGAAAACTGGAGGAATAACATAATGAAGGTTTTAGTTGTAGGAAGCGGTGGACGTGAACATGCAATATGCTGGAAGATAAGCCAGAGTCCTAAGGTTGATAAGATATACTGTGCGCCGGGTAACGCTGGTATAGCAGAGGTTGCAGAATGTGTAGATATAAAGGCAATGGAGTTTGATAAGCTCGTTGCATTTGCAAAGGATAATGCTATTGACTTAACAGTTGTTGGTATGGATGACCCACTTGTAGGCGGTATAGTAGATGTGTTTGAGGCAGAAGGCTTAAGAGTATTCGGTCCTAGGAAGAATGCAGCTATACTTGAAGGTTCAAAGGCATTTTCTAAGGATCTTATGAAAAAGTATAATATTCCAACAGCGGCATATGAAACATTTACATCGGCAGAAGATGCAAAGAAGTACCTTGAAACAGCAAAGTATCCTATTGTGCTTAAGGCAGACGGACTTGCACTTGGAAAGGGTGTTCTTATCTGTGCTGATAAGGAAACAGCACTTGCTGGCGTAGATGAGCTTATGCTTGATAAGAAGTTTGGTGCAGCAGGTAATACTATCGTTATCGAGGAATTTATGACAGGTCGTGAAGTATCTGTACTTTCCTTCGTAGATGGTAATACTATAAAGATTATGTCATCTGCACAGGACCACAAGAGAGCAAAGGATGGCGATAAGGGACTTAATACAGGTGGTATGGGTAACTTCTCACCTTCACCATTCTATACTAAAGAGGTTGATGAGTTCTGTAAGAAACATATATATCAGGCAACTGTAGATGCCATGAAGGCAGAAGGAAGACCTTTCAAGGGTGTTATATTCTTTGGACTTATGCTTACACCAGATGGCCCAAAGGTGCTTGAATACAATGCAAGATTTGGTGACCCTGAGGCACAGGTTGTACTTCCAAGAATGGAAAACGACATTATAGATGTATTTGAAGCGTGTATAGATGGAACACTTGATAAGGTGGACTTAAAGTTTGCTGATAATGCGTGTGTATGCGTTGTTCTTGCATCTGACGGATATCCTCTTGAGTACAAGAAGGGCTTTGAGATATCAGGTATGGAAAACTTCAAGAATAATGATGGATATTTCTTATTCCATGCCGGAACTAAGTTTAACGAAGAAGGCAAGGTCGTAACAAACGGCGGACGTGTTCTTGGAGTTACAGCACTTGGCTCTGACTTAAAAGAAGCGCGTGCCAATGCATACAAAGCTACAGAATGGATAAACTTTGCTAATAAGTATATGCGTCACGATATAGGCAGGTCTATAGATGAAGCATAAATAATGGAGGACAATAACGATATGAAGATTACATCGGTAAAAGGTACAAACGATTATCTTCCTAATGAAGTGGAGATAAGAGATTATCTTCAGAATGAAATATTAAAAGTATATGTGGCTAATGGTTTTGAACATATAACAACTCCTGTTATAGAGGATATTGAAAATCTTGACAAGAGTGATGGTGGAGAAAATCTTAATCTTATATTTAAGATTATGAAAAGAGGAGATAAGCTTGATAAGGCACTTGCAAGCGGCGTTACATCACAGAATGAAAATGTGCTTGCAGATATGGGCTTAAGATATGACCTTACACTTCCACTGAGCAGATATTTTGCTAATAATAAGGATAAGCTTACACTTCCTATGAAATGTATACAGATGGATAGGGTGTACAGGGCAGAACGTCCACAGAAGGGCAGACTCCGTGAGTTCGTACAGTGTGATATAGATATTATCGGTTCTGACTCAAGAGATTCAGAAGTAGAGCTTATACTTATAACAACTAAGGCTCTTAAGGCTATTGGTATGAAGAACTTCAAGGTCAAGGTCAACGACAGAAGATTACTCCGTGCATTCCTTATGGATTGTGGATTTGAAGAGAGCCAGCTTGACAGTGTGTGCATAACATTTGATAAGATGGACAAGGTAGGACTTGAAGGCGTAAGAAAAGAGCTTGAAGATAAGGAATTCGACAAGGCTGCTGTTGATAAGTTTACACATTTCTTATCAGGTGTTGATAACCCACAGGAGATTACACTTGAGTCAGTAAAGGATATTCTTGTTGACAAGGCTCCTGCTGAAAGTCTTGAGTATATTATGAATTCAGTTAATTCACTTTGTAATGGTGAGTTTGATGTTGTATTTGACCTTTCTTTAGTAAGAGGACAGGGTTACTACACAGGAACAGTATTTGAAGTTGAGAGTATTGACTTTAAGGGTGCTATAGCCGGCGGCGGAAGATATGACAATCTTATAGGCAAGTTCTTAGGACAGCAGGTAAGCGCAGTAGGCTTCTCTATAGGCTTCGAGCGTATATTCTCTATCCTTATGGAACATGGCATAGACCTTCCAAACAAGGGCAACAAGATAGCTGTTATGTATGATGAGGGCGACCTTTCCAATGCATATAGAATAGCTGAAAAGTATAGGGCAGAAGGTAAGATATGCTCATTATATGTAAAGCCAAAGAAGATGGGTAAGTTCTTATCAAAGCTTCAGGAAAGAGGCTATGCAGGCTTTATTAATGTAAGTAATGGTGATGAGATATCAGACTTTGAATAATTACGAATAGTTAAAGCAAAGTATAAGCGTATGTATTATTACACTAAAGTTATTAATACATACGCTTTTTTATTAATGGGCGGCAGCTTTATCAAGAGCACTCTGTATAGCGCCAAGCAGCAGGCTGGAGGTATATTTATTAGA
>FR886323.1:0-31555 GCA_000436535.1 Eubacterium sp. CAG:252 | reverse complement strand
CAGTTGAGCCGTTTTCCATAACAGCCTTCTTAATGTCGCCAAATGAACTGTTAAGCATCGGGTACATCGTCTGGACTGACTCTGACAGGTTGACGAGCTCAATATTGTTGATATTATCGGAGTCGACAGTCACCTGAATGTCAACGGGCGTTCCGTTAAGCATAAGTGAGGATGTATACACGCCGGGAGAATATGTAGCAGTACTGGCTTTATTCTGCCTGCTGGTTGTACTTGCAGGGCTGTTGTCTGGTTCTTTCACAGAGAGTATATATATAGTTGCTATTATGATAAATGCAGCAATTATGCATATAGTTATTATCAGTTTCTTAAGTGGTATGACTAATATTCTGGTAGGTCCACTCATCAGATTAATCCTCCTGTGCCGGATACTATTTGTAAGAATATATGATGTACGATGGAAGGTTAGAACGGTATTGCATATAAATATAAAGATATAATTACCTGAAAATGTAATATTGGTAACATATTTAGCAAAAATGTAAAAGATTGAATAATCTAATCGTAAATAAGGAGATTACACTATGTCGTTACAGTATATACTAGGAGGTTCGGGGGCTGGAAAGTCCACATATCTGTACAATTCCATAATAAAAGAAGCCATAGAAAATCCGTCACTGGATTATATTATTGTTGTTCCTGAACAGTATACTATGGCGACACAGAAGAGAGTTGTTGAGCTTCACCCAAGAAAAGGAATACTGAATATAGATGTTGTGAGCTTTGAAAGACTTGCATACAAGGTATTTGAAGAGGTCGGGGCAACAGATTATCCAGTTCTTGATGATACAGGAAAAAATCTTATAGTAAGAAGAGTATTAGAGCAGAATAAAAAGTCGCTAAGGTTTTTTGGAAGTAATATATCCAATACAGGCTTTGTATCAGAGATGAAGTCAGTTATATCAGAAATGCTCCAGTATGATATAGGTGTGGATAAGCTTATGGATATTAATGAGAGTGTGGATAACAATAGTTTGTTAGGAATGAAGCTTGATGATATATCACTTATATACAGTGGGTTTAAGGAATTTATAAAAGACCACTATATAACATCAGAAGAGATATTAGACCTTATGTGCAGAAAAGTGACAGAGTCTGCTAAGATAAGAGGAAGTATTATAGCATTTGACGGCTTTACAGGCTTTACACCGGTGCAGTACAGGCTTATGTCAATACTTCTTGATATGTGCAGCGAGGTCAAAGTGGCGCTTACAATAGATGCAAATGAGCATGCCAATGTCAATGAGGGAATAGAGAACCTTTTCTATATGACTAAGGATACAGTTGCACACCTTAATAAAATATGTGATGAGCAGCATATTAATGCAGAAAGCATAGTAATAGAAAATGCTGATAAGAAAGTGCAGACAAGATTTGAGTCATCAAAGGAGCTTGCATTTCTTGAAAAAAATATATTCCGTACAGGTACAAGATACTACAGCGGCAGGGTTGATGACATAGTGATGTATGTAGGTATCACTCCAAAGGATGAGATACAGTATGTCACGGGAGAAATATTAAAGCTTACAAGACTTTCAGGTTACAGATACAATGAGATAGCAGTTGTTACAGGTGATATATCGGCATATGGAAAGCTTGCTGCCAACATATTTGCACAGAATGATATACCATACTTCCTTGACCAGAAGCTCCACGTTACAGACAACTGTCTTGTTGAAATGATAACAGCAGCTCTTGATGTTGTTGAGAAGAATTATACTTATGATGCCATATTCAGATACTTAAGGACAGGACTTACAGGCATATCAGATGATGAGATAGATATTCTTGATAATTACTGCCTTGCAGTCGGTATAAGGGGCAGAAAACAGTGGAATACAGAGTGGACAAGAAAGTTCCGAGGCAGTGCCATGGCTACTGACCTTACAATGTTAAATGACTTGAGAGTGAGAGTTATAGAGCCTTTATCAGAGCTTGATGATAAGCTTAAGAGTGCAGACGGTGATGTTAAGGCTATGACAACAGCAGTGTATGAGCTGTTAGTCAGACTACAGTGCGAGGAGCAGATGCTTGAGCTTGCAAGCAATAATAAGGATGAATACAGACAGATATACGCAAAGATAATAGAGCTTTTTGATAAGCTGGTACAGCTATTAGGCAGTGAAAAGGTAACTGTAAAAGAATATAACCGTATTATGTCATCTGGTTTTGATGAGATAAAAATAGGACTTATTCCACCTACAAAGGACTGTATAGTTATAGGTGATATTGAGAGAACACGACTTGATAACATAAGAGCTATGTTCTTTGTTGGGGTAAATGACGGGTATGTTCCTAAAAAAAGCGACAGCAGAAGCGTATTGTCAGAAACAGACAGGGAAAAGCTTAAGACAATGGATGTTTCTTTGTCAATGTCAGTGAGGGAGAAAGCATTTGTACAGAGATTTTATCTGTATCTTATTATGACAAAGACATCGCAGAAGCTATATATAACTTATGCACATAACAGCATGGATATGAAAGCAATATTGCCATCTTATATTATAAGAATGATTAAGAAAATGTTTCCGGGGATGGATGTGCTTTCATATGACGATGCTGCAAAAGAGCGCTCATATATACGAATTCCAAAGGCTGAGCTTGAGTGGAGTGACGAGAACCTTGCAAAGATACTTGCAGACGGTGTTGCGCTTGACCTGTATGGAAAAGAGCTTACAGGAAGTGTCACATCATTTGAGCAGTATGCAGCATGCCAGTATGCGTACTTCTGCCGCTATGGATTGAAACTGGATGAGCGTGAAGAGTATAAGTTTGCAGTAAATGACTTTGGTACGATACTTCATGCGGTTATAGAGGATGTATCAAAGAACATAAAGCAGAATAAGAAATCGTTCGTGCTTTTATCTGACGAAGAAAGAAGAAGTATGGTGTCAGAGAGTATACATGCCATTGCGGACAGCTATGGAAACACGATATTAAAGAGCACGAGCCGTAACGAATTCCTTATAAAGCGTATGGAGGACCTGGCGGATAAGACACTGTGGGCGATAGGAAAACAGCTTGCAGACGGACTGTTTATACCTGACACATTTGAGAAAGGCTTCTTAACTAAGATAGAGGACTTACCTCACGATGTCACATTTTTTATGCAGGGAAAGATAGACCGAATAGATATATGTGAAGATGATGAAAATGTATATGTAAAGGTTGTCGATTATAAGACGGGACACTCGGACTTTGACCTATTAAAGACATATTATGGACTTAAGATACAGTTATTTACCTATATGAGAGAGGCTATAAGCTTTGAAAAAAAGAGACATAAGGGTAAGAATATAGTTCCGGCAGGACTGCTTTACTATAATATTGATAATCCGATAGTTGAAACAAGGCAGGACGATGATGATAAGATTGAGGAGCTTATAAGAAAAGAGCTGCGTATGAAAGGGGTAGTTAATTCTAACAAAAATATTATAAGCAAGCTTGATTTAACAGAGGGAACTTCTCTTAATATTCCGGTTACAGTGAGCAAGTCGGGAAGTATAGATGCATCTAAGAGCAAAGTGCTTACAACAGAGGAGCTTATGGCGCTTGGTGAGTACGTTGACAGGGAAAATGTCGTCAAAGCAACCAAAATACTGGACGGAAGTATCAATATCAACCCATATGAGCGAGGTCAGGACAGCAGTTGTAATTACTGTCCATATAACAGTGTATGTGGTTTTAGTGAGGATATGCCGGGAGTTAAGTTCAGAAGGCTTAACAGCTTAAGCGTAGAGGACATATGGTGCAGGATTAAAGAGGAAATTGAGTCATAAAAAGGAGTGTTATATATGGCAAAGTCATGGACATCGCAGCAGCTTGATGCTATGAACACAAAAGACAGGGATATTCTTGTATCGGCTGCTGCCGGTTCTGGTAAAACAGCAGTGCTTGTAGAAAGAATAGTAAATAAGATAACTAAGGAAAACGGAACAGATATAGACAGACTTGTTGTTGTTACATTTACAAAGGCAGCGGCAGCAGAGATGAAGGCAAGAGTAAGAAACAGGCTGGATGATATGCTCGATGAGGATGAGAAAAACAGCAACCTTATCAAGCAGATAGCACTTATAAATAATGCACAGATAACAACTATAGACAGCTTTTGTCTGTGGATATTAAAAAATCATTTCTCAGAGATTAATCTTGACCCGGGTTTCCGCGTTGCTGACAAGGGCGAGATAACACTTCTTGAAAATGATGTCATGCAGGATATGCTTGAGGATTATTATAAGGAAAGTGATGAGCAGTTCTTAGCACTCATAGATGCATATGGAACTGGCAGAAGTGATGCCAATATCGAAGAGATAATAAAGAAGATATATGTGCTTGCAAGAAGTAATCCATGGCCTGATGAATGGTATGAGCAGGTTATTGACACATACACAGGTATGGATAACAGCAATAATAAGGTACTTGTCAATCTGTATGAAAGTATACAGTGTTCTGCGCGTGACTATAAGAGAAAATATGAGTATATGGTTGAGCTTTGTGGCAGGGTTGACGGACCGATATCCTATCTTGATGCAATCAATTCGGATTATATGAATATATGCAGGATTATAGATGCGGCAGACTTTGATGAGCTCTCAGAAAGAGTTATTAAGACAGAATTCACACGTTTAAGTACCAAAAGGATGCCGGATGCAAGGGATGACTTAAAAGAATATGTCAAAGTCCAGCGTGACAAGTATAAAAAATACATAGCAGGACTGCTTAAGACAGTATTTACGGCAGATATTGACAGTCTTATGGAGGATGTACATTCCAATGCACCAGCCATAAGTATGATGGTAAAGCTGTCAAAGGACTTTGCTGACAGGATGGAGGAAGAAAAACGTGACAGGGGAATAGTTGAGTTCAGTGATATTGAGCATTATGCGCTTGATATTCTTGTCACAAAGCAGGACGGCAGTAAAGAATATACAAATGTTGCAGATGAACTTGCAGAATATTTCAATGAAATACTCATTGATGAGTATCAGGACTCCAACCAGTTACAGGAGGAGATACTTACGGCGGTATCAAGGCACAGATTAAGTGATGTTCCCGATAATATGTATATGGTTGGCGATGTAAAGCAGAGTATATATAAGTTCAGACTTGCGTGTCCTGAGCTTTTTATGAATAAGTATTACAGTTATTCAGGCTATGATGAACAGAAGGAAAAAGGGGTAATAAGTGACTGTAAGATAGAACTTCAGAAGAACTTCAGAAGCAGGAAAAATGTACTTGATACGACAAATGATGTGTTCTACAGGGTTATGAACAGGAACTACTGCGGCATAGAGTATGACAGTAATCAGCAGTTAAACTGCGGCTTTGAATATCCAGAGTGTACGGACAAAAGAAACTTTGGGTGGGAGGACGAGAAAAGCACAGAAACAGTTCTTATAGATACATCAGAAGATGATGAAAACAGCAGTATAGAAGCAGAAGCTATGTATATGGCAGAAAGAATAAAAAAATTCATGTCAAAGGATGAGCCTTATTATGTTTTCGATACAGACTTATCCGACTACAGGAGAATACAGTACAAGGACATAGTAATTCTTACAAGAACACTTTCCGGCTGGGCGGATACAATAGTAAATATACTTCTAGACAGGGATATTCCAGCTATGGCAGATACGGCACAGCAGTACTTCAAGTTAAGGGAGATAAAGGTTCTTATAAGCCTTCTTACATGTATAGATAATCCTCTGCAGGACATTCCTATGGCGGCAGTGCTGTTATCATACTTTGGCGGTTTCACAGAGGATGAGCTGGCTGACTTGAGAGTGTATGGAAAGAAGAGTGCAGGTGCTGACAGATTATTTGTAAAGCAGATGCAGAGCCTTATAAAGAATACTACAATAAAAGATACTGATAAAAAAGAAAATGCAGAAAAGCTTTCAGCACTTTCTGATAAATGTGAAGCTTTTCTTGATAAGCTTAAGGTATGGCGTGAAAAGTCAAGACTTATGACAATATATGACCTTCTGTGGGATATTGTATACAATACAGGATATTATGATTATGTTGGAACTATGCCGGCAGGTAAGAAAAGACAGTCGAATATAGATGTACTGCTTGATAAGGCATCATCATTTGAGGGAACAAGCTATAGCGGACTGTTTAACTTCTTAAGATATATAGAAAGATTACAGAAGTACGATATAGAACTTACGGACTCATCAGGAACGGGCGGCAATGGCGACTCAGTCAGAATTATGAGTATCCATAAGAGTAAGGGACTTGAATTTCCGGTAGTTATTATGGCAGGACTTAATAAGCAGATTAATAAAACAGATGCAAGAAATAAGCTTGTTATAGACAGGGAGCTTGGAATAGGAACAGATTATGTCAACCTCACAAGACAGACCAAGACACCTACACTTATTAAAGGGGCAATAGCAAGAAAGATATTAAGGGACTCAATATCAGAGGAAGAGCGTGTGCTATATGTTGCAATGACAAGAGCAAGGGAAAAGCTTATTATGGTAGGCGGTGTAGCCAGCATAGATAAGAAAATGTCTGCATGGCAGATGATATCAGATGAGCTTTGTGTCAATGGTGTATATTCGTATGCAGATTGTGAAAATATAGACAGATATTCTGATATGATTATGCCGGTGGCACTTATGAAGCAGGAGGATAATAAAGGTACATTTGAATTCAGCCTTATAAGTTCAGCGGATATTATCAAAGAAGATGAAGCCATAAATAAAGAGGCACAGTCTGAAAATGTATCAGCAGATGAAGATACAGGCATTAACAAAGGTAAAGAAAGTATGAATGAAAGCCTGAATGATACAGATGTTTACAATGATGATAAAGCACAGACGTATGACCGACAAAAGACAGAGGGACTTCCACCATATATCAAAGACCCCGATGCTGACAGAAAGGTTAAGGTTACAGTAACAGAATTAAAGCAGATGCAGGCGGATACTGACTATGACAGTGATGCGTTTATGCAGGATGATATAAAGGCTGCTTATGATGAGGCAGAGCATGATGAAGACAAGAGCAGGGCTGCTGGCACTGAAAATGTGGAAGAAGGTGCAGACAGCTTTATTCCGACTATTCCTAAGTTCATATCAGGAAGTGAAGAAACTCTGAGGGCGAATGAGAGAGGAACGGCGTACCACAGAGTTATGGAGTGTCTTGATTATAATAATGTTGAAAGCTTTGAGGATGTACAGGCGGATATCCACAGAATGTTGGAAACTGAGCGTATGAGTGAGGTGCAGATAAATAATATCAATGTAAAGGATATATACACATTTGTAAGTTCACCTATAGGAAAAAGAGTGAGAGCTGCTGCCATAAGCGGCAATATGAGGCGTGAGCAGCCGTTTGTGTTTGAGTATGACAGACAGCTTGTACAGGGTGTAATAGACCTTTTTATAATAGAAGATGGAAAGATAGTTATAGTCGACTATAAGACAGACCGTGTAAGAAAGGGAGAAGCAGGAGAGAAGGAACTTATAAAAAGATACAGCGTGCAGCTTGATTATTATGCTAAAGCCCTGTCACAGCTTACAGGTCTTGAGGTTAAGGAAAAGCTTATATATTCATTTACACTGGGGAGAGAGATAAATGTTGGTTCTTAAATATATGTCTGAACGGTTGAATTTATGAGCTTTATACTATATACTAAATTAGTTATACTAGGTTTATAACTAGAAGAACGGAGATTAGTGTGAAAAATAGATTTTAAACTTACGCAGAAATGAGGATTATTATGTCAGATATTACAAGTGAAATAAAGAAAAGAAGAACATTTGCAATCATATCGCATCCGGATGCTGGTAAGACAACTCTTACAGAAAAGTTCCTGTTATACGGAGGAGCTATCAACTTAGCCGGTTCTGTAAAGGGTAAGAAAACAGCAAAGCATGCGGTTTCAGACTGGATGGAGATAGAAAAGGAGAGAGGTATCTCGGTTACTTCCTCAGTACTCCAGTTTAACTATGACGGATACTGTATCAATATCCTTGATACACCGGGACATGAGGACTTCTCAGAGGATACTTACAGAACACTTATGGCAGCAGATTCAGCCGTCATGGTAATAGATGCCTCAAAGGGTGTTGAGAAGCAGACAATCAAGCTTTTTAAGGTATGTGTTATGCGACATATCCCTATATTTACATTTATTAATAAGATGGATAGAGAGGCTAACGACCCTTTTGAGCTTCTTGATGAGATAGAAAATGTCCTTGGAATAGCAACATGTCCTATCAACTGGCCTATAGGCTGTGGTAAGGAATTCAAGGGTGTATATGACAGAAAGCAGAGGGAAGTGTCACTTTTTAAGGCTGCGATGAACGGACAGAAGGAAGTTGCAACTAAGAATATTGCACTTGATGACCCTGAACTTAAGGCAGAGATAGGCGATGCTTATCTTTCTAAGTTAGATGAGGATGTTGAACTTCTTGATGGTGCAAGTGCAGAGTTCGACCTTGCAAAGGTACAGGCAGGTGATCTTACACCGGTATTCTTCGGTTCAGCTCTTACTAACTTTGGTGTGGAAACATTTTTACAGCATTTCCTTGATATGACTACATCGCCACTGCCACGTAATTCCTCAGCTGGTCCTATCGATCCATTTAAAGAAGATTTCTCAGCATTTGTATTTAAGATACAGGCTAATATGAATAAGGCACACAGGGACAGAATTGCATTTATGCGTATATGTTCAGGAAAGTTCACTGCTGGTATGGAGGCTAACCACGTACAGGGTGGAAAGAAGATAAGACTTTCACAGCCACAGCAGATGATGGCGCAGGAAAGACATATCGTTGAAGAGGCGTATGCAGGCGATATTATCGGTGTATTTGACCCGGGCATATTCTCAATCGGTGATACTATATGCTCATCTAACAAGAAGTTTATGTTTGACGGTATTCCTACATTTGCACCAGAGCATTTTGCAAGAGTAAGACAGATGGATACTATGAAGCGTAAGCAGTTCATAAAGGGTATCAGCCAGATAGCGCAGGAAGGTGCTATCCAGATATTCCAGGAGTACAACACAGGTATGGAAGAAATAATCGTAGGTGTTGTTGGTGTTCTTCAGTTTGAAGTACTGGAATACCGCCTTAAGAACGAGTATAATGTAGATATAAAGCTTGAGCCGCTTCCATATGAGCATATCAGATGGATAGAAAATCCACAGGAGATAGATGTAAACAGAATAGTTGGTACATCAGATATGAAGAAGATTAAGGACCTTAAGGGTAATCCACTTCTTGTATTTGCTAACAGCTGGTCTGTCAATATGGTACTTGAACGTAATGAGGGTCTTAAGCTGTCAGAGTTTGGAAAGAATTAATGAGTAACTAAGACAACAGGATGCTGCATCAGACTTGAATAATGTCACATAAGGAACTGGGTGATTAGATGAAAGAAAACTACAGATGTATTGTAAAAAAGATAACGGCTGTTGTACTTATGGTAATAGTGCTTATATGTACGCAGTATGGTTATACAGGGGTTTTACAGGTTAAAGCCGAGGACAGTATCATAGCGACAGGTTATGTCAATTATGATGTCACGGACTTAAGAATAAGAACCAAGCCGGTTAACGGCAGTATCGTAACTAAGGTCAACGGAGGCTTTAAGTTTGATATATACGAGGAAGTAAGCACAAGTTCAACCTATACTTGGTACAGTATCGGGTTCTATCTTGATGGGGAATACACAAGAGGATATATAACTTCACAGTACACGACAAAGGATAAGAAGTCTGACTATAAGCCGGATAATAACTTTGAGGATTATCTTAATGCACAGAATTTCCCAACGTCTTACAGGGAGAGCTTAAGACAGCTTCACGAACAGTATCCTCTGTGGGTGTTTGTGGCAGACCATAACGGCAGGGACTGGGATACTATGGTAAATGCACAGAATGTTATAGGACGAAGCCTTATATACAGTTCAGCGGATGCCTCATGGAAGTCGACAGCCGCAAGCTGCTATAACTGGGAAACAGGAGAGTACACCATATTAGATAGTGGCGGATGGGTCCAGGCATCAGAAGGACTTATAAAGTATGCGCTTGACCCACGTAACTTCCTTAATGATACATATATATTTATGTTTGAAAGCCTTTCGTATGACTCTTCTGTACATAATACAGAGGGTGTGCGTAATATCATAAGTGGAACATTTATGGAAAACTCAAGCCACGACTTAGATGGCTATGATTATGCATCACTTCTTATGTATGCAGGAGAGGTGTCAAAGGTCAGTCCTTATCATCTTGCAACAAGAATTATACAGGAACAGGGTGCTAATGGCGCAGGTAATGAGATATCTGGAAATGTAAGCGGCTATAAGGGCTACTATAACTATTACAGTCAGAATGCGTATGCAAGCGGCGGACTTTCAGCGGTGCAGAATGGTCTTAAGTATGCTATGCAGACAGATGACACTAATATGCGACCATGGAATACAAGATACAGAGCGGTTGTAGGCGGTGCCATCAACCTTGGAAAGTGGTATATCAACAGAGGTCAGGATACTATATATTATGAGAAGTTTGATATAAAGAACTTTTCACATCAGTATATGACCAATGTACTTGCACCACGTTCAGAGGCGACAAGGGCAAAGAAGGCATACAGCACAAGTACACTTAATAACACTACATTTAAGTTTACAATACCGGTATATGACAATATGCCATCGTCAAGATGTGTTATACCGGATGGCAATAAGAGCTCTAATAACTGGTTAAGAGGTCTGTCAGTTGACGGATATTCACTTACACCAACATTTGCGGCAGATACTACAGACTACAGTCTTATAGTTGACAATGATGTCACAGGCATAGATGTATCAGCTTCGGCAGCAGATACTAATGCAAGTGTAAGCGGAAGAGGCAGCCATGAGTTATCAGTTGGTGATAATACCATCAACATAGTAGTCACAGCGGAGGACGGCACAACAAGGACTTATACTATCAATGTTGTAAGAAAGAAAGCTGAAAATCCTGAGCCTGTAAAGCCGGATAATGGAAATAATAACAATAATAACAGCTCTGGCGAGAGTGACGGCTTTAGCAGTAACCTTAATGTCGATAATGATAATGGCATAGTTACGGGAGTCGGAGTTGGAAGCAGTGTTGAGAGTATACTTAACGGAATTACTTACACTAATGGCTGCTACGGAAAGCTTCTTAACAGCTCTGGCAGTGAGTGTGCTGCAGATGACACAGTGGCAACAGGCAATAAGCTTGTTATATATAAGAAGGACGGAAGTATATATGCCCAGTATGATGTTGTTATATATGGCGATGTAAATGGTGATGGAAGAATAACAAGTATGGATATGTTATATATAAAAAGACATATTCTTTACATTAAGACATTGTCAGGTGCTTACCTTTTAGCAGCAGATACTAACAAGGACAGCGATGTTACAAGTATGGATATGTTATACATAAAAAGACATATTCTGGATATAAAGTATATACAGCAGTAAATGGAGAATATAATGAAAGCAATCAGAAAAGTTACATTATGTGTTCTATCATTTGTCGTTATGTTTATGATGATGACAGCTACATTTGATAAAAAAGATGTATCAGCGGCAGAAACAGCAAGAATATCTGTAAGTTCAGGAAGCTGTGAGGTCGGTGATACAGTTACAATCACAATAACAGTAAGCGGTTCTAATATTATGCTGTGCGATTTTTATGTTAATTATGATGCATCTATAATTACTGCACAGTCAGGATATGACGCAGGTGGCAATGGAACGATAAGAATTGTATCAACGGAAAGTACTACATTTAAAGTTACATTTAAGGCTGTAAAGCCGGGTACTTCAACAATATCAGTTGCAAGGTCAACAGCGCAGATAGGCTCAGAGACTGAGGATAGTATGAATGTGGCAGCCTCATCAGGAAGTGTAAGCGTATCAGCACCGGCAAGCTATTCATCTGACGACACTTTAAGTTCGTTAGAGATAAGTCCGGGAGTGCTTTCGCCAGCATTTTCACCAAATGTTACCACATATACTACATCGGTGGGAAGTGACTGTGACAAGCTTACAGTAAGTGCCATAGCCAATGACTCAAAGGCAACAGTTAAAGTGTCAGGAACACGTATGGACCCGGGACTTAATACAACAACCATTACAGTTACGGCAGAGGACGGAAGCAAGAGAACATATACAATAAAGACAACAAAGGGTGATGATGTTAAAACACCGGATGATACGACAAAGGCGACTGACAGCGGCCAGCCGGATAACAGCCAGTCTGGTACAGATGGACCGGATACAAGTGCTATTCAGGAGCCAAATGTTGATGTAGGCGGCAGGGAATATAAGATAATATCATCCTTTGATGAATATCCTCTTCCAGACGGATATGTACAGGCAGATTCAGACTACAATGGTGTTAAGATTGCAGTCGGAATGGGAACTAATACAGACCTGTTATTAGTATATCTTGAAAGTGTGGATGGCACAGGAGAGAGCGGCTTTTATGTGTATGACTCCGTTAACCAGTCATTTTCAAAGTACATAGAAGTATCACAACCGGAATTATCATACTGCATACTTCCTATAGATGCAGCTTCTATGGAGCTTCCGGATGGATATGAGCTTGGAAAGATAGATATAGACGGCAGGGAAGTGGAAGTGCTTCTTGATAAGACTGGCAACTATGCACTCTTTTATGGTGTGAGCTCAACAGGCGGAACAGGATGGTTCAGATATAATACCAATGATGGAACTATACAGGGTTACGCAGGTTATAATACAGCGGATGAGCCGGTATTTAATATAATAGACAGGAAGAATAACAGCAGTACAGGTTCTTTTAGCTTATTTAAAGGCATAAATCTTATATTTATGATTATTATTGCTGCTCTTGCTATAGTTATCATAATCCTTGCAGTTATGGTCGAAATGCTCTCACGCAAGCTTAAAGTAAGCAAGAAAGCATTTGTAAAGGCTATGGATGATTATGATGATTCTGACGAATATGATGAGCTGATTAATATTAAGGATGGTTCATCAAGGACTTTACATGCAGGTGATGTAAAGGATAGCTACAATAGCGAAGATGACAGTACTGACTATGCTGAAGATAATAATGCTGATTATGAAGATAATTCTTATAGCGCGGATGAAAATGATTTATCTGATAAGAATTATGATGCTGATGCAGAGGATATTCTGAATAACTCTGGTATATCAGATACAGAAGATACATCATCAGAAAATGTGTCAGAAGAAATTGAACTTGAAGAGATTGAGTTAGAAGACAAAAAACGATAAAAGTAAATATATTATATGCTATATAAGTATCCTCTGGTGGATTAGACTTTATTTTATAAAGTTATCTGCCAGAGGATATTTTTTGGTTGACATATATATATCATAGTGGGACAAATATTAGTTAATATAGGAATATGGTACTATATATTGTATTTCACGAACGAAAAGAGTGAAAAAGAAAAGCGTGGAAATATTATGTCTGGCATTGGCGGATGGATACTTTAAAGGTTGGGGAATAAATTAATTGAGCGGTTAAACGAATGTGTAAGCTATATGTAAGGACTATGATATATAATGATAACAAGTTAATTAAGTGACTAAAGTCTGAATGGTCTGGGGGTGGCTTATTATGAGGAAAAAGGCGGTATTAAGTGTTATATTTTTTATGATGGCTATGTTGGCGGCGTGTACCAAATACCAGATAAATGAGGAACAGTCTGATAATAATAATCCTTTTCCTGATTATGTATATAATCAGGAAAAGGAGCAGGGGGTATATGGGAAGTCAGATATGGCAATAGCAGAAAATGGCTATTATTATATAATTGACAATGTTTTGTATTTTTATAATATAAATAGCGATGTCAATATGCCGTTATGCTCTAAGGTAAACTGTAATCATGATGGTGAAACATGTGATGCTTATGTTAGTGGAATTAATGCAGAAAATGGCACATTTGAATGTAATTGCATGGATGAAAAAGTTATGTATTATAATAATCATTTATATTGTATTGAGATTACTAAAGACAGGGATTATTATTTATGCCAGTATGATGCTACATTTGGAAATAAAGAACGTATTACAAAGCTTGCATCAGTAAAAGATGAGCAGATAATGGTAACCAGTGTACAGGCAAGTATGATATCAGATGGTTATTTTTATTACTATACATCATTTTTGGATGCTGACTATGCAAAAAATGGTTATATTGCACCATTTTATATATGTAGAATAAGGCTTGAAAGCAATTCATCAAGAGAGGTTCTTGGAGAATTTCAGTTTCCGGGAGATTATGCTATGAAAGCTGGAGAGAACAATGGTTTTGGCGTTTATCTGTCAGATAATAATATTTATTTTTATGCTGGCGGAACAGGGAGAATGTATTTTTATGATAATAATGTACAATACCGTGTTTCAAAGTATGATTTAAGTACAGGTCAATATACAGAATTATGGACATATACAGGTGATGACAGAGTAGATGTATTTGGAGAAAATACAGGAAAAGTAGATGGTATGTCAGATGGCAGTTATGTCAGGATGGATAGTAATGGTAATTTCTACATTATGACATCATCAACAGGTAATAATAATGATACCTTAATTAAGGTTAATTTTGATAAAAATACAAGTGAAGTTATTTACACTACAGATATGGAGAAGTTGTATTCATTACAAAGTGATGGTGAGTATTTATATTTTTTTGAGTCTACACAAAGCAGAGAAACAAAGTCATATTTCACAGCAATAGATATGAATGGTACATTAAAAGCACAATATGAAATGGAATATGATGAGGAATTTTTGGAAAAAGCAAAAAAATATTATGAGCAGTATCCAGAGGATACTTCTGTTGTTGTGGATGCATCAGGAATCTGTGTATATGGGATTGACGAAAGATATATTCTTATGGGCAGCAATAGTGATTCAGATGTATATAAGAATTTAAAATCTCTTAATAGCAAACCGTATAAAAAGGTGATAACAACAGGCGTAGGAGTAATAAATAAAATGGATTATCTGAATAGTGGCACTGCATCAATAAAACAGATATATCAGAATTTATCATAGTTACAGAGCAGGGTTAAATATAAAATGTTTAATCCTGCTTTTTAAAAATAATTACGGGGAGAAGGGATGTTATGGCAGAGCTTAAAAGAATTGTTGGAAAAACATATATAGGTCTGTTAGTATGTTTATTAGTGTTTAATATGCTGATACTTGTCAGCGATAAAACAGATGACCTGCAGGTAACATATGCATATATAGAAATGCTTAATACGGCTGAAGGTGTTAAGTCAGATAGCAAACTGAGTACGGAAGCGGCAACGATAGCGTGGCAGGAATATTTTCAGAAATATGAAATCAATGGCAGTGACAGTTCTGACAAGACAGCAGCTGCTAAACAGGCAAGAGAGAAGTTAATGCAGCAGGCAAAGTATATAGATAATTACAAGGGGATAATTGAGGATAAAAGACAGACAGCAATATTATATGCAACAGCGGGAACTTATAAAAAGAACAGCTTTGAATATAACAACTTATTAAAAACGCAATATGATTTATCACAGATAATAGATGCAGATGTACAATTAAGTAATGGATTGTGGTTAGAAAAATTATATAAGAATAATTATATTCATTTATTAACATTAATTACGTGTGTATATACAGTATATATGTTTTTTTCGGAAAGAAAAAACGGATTATATCATATTGTACATACAGGTCAGAGTGGAAGGGGAGTTCTGTTTGTTAAGAGAAGTATAATATTGTTAATACAGGCGGTAGTAACGAATGTTGCACTGTATACAGAGTCAGCGGTTATGCTGCTTAACAGATATGATGGTGTAAAAGACCTGAATGTTGCAGCCGTAAGTGATGAATATTTTATACTTACTTCGGGTAAGCTTTCAAGAATACAGTTTTTAGGATTAATAATATTATTATCGATATTGGCAAATGTTGTATTATCGCTTGTTTTATGGGCAATTTTATTGTGCTTTGGCAATGTAAATATTGGTCTGTTTTTTTATTGCTGTATTTGTGTGGCTGATGTGGTGATATATAAGGTTATTTCAGCAAAATCTATATTGCAGATATTTAAGTATCTGAATGTATATTATTTATTTTTTCCGAATAAAGCAGCAGAATACTTTAACTGGGGATGTTTTAACATTGCAGTATCTTTGTTAACAACTACGATAATTGTATCGGTATTTATAGGAATACTGGCTTTGTTTGCAAGTGCATATATCAGCATAAGAAAATATTTCACTGGTAAGATGAATATAGTAGAAAACGCTATAGAGTTAATTCTGACATATATTATGAGATTAATGGTAAAGACGAATAATTTCGGTAAAGAAGTTTATAAGATATTAATTTCACAGGGAATAATATGGATACTGCTGCTTCTTGCATATATTGCAGCTAATGTAGAGCCAAGCTATGGGGTTATATATGATGCCAAAAAGAGTTATATGTTAGGATATTATGAGAAAGCGGAAGGGTTAAGTTATGGTACGGAATTAATAGATATTTATAATGAATATAATGATGAATATGAAGATTTTCTTGATAACTTTGATTATTCTGCTGAAGGCGCGAAAACACTTCTTGCTAATAGACAGGACTTATTTAATACTGTAAAAGAGAATTTTAATTATATTAAACAGATGAATGAGAAGGGAATATCAGCCGTTGTAATTAATCCATATGAGTATACAGAAACAATAGGAAACAGAGAGTGGAATAATCAGGAACTTATTGCAATGATAAATGTTATTGCAGCTATTGTTATTTCATGCGGGTTTATAGCATATGAAAAGAAATCAATGGTAAAGAGTCTGGCTCTTACGGGAATGAACAGAAGAAAATGGCTGGTAAAGAAGTTGTTTATCCAGAGTATGCTTAGTCTGCTATTTGCCTGTATTACATATGGGATGTATTATAAGAAGCTTTGTGGTGTATATACATATACCAATATAACAGCACCATTGAAAAGTATAATGCTGTTTCAGAATTACATAATAAACCCACCGATAATAGTATATATTTTTATTGATTTTATGATTAAATATAT
Organism: Eubacterium sp. CAG:252; assembly: GCA_000436535.1. GTDB lineage: Bacteria > Bacillota > Clostridia > Lachnospirales > Lachnospiraceae > Lachnospira. Next base: position 14,444 of record FR886323.1, on the reverse strand, counting down.
GTTCCTTTTGGGAATACAAATGATAATGTCAGTTGTATCTATATATGTTAAATATTCATATTGTTTTATTGTAGGGCTGGTAATTATTTTACCACAATTATTGTATATGCTTGGGTTTAAGTTTATGTATAAAATATCAATAGTAAAGTATATGGCATTTTTCAGATGTTGGATAGAAAGCGGAAGGACGATGACTGTTTACTGGTTTTTGACTGGAATAATTATTTTGATTGGAATAGGCGCAACTATATATATTATGAATGTATTCCAGCATAAGGCTGTTATAAATAAAAATGATAAGGAAAGGAGTTAATTAAAATATGGAATTAGAGCTTATAAATTTAAAAAAAACTTATGGAACAGTACAAGCGTTAAAAGGAATAAATTATAAATTTACATCAGGAATATATGGAATATTAGGTTCAAATGGTGCAGGAAAGAGTACTATGATTAATCTTATTACCGATAATATTTCAAGAGATAAGATTAATGGTGGAAGTATTTTATATAGTCAGGATAAAGAAAAAAAAGACATATTGAAGCTTGGAAAAAATTTTAGGAAAATTGTTGGATATATGCCACAACAGCAGGGATTTTATGAAGATTTTTCGCCTATGGCATTTCTTAAATATATGGCAGAAATTAAAGAAGTGAAAAAAATTAAAGTATCAGATAAAAATGGAAATACAATTACTAAAAGTGTTAATCAGCAGATAGAAGAGCTTCTCGATGTAGTTAACCTTAGTAATGTTGCATATAAGAAAATAGGTGGTTTTTCGGGAGGTATGAAACAGAGAGTTCTTTTGGCACAAGCTTTATTAGGAGAACCTAGAATTCTTATACTTGATGAACCCACTGCTGGACTTGACCCTAAAGAAAGAATTTCAATAAGAAATTATATTGCAGAATTATCAAAGAATAAGATAATTCTTTTTGCAACACATGTAGTAAGTGATATAGAGTGTATAGCCGATAAGGTTATTTTATTAAAAGATGGACAAATTATAGCAACAGGCACTCCTGTAGAATTGATTGAGAATATGTCAGGAAAAGTAGGAGAAATTACTTGTTCTCTTGAGCAGATTAGTGATAAACAGAAAAAATATAAGATAGGTAATATAAGACAAAGAAAAAATGGTTTAGCATTGAGGGTAGTAGGAGATGAGTTACCTGATGAAGCAGTAAAAGTTGAAGATAATATTAATCTGGAAGATGTATATTTATATTATTTTGAATAAATATTAATTATATCTAAGAAAACAGGAAAAATGAATAAAATTAAAGATTTTATTGTTGAAAATTCTAGTGGAGAAATGTTTGTTGTTGGAGTTGTAATGTATGTTTGAGAATGAGTGTTAAGTCTGTCACCTGAATTCCAATAAAACATCAATTAAGTTGTCTTTCTTACTGTCATAGTGTATACTATTAACAATATGAAACGTATGTTTGGCATACTGAAATGGTATGTAATAGTATGGGTATAAGCGTATGGTAGTGATATGAAGAAAAGTGTAAGCAGCAATAAGCAGGTTAAAAAGGGCGCGGATACAGGCATAAGTATAGACGGATATATAGATTATAATGCATTTAATGAGGCAAGGGAGCGCATAATAGGAAAGGCACATAATGACAAGGGAATAGGCACATTGTCGGAAAAGACACTGCATGCTGTTCTTAAGAATTATTACGAGCCGGATGAAGATAAGCACGAGGTGGCTATAGATGGCTACTATGCTGATATATTTAATGACAGCGGAATAATAGAGATACAGACAAGACAGCTTAATAAGCTGCGTGATAAGCTTACGGTATTTCTTGAAGAATATCATGTCACAGTCGTATATCCATGTGCATATAATAAGTGGTTGAGCTGGATAGATCCGGAGAGCGGGGAAGTAGGTGCAAAAAGAAAGTCGCCAAGGCACTATACGGAATATGATGCATTTTTTGAGCTGTACAAGATAAAGAGCTTTCTTGACCATCCTAATCTGTCGGTACATCTGGTGCTTATGGATATAGAAGAATATAAGCTGTTAAACGGTTGGAATTATACGAAAAAAAGAGGTGCAACCAGATACGACAGGGTGCCTCTTGGAGTGAGGCGTATAGTAGAGCTTGACAGACCAGAGGATTATATGCAGTTCGTGCCGATAGAGTTAGAGGATGAGTTCATTGTAAAAGACTTTGCAAAGGCGGCAGGAGTACGCGAAGATACAGCAAGGCTGGGACTTAATATACTCAATCATCTTGGCGTTGTTAAGCGTGTCGGAAAGAAAGGTAACGCATATGTATATAGCTGTTGATGATGTGTTCAGAATATCTGTAAGAAATCTTGTTGAGTTTATGTGTACCTCAGGTGATATAGATAACAGGGATGTGTCAGTTCCCGATGTTAAGGTTATGCAGGAGGGGGCGAGAATACACAGAAAGATACAACATTCCATGGGTTCATCATATCACGCGGAGGTGCTTTTAAGGCATGCAGTTCCACTTACCTCGGTTAATGGTTATGATTATACACTTAAGATAGAAGGCAGGGCAGACGGTATAATCGCTGATATCAGTGAGGATGAGGATGGCAATAAGACACCTCAGGGTGATGTTACCATAGATGAGATAAAGACTATGCAGTCAGATGTCACAAAGCTTAAAGAGCCGGTGTATGTGCATAAGGCGCAGGCTTTAGTATATGGTTATATATATCTTAGTAAGCATAATCTTGACAGCATTAATATACAGATGACCTACTGTAATACTGAGACTGAAAAAATAGTAAGATTTACGGAAAACTACGATAAAGACCGGATTAGTGCGTGGTTTTTAAAGCTTGTAAATGACTTTAAAAGGTGGATGGATTATGTATTTGACGAAAGACAGTTAAGAAATGACTCAATACATAAGTTAAGCTTTCCGTTTGAGTACAGGGAAGGGCAGAAAAAGCTTGTGGCGAGTGTATACAAGTCGATAGAGCAGGAAAGAACGCTGTATATACAGGCGCCTACAGGAGTTGGAAAGACTATTTCCACGGTGTATCCTTCGGTACAGGCGTGTGGAAGAGGACTGGCAGACAAGATATTTTATCTTACCTCCAAGACGATAACAAGGACAGTTGCAGAGGAGGCTTACAGCATACTAAGGGATAAGGGACTGCATTTTACGACAGTCACCCTTACTGCCAAGGATAAGATATGCCATATGGATGAAAGAAACTGCAATCCTGAGTTCTGTGAATATGCTAAGGGTCATTTTGACAGGATAAATGATGCTGTGTATGACATCATAACGCATGAGAATGTAATAGACAGGGAAAAGATACTTGAGTATTCTGTCAAGCATAAGGTATGCCCTTTTGAAATGTCGCTTGATGTGTCATACTGGTGCGATGGCATAATATGCGATTATAATTATCTGTTTGACCCGGATGCATCGCTTAAAAGATACTTTGCAGATGGTACAAAGGGCAATTATATATTTCTTGTCGATGAAGCACATAATCTTGTTGACAGGGCAAGGCAGATGTACAGTGCAGTTCTTGTAAAAGAGGACTTTCTTAAGTGCAAAAATGCTGTGAAGGATATGGATAAAAGGCTTGCCTCATCACTTGAAAAGTGTAATAAGTATCTATTGTCACTAAAGCGGCAGTGCGATAAAGAATATATAATAGTTGATGACTGCGGGACATTTCCGGATACACTGTCAAAGTGCTTTTCGTATATGCAGAAGTTCCTTGACAAATATAAGAATAATCCAGTAAGTGACGAGATAATGGAGTTTTTCTTTTCGGTAAGACATTTTCTTAATATGTATGACTGTGCGGATGATAAGTATGTGACATATGCAGAGTTAGCGGATGATGGTAATCTGCTTTTGCATCTTTACTGTGTCGACCCATCAGGCAATATATCACTAAGACTAAGTCAGGGAAAGGCTGCTGTTATGTTTTCGGCTACATTTCTGCCGGTTAATTACTTTAAGGAAATGATATCGGGAAACACAGAAGATTATGCTGTATATGCACACTCACCTTTTGATACTTCTAATAAAAGAGTGATTGTAGGCAGGGATGTAAGCAGCAGGTATACAAGAAGAAATGTAAATGAATATACGAAGGTGGCAGATTATATACGAAAGCTTGTGACATCACGGGATGGCAGATATATGGTGTTCTTTCCGTCATACAGCTATATGCAGGCTGTCTATGATGTGTATACAGAAAAGTACCAGAGTAATATTATAGAGCTGGCTGACAATGATATGGCATCTGACATGGTTTTGGATATATTTTCTTTATCCGGCGGCAGTGTATACAATATAATAAAGCAGCCACCTAATATGAAGGAGGCTGACAAGGAGAAGTTTCTGTCGCTTTTTATGGAAAAGGACAGTACTAATATAGTCGGTTTCTGCGTGCTTGGAGGTATATTTTCAGAAGGCATAGACTTAAGAGGAGAGGCTCTTATTGGCGCTGCTATTGTTGGAACAGGAATACCCATGATATGCAGGCAGAGAAATATATTAAGGGATTACTTTGATTCACGGGGCAGAAACGGATATCAGTATGCCTATGTGTATCCCGGAATGAATAAGGTGCTGCAGGCGGCAGGAAGAGTTATAAGAACTGACAGCGACAAGGGGATTATTCTTCTTTTAGATGACAGGTTCTTAACGAAGGAGTATGAGCAGCAGTACCCAAGGGAATGGGATGTTATATATCCGTGTGACATAGCAGGAGTGGACGGCTGCATAAAAGAATTCTGGGATAAAGAAGGATAACAATAGTCGTATAATAGCTGTTATTGATAATTAAAAAGCAGATTTTAAGTGTCAGAAGCACAGAACACATTGCTAAATTGTCAGATATATGATATTATTTTAATATAAATATAAACGTGAATTGCTAATTATGAGATTATTTATGTTTGGAGAAAACAATATGGAAGAGAGCATTATAAAGGAATTAATTAATTCTAATGCTGGAGTTGAAGAGTGGAAAAAGGCAGGATTTAATGATTTACAGGCATTAGAGATTACTATTGGCATTAAGAGCGGTATAGACGTATCAAAGTATGCGTCAGAAGAATTTAATGAAAGACAGATGAAGGTTATAAGAAATGCTCTGGAGGAAGGCATAGATGTCACACCTTTTGCAGATGCAGAGTATGATTATATGCAGATGGAGCAGATAAAGGAGGGCATAAAGGAAGACATAGACCTTTCGCTTATATGCAATCCAAAGTATGATTACGCTGTTATGAGAGAGATAAGGATGGCACTTAAGTACAAGTTCGACTTAAGCAGATATGCAGGTCTTGGCTATCCGGGAGAGGTGTTAAGACAGATAAGGCTGTCTAAGAAGGATGATATAGATATCTCATTTTTTGTTAAAGACAACTATAATGCGAGCCAGTTGAACGAAATCAGATTAGGTATTATAAAGTGTGTTGATATATCAAAGTATATGCTGCACGAATATACAGCGGAGCAGATGAAGCAGTTAAGGCTTGGACTTGAAGCCGGTATAGATATAACAAAGTATAATATGATAGGATTTTCATCGGGGCAGATGGAACAGATAAGACTTGGACTTGAAGAAGGCATAGATGTCACACCTTACGCAGACCCATTTATAGATGCGGTAAGGATGAAGGAAGCAAGGCTTAATGCAGAACATAAGGGAACACCTGAGACACAGCAGCTCAATGAACTGCAGAGTCAGGAGATACTTCTTGGACTACAGAGCGGCGTTGATGTCAGTGTGTATGCAGACCCAAGGTATACGTTCAGACAGATGGAACAGATAAGAATCAGGCTTGAAAAGGGTATAGACCCATCGGAACTACTGATATACAAGGATAATTAGTTATTCATTATGAGTAGGAAACAGGTAACTATAAATGATTGGAGGATTCAGAAGTGAGTAATGTATATGAAAAACAGACGGAATTGAATACCAAGAATGTAGTTGTCAGTGTTGCTGAAAATCATATGAGAGCTAGCATTGTCCTTGATGAGATAGGACAGGATGGAGCATACACATATGAGGAGGTAATAGATAAGCTGTCAGCAGCAGGAGTGCGGACTGGTATAGATGAAGCGAAGATAAGGGATGTTATCGTTAAGAAGATATACGGACAGGAAGTAGTTGTAGCACAAGGAAAAGAGGCAGTCAATGGTACTGATGGACACTACATTTTCTACTTCGATGAGAACTATGAGAGAGATAACAAGCCAACCTTAAGGGAAGATGGCTCAGTTGATTACTTTAATGTAAAGCTTTTTGAGAAGGTAAGTCAGGATGACAAGCTTGCAGAATATGTAGAACCGACAAAGGGTGAGTTCGGATATGATGTATGTGGAAAGCTGCTTGTGCCAAAGCCGGGAAGACCAAGCCCAAGATTAAGAGGACGTGGTTTTACAGTATCAGATGATGGAAAGACTTATTATGCACAGCTTGATGGTAAGGTAGAGTACCGTAACTACGACCTTAATGTAAGTAATGTATACAGTGTTTCCGGCGACCTTGATATTGGAACAGGAAGTATTGACTTTAATGGTGATGTAACTATCAGCGGCGGTGTACATAGCGGTGTTACAGTCCATGCCATGGGCAATATATTTATAGGCGGTTATGTTGAGGATGCCATACTTAAGGCAGGCAAGGATATAATCATCAAGGATGGCGTTAATGCAAGAGAGAACGGACTTATTGAAGCAGAAGGCAATGTATCAGCAAGATTTTTTGAAAATGCAAAGATTATAAGCCACGGAGATATTAAGTGTGACTATATGCTTAATACTAATGCTATGGCATATGGCAATATATATCTTGAAGGAAAGCTTGGTTCTGTTATCGGTGGAGATATAACAGGAATAAGAGGCGTTACGGTCAAGGGCTGCGGCAGTGATGCATTTGCAAAGACGGTTATAAGAGTAGGTGCCACAAAGAGCTTAAACTCAGAGTATGCCCAGATTATTATGAAGATTAAGGACATTGACTCAGAAATAGAGCGTTACGACCAGGCTATGTATAAGTTTGACATATTAAAGAAGTCTGGTTCGGATAAGTTTGATGAGACCCTTTACAGAAAGGTATTCCAGACAAAGATTGTAAAGAAGGCTGAGAAGGCAAAGTATGAAGAACGAGGCAGATATCTGTACTCTCTTATAAGAGAGTCAGAGAAGGCGGTTGTCAAGGTTGATAAGAATATATATCCCGGCAGCAGAGTGTTTATGGGTGATAAGACATATGTGCCAAGTGCTGCATTTACACACGTTGTACTTGTTAAGACAACATCAGGAATAAATATCAGGAACTATGAATAGAGATAGTGCGCCAGCAGAATGACACAATAAAGATAAGTTTAAGAGGTAATATATGATTAAAGAGGTAGCATCAATAGACCTTCCGGTACATGAGCGCATGGTTGTAAGAAAGAACAGGCTTACACCACAGGATTATACAGGCGGCAGTGTACCGAGAATATCTATAGTTACAGGAACTCATGGTGACGAGCTTGACGGGCAGTATATATGCTATGAGATTATAAGAAGAATTAATAAGACTCCTCACAAGCTTAAAGGAATAATTGATATATATCCAGATATTAATCCCCTTGGAATAGATATAGGTTCAAGGGGAATTCCAATGTTTGAGCTTGATATGAACAGGGTATTCCCGGGAGATAATAATGGTGCTGTGGCAGAGAGTGTTGCTGCCGGCATAGTAAGCGACATTATAGGCAGTGATTTCTGTCTTGATATACATTCAAGCAACATTTTCGTAAGAGAGATGCCACAGGTAAGGCTGAATGATGATGATGTTGATAAGCTTCTTCCATATGCAAAGATGCTTAATGCTGATTTTGTATGGATATTTTCATCTATAACAGTGTTAGATGCGACACTTGCATATAGTCTTAATCACCTGGGAGTGCCAACACTTGTCGCAGAGATGGGCGTTGGAAACAGAATTAATAAAGAATACAGTCTTCAGCTTCTTGATGGAATATTTAATCTTATGATACAGCTTGGAATATGGGAGGATGAACCGGTAAAGGTAAGAGAGCCGATTATATCTACAGAGGGCGAGGTCAACTTCCTCACTGCAAAGGAAAGCGGTATATTTGTTCCGGCTATTAATTCCTGTGGTATTATACATATGGGAGATAATATAGGAGATATAATAGAGCCGATAGAAGGAAGAATTCTACAGCATATAGAGTCGCCTATGGATGGAATTGTATTCACACTCAGGGAAAATCCAGTTGTATACAAGGGAGCACTCCTTGCCAGAGTGCATGGAGGCAGAAAGTAATGAGAAAAGAAGTATTATACAGTTTAAAAGGCATATACAGGGAAAACTTCGAGATAGAAGGCTACAGATTTGGAAATGGTGAGAAGTCGGCGTGTATAGTCGGTGCTATGCGCGGCAATGAAATGCAGCAGCTATATATATGCTCACAGCTTATAAAGGTGCTTAAAGAACTTGAGGCACACGGCGCTATATCACACAATCACGAAATTCTTGTAATACCGTCAGCTAACAGGTTTTCAATGAATGTGGAAAAGAGGTTCTGGCCGATAGATAATCTTGATATTAACAGAATGTTTCCGGGAGATATGGCAGGAGATACAACCAAGCAGATAGCGGCAGCTATATTTGAAAGCTGCAGGGGTTACAATTATGGTATACAGTTTGCAAGCTTTTATATGCCGGGTGACTTTATTCCTCATGTGCGTATGATGGAAACGGGCTATCAGAGTGCCAGTCTTGCTAATCTTTTCGGATTACAGTATGTAGTTATAAGAAAGCCAAAGCCTATGGACACAGCTACACTTAACTATAACTGGCAGATGAATGGAACGAATGCATTTTCAATATACACTAACAGCACAGATATGGTCGATGACAAGTCGGCAAGACAGGCTGTGTCTTCAGTGTTAAGATTTCTTACAAGAATGGGTATCGTAAAGTACAATAATCACAGTGGTTATATAGCCAGCGTTATCAATGAATACGACTTATCAGCAGTCAAGACTTATGATGCAGGCTTCTATAAAAGGTTAAAGGAGCCGGGTGATCCGGTAGTCCACAACGAGGTTATCGGACAGGTCATAGACCCGTGTGAAGGTTTTGTAAAGAGCGAGATAATATCTCCGACAGACGGAATAGTGTTCTTTGCACATACTGCGCCTATGGTTATGAGTAATGAGGTTGTATACAAGATTATCAGACGTATGCACGAGTAAATCAATCTTGTTTATTTACCGCTAATGTGGTACAATAATAAACATTCTTTCAATAATTGCGATTATGGTATTCTGTTATGTGATATTTCAGACTATTCTGACATCACTTAGCGGTAGCAGTAATTGCATTAAGAAAGAATAAATGTATCTGTACGGTTACAGTTGATTAAGAAAGGAATTAATTAAGATGAGTGGCGTAAGAAGAGTTTTTGTTGAAAAGAAGAAGCCTTTCGCAGTTAATGCCAAGGAACTTCACGATGAAATCACAGGATATCTTGGAATAAAGGATATCACAGATGTAAGGGTGCTTATAAGATATGACATCGAAAATCTTTCAGATGATACATACAAGAAGGCACTTACTACAGTTTTCTCAGAACCACCTGTAGATGATGTTTATGAAAATGAATTTACAGCATCTGAGGATGACTATGTATTCTCTGTTGAATATCTTCCCGGACAGTTTGACCAGAGAGCTGATTCAGCAGAACAGTGTGTTAAGTTTCTCAACGAGAATGAAACTCCAGTAATTAAGACAGCAACTACTTATATTATCTTAGGTAAGCTTACTGATGATGATAAGGATAAGATTAAGAACCATTGTATTAATCCGGTTGACTCAAGAGTGGCTGATGAGAATATCCCAGAGACTCTTGTTACTAAGTTCGATACGCCAGCGGATGTTATTATATTTGACGGGTTCAAGGATATGGAGGAGGATAAGCTTAAGGCTTTATACGACTCACTTGGACTTGCCATGACATTTAAGGATTTTAAGTTCATTCAGGATTACTTTAAGAATGAAGAAAAGAGAAATCCATCGATGACAGAAATCAGAGTACTTGATACATACTGGTCTGACCACTGCCGTCACACAACATTTGCAACAGAATTAAAAGATGTTACTTTTAAGGATGGTTATTACAGAGCTCCTATGGAGGAAACTTACAATAAGTATCTTTCTGACAGGGCTGTTATATATAAAGACAGAAAAGATAAGTTCGTATGCCTTATGGACTTAGCCCTTATGGGTATGAAGAAGTTAAAGGCAGAGGGAAAGCTTGCTGACCAGGAGGAGTCGGATGAGATTAATGCCTGCTCGATAGTTGTCCCAGTTGAGATTGATGGAAAGACAGAGGAGTGGCTTGTTAACTTCAAGAATGAAACACACAACCACCCAACAGAGATAGAGCCTTTCGGTGGCGCTGCTACATGTCTTGGTGGAGCTATAAGAGACCCACTTTCAGGACGTACATATGTATATCAGGCTATGCGTATCACAGGTGCAGCAGACCCTACAGTTCCAGTAGCAGATACACTTCACGGAAAGCTTCCTCAGAGAAAGATAGTTACAGAGGCAGCACACGGTTACAGCTCATATGGTAACCAGATAGGTCTTGCTACAGGCTATGTTAAGGAAATATATCACCCAGATTACGTTGCAAAGCGTATGGAGATAGGTGCAGTTATAGCGGCAGCACCAAGAAGTGCTGTTAAGAGAGAGAATTCTGACCCGGGAGATATTATTATTCTTCTTGGCGGTAGAACAGGACGTGATGGATGTGGCGGTGCTACAGGTTCATCTAAGGTTCACACAGAAGAGTCGATAGAGACTTGTGGAGCTGAAGTTCAGAAAGGTAATGCACCTACAGAGCGTAAGATGCAGCGACTTTTCAGAAGACCAGAGGTAACTAAGCTTATTAAGAAATGTAACGACTTTGGTGCAGGTGGTGTTTCAGTAGCCATCGGTGAGCTTGCAGCAGGTCTTACAGTTGACCTTGACAAGGTTCCTAAGAAGTATGAAGGTCTTGACGGAACAGAGCTTGCTATATCAGAGTCACAGGAAAGAATGGCAGTTGTAGTTGACCCAGCAGATGTTAAGGAATTCCTTGCATATGCAGCAGAGGAGAACCTTGAAGCTGTTGAGGTTGCTGTTGTTACAGAGGAGCCTAGACTTGTACTTAACTGGAGAGGTAAGGATATCGTTAATATTTCAAGAGCATTTCTTGATACTAACGGCGCACATCAGGAGACATCTGTACTTGTGGATATTCCAGATGAGAATGAGAATTATCTTAAGGCAAAGGAAGTTGAAGATGTTAAGGGTAAGTGGCTTAAGACACTTGCAGACCTTAATGAGTGCTCACAGAAGGGACTTGTTGAAAGATTTGATGGTTCTATCGGTGCAGGTTCAGTGCTTATGCCTTATGGCGGTAAGTACCAGCTCACAGAAACTCAGGCTATGGTTGCAAAGCTTCCAGTGCTTAAGGGCAAGTGCGATACAGTAACTATGATGGCTTATGGTTTTGACCCATATCTTTCTAAGTGGAGTCCATACCACGGAGCTATGTATGCAGTTACAGACTCAGTTGCAAAGATTGTTGCTGCTGGTGGTGACTACAGCAGGATTAGATTTACATATCAGGAATACTTTAGAAGAATGACAGAGGACCCATCAAGATGGAGCCAGCCTTTTGCAGCACTTCTTGGTGCTTACGAGGCACAGCTTGGCTTTGGACTTCCATCTATCGGTGGTAAGGACTCTATGTCAGGAACATTTGAACATATAGATGTACCACCTACATTATGCTCATTTGCAATAGATGTAGCTAAGGAACAGGATATTATCACACCTGAATTAAAGAAGGCTGGCAATGTCCTTGTAAGATTTGACATTGAAAAGGATAAGTATGACATTCCTGTATTCTCACAGATTAAGGAATTATACTCAGCTATCCACGAAGCTATCAGGAGTAAGGCAATCGTATCTGCATATGTGCTTGATGCTAATGGTTTAGTTCCAGCAATAAGCAAGATGGCATTTGGTAATAAGCTTGGTGTGGCTGTTGAGTCTTCAGTATCAAAGGAAGAATTATTTGCACCAGCATATGGCTGCATAGTAGCAGAAGTAGACAGCTCTAAGCTTTCAGAGATTAAGGCAGCTTATACTAAGGTTGGTACAGTAACCGAAGAAGCTAAGTTTACATATGAAGATGTTTCAATCAATATTGAGGAAGCTTTAAGTGTATGGAAGGATACTCTTGAAGATGTATTCCCAACAAAGGTAACTAAGGAAACAGACAAGATTGAAACACCTGTATATTCAGCAGGCAATGTATATGTATGCAGGAATAAGGTTGCAAAGCCAACTGTATTTATACCAGTATTTCCGGGTACTAACTGTGAGTATGACAGTGCAAAGGCATTTGAGAGAGCCGGCGCTGATACTATTATCAAGGTATTCAAGAACCTTGATGCAGAAAGCATAAGAGAGTCTGTTGATGAGTTTGAAAAGGCTATTAACCAGTCACAGATTATTATGTTCCCAGGCGGATTCTCAGCAGGTGATGAACCAGATGGTTCTGCCAAGTTCTTCGCAACAGCATTCCGTAATGCTAAGATGAAGGAGGCAGTTGAGAAGCTCCTCAATGAAAGAGATGGTCTTGCACTTGGTATCTGTAATGGTTTCCAGGCTCTTATCAAGCTTGGCTTAGTACCTAACGGTAAGATAACAGGACAGGATGTTAATTCTCCTACATTAACATTTAATACAATCAACCGTCATATATCTAAGATGGTATATACAAAGGTTGTTACTAATAAGAGCCCATGGCTTGCAGGTGCAGAACTTGGAAAGGTATACTGCAACCCAGCTTCACACGGTGAAGGACGTTTCGTAGCACCTAAGGAATGGCTTGATAAGCTCTTTGCAAACGGTCAGGTGGCTACACAGTACTGTGACCCAGAAGGCAACATTTCTATGGATGAAGAATGGAATGTCAATGGCTCATATATGGCTGTTGAAGGTATCACAAGTCCGGACGGAAGATGCTTAGGTAAGATGGCACATTCTGAAAGACGTGGTGATTCAGTAGCTATCAACATCTATGGCGAACAGGATATTAAGATATTTGAGTCAGGTGTTAAGTACTTTAAGTAATAAATAAAGTTTATAATGTCACGTTATAATATGATTAAAGGGTCAAAAGGTATCATCGATGCATGCTTGCATGCAATTCGATGTATACCTTAGTGACCCTCATATCATAATATTAAATCGTATGATTAATATGATATTGAGGTTAAGCAGGTAATTGTCATAATTATACTTAGTATGGTTATGGCATCCCTCAATATCGCATAACAGGACATCATAATATATTAAGAAACTATCAACCAGAGATTGCTAATATAGCCGATTAGCGTGTAACTATTTAATCATCTGGAGTAGTTGTCTGTAACAGGCAGAATAGCCGGATGATTAATTGACGCAGACATTTAATCAGGAGTGAAGGCTATGAGAGCAACAAATGCAGAGGTTATGGTTATTAATGGAACTATCAATAAGGATTGGATAAGACAGTATGGTGAAGATATTCACAATGTCAGGGAATTGTACATATCAAAGGATGTAAAGAAGATTGAGCCTGATATGTTAGCAGTTCTTGATAATCTTACGACTATAGTTGTAGATGAGGATAATCCATATTATGATAGCAGGGATAATTGTAATGCTGTGATAGACAGCCAGACTAATGAACTAATCATAGGCTGTCAGAGAACTGTTATTCCGGCAGGGATAACGGGAATAGGTGTATATGCATTTTATGGAAGAAGTGGTTTAAAGAGTATAACTATTCCATATAGCATATCTTATATATCTGAGTGCGCTTTTGAAGATTGTTATAATCTTGTTGATGTTAAGATGACTTCAGGTATCAGGCATATAGGTGCAAGAGCATTTGCAGGATGTGTAAGTCTTATGGACGTATGGGTACCGGAAGAGATTGCAGAAGTGCAGGAGGGTGCATTTGAGAGTGTCAATCATATCACATATGATGGAACGCTTGAATATGACGAATGGGGTGCATGGATAGTAGGCTGATAACAACCCTATAATAACATATACACATTAGTAAAAGGAGAACTGTAGCGTTAAGCTACTAGTTCTCCTTTTTTTTAAGATTATCAAGTGCAAATTCACATGACTGTACAACAAGTTCATTTACAGATATATCCTCCTGCTGTGCAATCAGTGATAATCTGTCAGCTAATTCTTTGGGAATACGATAAGTTCTGTTTACATATTCCGTTTTTTTGATTTCGAACTCCATAATATCACCCACTTATATTATTTATTTTTATGCAAATATTATCAATATGATGTAAGTGTCAAAAGTATAAAAAGTCGTTTC
>FR886322.1 GCA_000436535.1 Eubacterium sp. CAG:252 | reverse complement strand
TTAAATATACATATTATTAAATAAGGTCAAGAGAAAGACAATAATAGCCAATCAGAAAGTGACTTAAATAAGGATATTATTAAATAGAGTCAAAGGAAAAAGAATAATTGTCCCGTCAGATATGACCCCAATATAGATATTATTGAAAAGAGTCAAAAGAAAAAAATAATTGCTCAGTCCGATATGACCTAAATATAGATATTATTGAAAAGAGTCAAAGAAAAAAGAATAATAGCCCAGTCTGATATGACCTAAATAGAGATATTATTGAATAGAGTCAAAGGAAAACAATAATTATCCAAGCCAGCGTGATTTGAATTATGATGTAGGTAAAATAGAGTCAAAAACAGAGTATAATAACAACAAATTATCTAAAATGAAATTTATCCCATTACAAAAATCAGTCCAATTACAACAAAAATCAAGTGGATTACAACATATATATAAAGTATATTGCAAATATATTCAAAATGTGTTTTTGTAGATAAAGAACATTATTAATAAATAATGCTTCTGATAAAAATATAGGAATACAGGAGAGGATATGGAATTAAAGTTTAATAGAAAATACAAGGATACATTATTCAGGAAGGTTTTTAATAACAAGAAGGATTTGCTGAGTCTTTATAATGCACTGAATGACACCAGCCATACAGATGACAGCCTCATAACAATTAACACAATAGAAGATGCGATATACATAGGTTATAAGAATGACATATCATTTATTATTAATAGCGAATTGAATCTTTATGAGCACCAGAGCAGCATCAATTATAATATGCCAGTGAGGGGACTGATATATTTTGCTGAACTGTATAAGGGCTATATTGAACAGAATAATCTTCTTATATATAATGAGAAGCTGGTGAAGCTGCCATTTCCAAGGTATGTTGTGTTCTATAATGGGACAGATGAAGAGCCGGAGGAGCAGGAGTTAAGGCTGTCGAAAGCATTTACAATATTGTTTGAAGAGAAAAATGTGGCAGATATAGAGAGCGCAGATACCATAGACAGTGAGGATAATCAGAATTCTGCTAAAAATTCTAAAAAAAGCCAAGTGTTGAGGTTGTTGTGCAGATGCTTAATATTAACTATGGATGTAACAGGGAGCTTATGGAGAAGTGCCAGAAGCTGATGGAATATTCAAAGTTTATTGCACTTGTAAGAGAGAAGAGCGTGCAGTTGGCTGAGGTGTACAGGAAGGCTATGAAGGCAGTGAATAAAAAAGAGATATTTGCAGAGGCAGTAGAACTTGCAATTAACGAAGCAATACGCGATAATGTACTCAAAGATATACTTAGTAAAAATAAGGCGGAGGTGACAGATATGTTACTGACAGAATTTGATGAGAAAGCGTATATAGAGGGAGTTAAGAAGCAGAGTTATGCCGATGGTGAGGAAAAGATGGCAGAAAAGCTACTCAATTTGATAGCTAAGCTGAAGGAAGATGGACGTTCTGAAGAACTTATAAAGGTAACGGATAAGAAAGAATTAGAGAGGCTGTATAACGAATATAATATGTAGATATGAAATCTGGATTGTATGCAAAAGTATAATTCAGCAGAATAAGGCGGAGGTGACAGATATGTTACTGACAGAATTTGATGAGAAGGCGTATATAGATGGTGTTAAGAAGCAGAGTTATGCCGATGGAGTGGCAGAAGGGGAAGTTCGTGGCAGAATAGAAGGAGAAGCAAGAGGCGAAGCGCGTGGCAAGATAGAAGGTGAAGAAAGGACGACAGAAAAGCTGCTCAATTTGATAGCAAAGTTAAAGGAAGATGGACGTTCTGAAGAACTTATAAAGGTAACGGATAAGAAAGAATTAGAAAGGTTATACAAGGAATATAACATACAATAATTATCCACATTCAAAACCTTAAAGACAAGGGGCTGTAGTACTAAGCATAATCTATGCAATATATAATTGTTAAGAACATCTATATGCATAATACATCTATATGCATAATACATCTACGCATATTGTATAATAAACTTACTATCGCAGCTCCTTTGTTATTATTACAGTAAGCGATATAACAACCAGGCAATACGGCAGTATCCAGTGTTTAAGTGTTTGGTGTGGTGGGTGATTTGAGGTGACAAGGTTATATAATAATATCTCTGTGTTTGCATTGATAACAATTCTTTTTTGATTTAAAGTTACATGGTTATAAAATAACAGAAAAATATTAGAATTAGATAAAAATTAAAGAAATATGCTGTATATAGCCTATAAAATATAATTGAATAATGAATTGATTATGTGTATACAATATACTTAAATTTTAAAACAATTCACACAATTTAACAACAAATATAAAAAACAAAAATAATTAGAAAATAATTTAAAAATAATCAAAAAAAGAGTTGACAAATGTACAAGTGAGTGTTAATATACAATTACAAACAAACAAGACCTTAAACATATTAATAATCGATATAAAAGACATATATTAATCATATTAAAGAGACAAGTTCAACAGATAATATATTAATACATAGACAATATATCGATACCATTCATCAAGAATGTTAATATAGATATAAGGAATTGAGTGAGAAAGGAAGGTATAATCCAATGGAAACATAACACATACCAAGCATTATTAATAATTATATTCATTGCAGAATAATTAATTAAAAGAAGATAATGATTTGGAGGAGCAACAATTGAATAATTTACAGTAACGGTTACTATATTACATAGCGATAATATAGTAACCGTTTTTATATGCTTCTGACGTCACATGTCTTTAATCTGTAAAAGTTAAGGGTGTCAGGTTTTTGTCAAGAGTGAAAAATTCATTTTTAGGCTCTTTATCAAGAGTGAAAAAAATCTTATATTGTAAATATAGCACAATAGTTTCATTTTTAGGCTCTTTATCAAGAGTGAAAAAAATCTTATATTGTAAATATAGCACAATAGTTTCATTTTTAGGCTCTTTATCAAGAGTGAAAAAAATCTTATATTGTAAATATAGCACAATAGTTTCATTTTTAGGCTCTTTATCAAGAGCGGAAAAATTTCATATTAGAAACATAGTATAATAGCATCAGTTTTTGTATCGGTTAAGTTGTTGATAACAGAATTCTGTTTCTCAAGTTCTTAAAATAATTTTCTGTAAAAAGTGGAATAAGGTTTATAACCATAATAACAGGTGGTAGATAAAATTTATTCTGCTTTTTTATCACATTTTATAATTTCATTTATCATATAACAAATATGTTGAAATCATAATAACCAAGTGGTATTATCAAACTAAGGTTAGCACAATCTAACCCGATGTATTTTTACAAGATTATTAAGTGCATAGTACATTTTTGGATATTTTATTAAACATAAATGAGTAAATATGATGTTGTGGTTAAAGGACTGTTTATTATCGTGTTCATTACCAGAGTTTGAATAATAATGTAAATATGATGTTATATTAAAAACATTGTTTATGTCGGAGAGGTAGGGGGATTTTTGTATGTGTTAAATTTTGCGGGTTATATTAAAAATATTGTTTATGTCTGTGTGTCAGGACTTTTGATTTGTAACCCTGCTTATATCAAAAAACTGCATTTATAAAATTAATAAAATAATATTGGTAAAAGCATTTATAAATATATTTAGAATTTATAAAGTCAGGAGGTATGACGATGTTTATAGAGATTAAAAATGCAAAAAAACATTATGGAGAGGGAGAGGCGCTTATTAAGGCATTAGATGATGTGAGCCTTTCACTTGATGAGGGGAAAATATATGTAATATTAGGGCCTTCCGGCTCAGGAAAAAGTACACTGCTTAATATGATAGGTGGTCTTGACTCGCTTGACTCTGGCAACATAGTTATATCGGGAAGGAATATAAGCGATGCAGGAAAGAAACAGCTCACAGATTACAGACGTGAGGATATAGGCTTTGTTTTCCAGTTCTACAACCTTATACCAGACCTTACCGTTCAGGAAAATATACAGGTTGTGGCAGATATAGCAAAAAGTCCGTTAGATATCGATGAGGTTATGGACTCGCTTGGAATAGCGCAGTATAAGAACCGTTTTCCAAAGGAACTTTCAGGAGGACAGCAGCAGAGAGTAGCTATAGCAAGGGCACTCATCAAAAATCCCAAGATACTGCTGTGTGATGAGCTGACTGGTGCGCTTGACTCTAAGTCATCAAGGGCTGTGCTTAAGGTTATAGAAAAAGTTAATACGAGCTTTAAGACAACGATTATTATAATCACGCACAATGAAGCCATCGCGCATATGGCAGACACAATCGTAAGGATAAGGGATGGCAAAGTTGCAGATTGTATTAATAATAAAGAGAGAGTTGCAGCAGACGAACTTGAGTTGTAGCAGGAAAAGAGGAAAGTATGACACTTAATAAAAGATATAAAAGAAATATTAAAGAAAATCTTTCATTTTATATAGCATCATCGGTGCTCACGGTTGTGGCGCTGCTTCTGTTCTATCTGTTTTATATAGCAGGAACTGGCATAAAGGGCTATGGCGATAAGTTTTTTGAGGATAATAACCTTGAGGATGCAACATTTTCTACATATATAGAGATACCGGATGATGAGATAGAAAAGATAGAAGATAAATATAACATAACATTTGAAAAAGAATACTTTACTAATATTAATGAGGATGACTATAAGGTCAGGCTGTTTAAGGCTAACAAAAAGATAGACTTGTATGAGGTAGTCGATGGCAGGGATGTAAGCCAGGATAATGAGATAGTTATATCCAAGGGATACGCCGTTAATATGAAGGTTAATATAGGCGATAAGCTTAAGATTATGGATAAGAATTATACGGTTACGGGATATTTTCTGCGTCCTGATTATTTGTATATGCTTGAAAATGTGGATGACAGCTATAAAAATATTTCCTCATTTTTTCTTGCGTATATGACGGACAGTGCTTACGACAAGCTTAATGTTAATTCGTGTCAGTATAAGGTTGTGTATGGAAAAGACAGTGATAAAGCACAGTTCAGAAAAGATATAAATGATACCTATAAGATGAGCGAATATCTGTCAAAGGACGATAATACCAGAATAACAATGGTTGATGACCAGGCAATGATGTTTCTTATAATGGCATATGTGTTCCTTGTTACGATACCTCTGATTACAGTTGCGCTCATATCTATCATAATCGGACGAAAGATAAAGAGCGAGCAGAAAATGATAGGAACATTGTCGGCACTCGGTTATAAAAAGAGCCAGCTTATGTGGCATTACAGCGTGCTTGCGATGATACCGGGCATTGTGGGCGGTGTGCTTGTGAGCATTGTTACAAAGATTATCCAGCAGCCATACGGAGAGCTGAGTCTGGCGGATTATGAGCCTATGCCAGTTAAGTTTGTGCTTCCGATACCGATAGCACTGCTTGGAATAATAGTTCCTACACTTATATATGTACTTAAAGCGATGGGCAAAGTAAATAAGCTGCTTAAAAAGGACACTGTTGCTATGTTAAATGGTGTGGCAGACGAGAGCAGAAGCAGACACGTAATGGTCGGAAAAAAGGGAAAAGTAAGAAACAAGTTTGCAGTAAGAAGCATACTTTCCAATCCCGGCAGAAGCTTTGTCGTGTTCTTAGGAGCATTTCTTGGAGCACTTATTATACTCGTTGCATTTATGTTTGTTGACTCACTGAACAATGTAATAGATACAGGCTCAGACAGTATGGGAAGCTTTAAATATGAGTACATACTAAACAGGCTTGAAACAAAAGATATTGAAGGTGTAGCTGCTGATAATACAGATAAGCTTGTTATTGGAAAGTATGAATATGATGGAAGTACATTTTTACTGTTAGGTGCTGACAGTGATGTAAAATATCTTAATCTGACCACTACTGACGGAAACAGGGCTAATCTTGATAAAGGCTATTATATATCAAATGTTATGGCATATTCATACGGAATTAAAGCCGGGGATGACTTTACATTTGTTAATCCGACAACTATGGAGGAAAAGACTGTAAAGATAGAAGGCATAATAAGCAATAACACACAGAAGCTTCTTATAAGTAATATGGACGATGCAAGAGAGCTTCTGGGCTGGCAGAAGGATACTTATAATGGGCTTCTGTCAGACAGGGCGTTGCAGCTTGGTGATGAAATATCAAAGACAGTTACGTCAGATGATATAAAGGAGCAGATGAACACGGTGCTTGATGAGATGGGCGCTATAATATACTCGCTTGCTGTTATAGGTGCGATAATCTGTATAGCGGCGCTGTACGTGTCCGTCAATATGCTTGTTTCAGAAAACAGGCACACCATATCTATGTTAAAGGTGCTTGGACTTAAGGACAGAGAGATTAACCGGATGGTTATTGATGTTAATCATATGATTATTCCGATAGGCATAGTAACCGGCATAGGAGCAGGTTATGGAATAATGGATGTTGTCTTTAAAGTATATTCCGGCATGGAGGGCGTGCTGTATGAGACATATGTGACGATTAAAAGTATCGTGCTCACGGTAGTGATAGTTGTATTATGTTATGTGGTATCACTGCTTATGGTGCGAAGGAAGGCCGACAGGGTTGATATGGTGGAAAGCCTTAAAGATAATAGAGAGTAGAATGTATACCTTGCAGCAGAGAGCTAATCTTAAGTAAAAGTAGTCTTAGGTACAATATTTTAAATTTGCTCATTTATAGTTATAGTGATTAATAAATAACTATTAAAACAGGGAATTAACATATTAGTGCCATATTTGTATAAGACACTGATATATTAATTCCCTGTCTGCATATTATACTATAAATGAGCAAATATAAATATTATTTAGCATGTCTTTCATTATATTCCTTAACTCTCTTCTGAATTCTATCAACAGGATTAAGAAGGTCGCTGATTGAAGAATCATGGTTAAGTGTATCGATAAGAAGAGCCATATACTTGCTCATATCTACATTGATATACCAAGGCTTAGAAAGGAGTTCATCTGGCTGGTATACAAGGTTAGTAGTAAGGATTTTATCGATAATGCCTTTTTCGTAAGCTTCATCAAACTTATCAAATCCGTTAGTGAAAAGACCAAATGTAGTAGCGCAGAATACTCTCTTTGCGCCTCTCTTCTTTAATTCAGAAGCAACATCAATCATACTTTCACCAGAAGATATCATATCATCAATGATAATAACGTCTTTTCCTTCAACGTTAGTACCAAGGAATTCGTGTGCAACGATAGGGTTACGTCCGTTTACAATCTTTGTATAATCTCTTCTCTTGTAGAACATACCCATATCAAGACCAAGTACGTTGGCAAAGTATACAGCACGTCCCATACCACCTTCATCAGGGCTGATTACCATCATATGGTCGCTGTCGATGATAAGGTCATCTACACCAAGTAAGAGATACTTGATGAACTGGTAAGTACAAGATACGGACTCAAAACCCTTAAGTGGAATAGAGTTGTGTACTCTTGGGTCGTGGGCATCAAATGTGATGATATTTTCAACACCCATAGCTGTAAGTTCCTGAAGCATAAGAGAGCAGTCAAGTGACTCTCTACCAGATCTCTTATGCTGTCTGCTTTCATAAAGGAATGGCATAATAACGTTAATTCTTCTTGCCTTTCCACCGGCAGCAGCTATAACTCTCTTAAGGTCAGCGTAGTGGTCATCAGGTGACATATGGTTTGTATTACCGCAAAGAGAATACTCGATGCTGTAGTTACATACATCTACCATGATATATAAGTCATAACCACGGACAGAATCGTTAAGTACACCTTTACCTTCACCTGAACCGAATCTAGGTGTGCTGGCACTTACAACATAGCTGTCTCTTTTATATCCGCTAAATGCAAGATTAGACTGATTTTCGTGATCTCTTTGTTCTCTCCAGTTTACAAGGTATTTATCAACCTTTTCGCCCATAGCAGAGCAGCTCTTTAAAGGAATAATTCCGAGTGTTCCGTATGGAATTGTTGCAGTATGACGTTCGTCTCGTGGCATTGTATTATCCTCCATTGTATAGATAAAATATTTATTAATATTAAGAACTTAATTAGTCATTTCATATACATATATTCTGTAATATGAGTGAAAATAATGCATATAAACCTTTATTAAATTCTAAATACACATACATAATTAACTATAATCATAAATATTATATAAGTCAATCATAATCAGCTTATTTTCTGTATAAATTTTCTCAAGTTTAATTCCTCTTAGCGGCTGGCATACCCTTTGTCGCCTGTTGGACACGTATATCTTCGCAGAATATCCTGAGTATCGTATACGCACTGATAAGACGTGAGAATATACGTTCAGAGTATGTATTCTCAAGCTGCGGCATAGAAAGGTTAGTCGATATTATGACACTCTTTCTTCTTAATATTCTTTCATTAATAACATAGAACAACTTTGAAATAGTGTAGGAGTTGTAACTCTCTGTTCCGAGGTCATCTATAATAAGAAGGTCGCAGTCAATAAAGTAACTCACGTCCTGATATTCAACGTCCTCACCTTTGTTAAAGTCACTGTTTTCAAAGCATTTGAAAAGCTCTATCGCAGTAAGATATATAACACTGTGATAACTGTCAAGCAGCTCTTTGGCTATGCAGTTAGAAAGAAATGTCTTTCCAACTCCGGTTTCGCCAAGCAGCAGAAGGTTAGAGAATTCAGTGTCAAATGTTTTTACAAAGGACTGGCATATATCGTACACCTTGCGAATATTATTGTAAGGTGTGAGTCCTGTTGCAGAATCAATAGTAGTTTTATCATACCAGTCAAAAGAAAATGTTGAAAAGTTCTCATTGGCAGTGATGTTCTTTAAGTTAGAGTCATGGTATATAAGGTCGATTGCCTTTTTCTTAAAGCATGAGCATCGTGTGCCGTTGACATATCCGGTATCATGACATTTTTTACAGGTGTATATATCCTCAAGATAATCAGCCGGCTTTCCTATAGAGGCAAGCAGCTTAATCTTCTTATCTATAAGAGCTTTCAGGTGTGAGCTGAATTCATCAGTATCCGTGTCAGATGAATTATTGCCTATACGCCTGACAGCTTCTTTCATAGAAAGGGCGATTATCTCATCTTCAATAGTCTGATATTGTGGACAAAGCTCAATTACTTCGTTGTAGCGTGAATTCTGTATGGCTACGTTGTGCGTGTGAATATCATCATACATACGCATAACTGCTGCGTATTGCGTGTTGGTAAGTGACATAATGACACCCCTTTCTATATTAAGCTTATTTAACTGTTGTTACCCAGTAAAGAATTATACCAGTCATCAGAACGCTTGTCACGCTGCTGGAAGTTATTAAAACGGCTGTTGCCAGACTTTGCGGTGTTCTGGTACTTTGTCTTGCTGCTATTACTTGCAGCGTATGCCGCATCATCTTTTCTTATGTCCTCCATAGTGGTTACATTAGCGTTTTTCCACTTTGAAAGAATAGTATCGGCGTATTCAAAGCTTGGCTGGTGGATGGCTTTAATGGTTCTGTTGCAGGCCTCAATTATAATATCAGTATCAAAGCAGTAAGTATCAGCCCACTTTGATATCATGGCGCGTTCATGCTGACCGGGGTCTCTGTTAGAGATACCAAATGCTTTCATAATCTGATATACAGAATCGGTGTGGTTAGAAACCTCCTCCTTTGCCTCAGTGACAGTGTGAATGTCCTTGTCAGCCCATGCAAGAGCGACCTTTTCTATATAATTAATGCTCTTTTTATTGTGTTCAACACAGTATTCAAAAAGGTAATCTATAAGTTCAATAGAAAAATCCAGTGAATCATAAAAATATACTATGGCGTTAGTTTCCTTTATGGAAAGCGGACGGCCAAGGTAAGATTCTATGACGTAGAGCAGCATAGAGAAATTCTCATCAGCGCTCAGCTCACTTATCTTTTCAGCGGAATACTGCATACTTGATGGCTCTACATGGTGTTTCATACTTGCAGCAGCGCCGTTAAAGTTATCTTTATCTGTGAGTGAAACAGAAGAACTCATTAAATTATCAGATGCTGCATTGCCGCCTGCAGACACAGCCTTATCAGATAATGTGTCAGAAGCCATACTGCCGCTGTTAATACCTCTGCCGCCCATGCCGTTAATATCATAGCCGCTAAGGTCATTGATAGTTACATTAGACAGACTGTCGTTAGTGCCTGCAAATGTAAGTGAAATAACGTCAAGCTTGTCCCAGTAGCGGAGTGCCCTCATAATATCAGCCTCGGTCTGGTTAAATGTGTCTGCAAGAAGTGAGACACTTATGTTTGTATTGCCCGTGCTTATAAGGTGAAGAAGGTAAAGATACACCTTTACGAATTCGCCGTTTGCACCAGGTATAAAGTTTTTAATAAATATATTGGAAACGGATGTGTATCCGTAGTCAGCTTTAGTTGTTAATGTAAGACTGCCCATAGTAAAAGCACTTGTCCTCCTGAATGTAATCTTTGTGTATCCGGCATATTTTCTGCCCGTGCCGATTATAGCATAGTAAAAATTAAATGAAAAGTGTGTTAAAAGCAGGTGGTCATTGTTGTGGATATTGTGGATAATGTGGATAACTCGTGGACAAGTTGTGGGGAATATCGAATATTGCTGTATTTTGTGGATTAAAGTTGTCAACAAAAAAATCCACACTTTTATATTGTGAATAGCAACATAAAAATGTGGATAATGTGGATAACTTTGTTGAAAAACTCTAAAACTGGTTCTAAATGCCTATTTTAATAGGTCTTCGCCGATTTTATAAACGTCTCCGGCACCCATAGTTATCAACAGGTCACCGTTGATACAATTTTTTTTCAAAAAGTCTTCAATTTCTTCAAAATCTTCGTAATAGTAACATTCTTTGCCCTCTGCTTTAATAAGTTCACATAGATTAGCAGAGCTTATGCCAAGATTATCAGTTTCGCGGGCTGGATATATCTTTGCAAGCACAACCTTATCAGCAAGTGCTAAAGCTTTCGCAAATTCCGGCATAAGAGCTTTTGTTCTTGAGTAAGTGTGAGGCTGGAATACGCACCATATATTGTTGTGAGGACACATGGCAGCAGAGTTAAGAGTTGCTGTTATCTCATCAGGATGATGTGCGTAGTCATCAACAACCGTTACTCCGTTAAATACACCCTTCTTCTGGAAACGGCGGTCCGTACCGGTAAAGTTCTTAAGTCCTTCACGGATATCTTCCATAGATATACCAAGCTTAACACAGGCTGCGATAGCTGAAAGCGAATTGTATACATTATGCACACCAGGAACAGAAAGCTGGATAGTTCCCGAAGGCGTATTATTAATAAGAAGAGTATATGAACAACGTCCATATTCGTCATGCTTAATGTCAGCGGCACTGTACATAGACTTTGCAGGGTCTGAACCGAAAGTGATAACTTCACAGTCAGTATCCTTATAGAAATATTCATAGTCGTCAATGTCAGTGTTGATAACCAAGGTTCCATCAGATGGAAGCTTTTCTGTGAATAACTTAAAGGAATGACGTATATCATCAATATCCTTGAAAAAGTCAAGGTGGTCAGCCTTAACATTTAATATGATGTTAAGTGTAGGGTTGAAGGAAAGGAAGCTGTTAGTGTATTCGCAGGCTTCAGTTACAAATAAATCAGACTTTCCTACTCTTATGTTGCCGCCGATACTGTGGAGTATTCCACCGACTGATATAGTTGGGTCGGCGTTGGCTGCAAGGAGAATTTCTGTAATCATTGAAGTAGTTGTTGTCTTTCCGTGTGTACCAGCTACATTTACGGCTGTGTGATAGTTCTTCATAACCTGACCTAGAAGCTCGGCTCTTGTCATAGTTGGAATGCCGGCATCAACAGCAGCCTTAAGTTCAGGGTTGTCAGGATGGATGGCAGCAGTGTATACAACAAGGTCGATGCCGTCAGTAATATTATCAGCGGACTGTGGATAAGATATATGGCAGCCATCCTTTGCAAGTTCAGCAGTAAGTTCAGATTCGTGTGCATCTGAGCCTGAAACTGTGAAGTGTCTGTCAAGAAGGATTTTGGCAAGACCGCTCATGCTTATGCCGCCTATTCCTATGAAATGTACATGTATTGGACTATTAAAATCAATATTAAACATATGTGATGTTCCTTTCTTCCTAGAAAACGTATTGTTTGTAATAAATGACACCTTAAAAAGTCATTATAGAGATTATATGCCTAATGTATGTATTTTTCAAACATAAAAACGCATAAAGTGTGCAGGGGCAGATAATTGAATTATCTTTTGGCGTTTTAAATAAAATTAGTACATTTTCTTTACTTGCTTAATTATATATACAAACATAGAAGGTTTATAATATTAAGCGCAAAGTCATATTTTCAAATGAAAATTAAGCCAAAAACTTAAAAAATTAGTAATAATAGCTGATAAACACGCATAAAATGTATATCGCAAATAGTAATTATGTAAAATACGGTCTTAATTGTAGAAAATATTCATATGTTAAAATGTAACAATAAAATGTCAAATAAATTGTATGAAAAATCACCCAAAAAAGACAAAATTATTTTTACTTAATTAGAATTATATGATATAATTTATACAACTTAAGATAGTAAATTAAACATCAGAGGTGGTAGCATGATTAAAAAAGAAATGATAGCGATGCTGTTAGCCGGTGGTCAGGGCAGTAGACTCGGTGTTTTAACAGCAAAAGTCGCAAAGCCAGCAGTCTCATTTGGTGGAAAGTACAGAATAATAGATTTCCCACTCAGCAACTGCATCAACTCAGGAATTGATACTGTAGGTGTACTTACACAGTATCAGCCCCTTAGACTTAATTCCCATATAGGAATAGGTATTCCTTGGGATCTCGACCGTAATGTAGGTGGTGTAACAGTACTTCCTCCTTACGAAAAGAGTACAAACAGCGAATGGTATACAGGAACTGCCAATGCCATTTACCAGAATCTTGAATATATGGAACAATATCATCCAGAATACGTACTTATTCTCTCAGGTGATCACATATATAAGATGGATTATAAGATAATGCTTGATTATCACAAGGCTAATAATGCTGACATAACAATAGCAGCTATGCCAGTACCTATGGAGGAGGCAAGCAGATTCGGAATTGTTGTTACAGATGATGACAACAGAATTACAGAATTTGAAGAAAAGCCAGCTAATCCTAAGAGCAATCTTGCTTCTATGGGTATATACATATTCAAGTGGAGCGTATTAAAAGATGCACTTATCAAGCTTAAAGACCAGAATGAATGTGATTTTGGTAAGCATGTAATACCTTACTGCTTTAACAACAACAAGAGAATATTTGCATACGAATATAACAGTTACTGGAAGGATGTTGGAACATTAAGCTCATATTGGGAGGCTAATATGGAGCTTATAGATATAATTCCTGTATTTAATCTTTATGAGGAATTCTGGAAGATATATACAAGAACAGATACTATTCCACCTCAGTATGTTGCAGATAATACATTTATTGAAAAGAGCATTGTTGGCGATGGAACTGAAGTATATGGACGAATATATAATTCAGTTATCGGTTCAGGTGTAACTATTGAAGAAGGCGCGGTAGTCAGGGATTCTATCGTTATGAATAATACTGTCATCGGCAAGAACACAATAGTCAATAAGTCAATTATAGCTGAAGAAGTAGTTGTAGGAAATAATGTTGAACTTGGTGTAGGTGAAGAAGTACCTAATGTCAAGCTTCCTAAGATATATAACTCGGGTCTTGTAACTATCGGAGAATGTTCAGTTATTCCTGATGGAGTCAAGGTAGGAAAGAACACAGCTATATCTGGAGTTACAACTAATGAAGATTATCCAGATGGCTTATTACCAAGCGGTGGTATTATTATTAAGGCAGGTGACGTAGAATGAAAGCGATAGGTATAGTATTAGCAGGCGGCAACAACAGGATGATGCGTGAACTGACAAACAAGAGAGCCATTGCTTCCATGCCTATTGCAGGAAGCTACAGAGCGATAGATTTCGCACTTAGCAATATGTCTAATTCACATATACAGAAGGTTGCAGTAATAACACAGTATAATGCAAGATCTCTCAATGAACACTTAAGCTCATCTAAGTGGTGGGATTTTGGTAGAAAACAGGGTGGATTATATGTATTCACACCAACTATAACAGCAGAGAGCAGCAGCTGGTACAGAGGAACAGCAGATTCACTCTATCAGAATATAGACTTTCTTAAGTCAAGTCATGAACCATATGTAGTTATCACATCCGGCGATGGTGTGTACAAGCTTGACTATAACAAGGTACTTCAGTATCACATCGAGAAGAAGGCTGATGTTACTATGGTTGTAAAGAAACTTGATAACAGAGAAGATATTGGAAGATACGGAGTAGTTGCACTCGCAGAGGATGGACGTATCACAGATATTGATGAGAAGCCATTGGAAACTAATCTTTCAACAGTTTCAACAGGTATATATGTAGTAAGAAGACGTCTTCTTATTGAGCTTCTTGAGAAAGCAGCAGAAGAGGACAGATACGACTTCGTAAGAGATATACTTGTAAGATACAGGAATATCAAGAAGATATATGGTTATAAGTTAGATACTTACTGGAATAACATATCTTCAGTTGATTCATATTATAAGACTAATATGGACTTCCTTAAGAGAGATGTCAGGGATTACTTCTTTAAGCAGTATCCGGATGTTTATTCTAAGGTTGAAGACTTACCACCAGCTAAGTACAATTATGGTGCTAATGTATCTAACAGCCTTGTATCAAGCGGATGTATAGTTAATGGTACTGTAGATAATTCAGTACTTTTCAAGAAGATATACATTGGTAATAATGCTGTAGTTAAGAATTCTATTATTATGAACAATGCATACATAGGAGATAATGCATATATTGAGAACTGTATAGTAGAAAGCAACAGCACTATTAAGGCTAATTCAAGATATGTTGGAGAGAATGGAGTTAAGATCGTTATTGAAGACAGTCCATCATATTATTAAAGAGTAGAAGAGTCATTAACAGACGGATAGGGGTAACAAATGAATATTACAGATGTTAGAGTCAGGAAGATTGCCAGTACAGGAAAGCTTAGGGCTTACGTGTCGATTACTTTTGATGATGAGTTCGTGGTACACGATATCAGAATTATAGAAGGAGATAAGGGCTTGTTTGTAGCTATGCCTAGTAAGCATATGATTGAAGGTGGCTTTAAGGATATTGCACATCCAATCAATCAGAGTGCAAGGGAGAATCTTCAAAGTGCAGTTTTGAAAGCATATTATGATGCTGACGATGCAGAAGAATTATCAGAAAACGTATAGGGTATACATCAGGATTAGCAGGATAGTACGGAGTTGATGGATTCTAAACTGTAAACTAAACACAGCGTGACAGATAATTTATCATATAATGAGCGCAAAAGAAAAAAAGTGCGATATAATATGTGTGTTCTTATCGAAAGATAGAAGGCAGGTATATATAGCACTTTTTTTTATTATTTAATATGCGGATGTAAAACGTTGTGCTAAATATCACATAAAATATTGTATGAAAATTTGTATAAAATGTACTGCATACTAATGTATGCTGAATATATTGTTATATAGCATAATTTTCATAGAATTTTCATAAAAAATAAAAACTGATATAATTTTTAGAGTAATATTACAAATTATATATACATTTGTAGTATAAAGTGTTAATATAATGTAAGGAGTAAAAGGTCAAAAGTTATTCGTACATGCATAATATGATTTTTGAGCTTATGCCCCACATATTAATATAAATATATAATGTTGGTGACGAAAGCATATTTTGCCATCACAAAGATTGTTTAAAGGGGCATATATAATTTTAAGGGTTTTGGATTATATATGGTTTAAAACAATCAGAGAGTCAGGAGGAGGTACATATATGGGTACAGTAGTAAGATTAGAGCACTACACAAAGAATTTCAAGAAAGTAACAGTTCTTGATGACATCAACCTTACACTTGAGAGTGGAAAGGTTATAGGACTTAAGGGAAAGAATGGTTCTGGTAAGACTATGCTTATGAGAGCAATCAGCGGACTTATTCTTCCTACATCGGGAAAGGTATTTATCAATGACAAGGAGCTTGGAAAGCAGATTTCATTTCCACCAAGTATCGGACTTCTTATAGAGAATCCGTCATTCATAGCCAACTATACAGGTTTTAAGAACCTTAAGATACTTGCTTCTATCCAGAACAAGATAAGTGATGAAGAGATAAGGGAGGCTATAAGAAAGGTTGGTCTTAAGCCTGATGATCCAAGAACATTTAAGAAGTATTCACTTGGTATGAAGCAGCGACTCGGAATAGCAGCAGCCATTATGGAGAAGCCGGATATAGTTATTCTTGATGAACCTATTAATGCACTTGATGAAGCTGGTGCAGGACTTATTAAGGGTATTCTTGATGAGCTTAAGGCTAATGGTTCGCTTATAATAATAGCTTGTCATGATACAGAGGAGCTTAACTACTTATCTGACGAAGTATATGAGATATACGAAGGACAGCTTGTTGACAAGGAGGCAGCAGAGGCAGCCAAGAAAGCAATAGAAGAAGCCAACAAGAAAGCTGAGGCAAAAAAAGATGGTAGAGCAGAAGAAAATAAGGAAGCTGTAAGCTAAGATAAGCCACATCAGGGAAATGCAAAGCATTTTTAAGATTGGCGCTGGACAGTAACAATTAGAAGTTTCGGGAGGGGGCTGTGAAAAAAGATTAGTCCCGAAAAAAAGAAAGACCAAGAGTTTATAATGAA
>FR886321.1 GCA_000436535.1 Eubacterium sp. CAG:252 | reverse complement strand
GTCTGAACTTGATGTCATCATCCCACTCACCCCATGACTTCTGGTCAAAATTAGCCTTTAATGACATAAACATAGAGTAGTCCTTAAGCCAGTCAGCATTATCCTTTACAAAGTTATCAAACTTCTTGTATATCGGAAGCCCCTTATCAAGCACCGACTTTGCCTTAACGCACTGCTCTTTAAATCTTTCATACGCTTTTCTTAATATGGCAAATCTTCCATTATACATTTTCTCATAGCTTACATAGCGGTCATCACCAAGATAGCCGTCATAGTTTACTGGAAATCTGTTGTTAAGTGCATCATCCTCGGATACATTTACAGGAATAAAACCGTCACCCCAGTCAACTGCTAATACCTCAGACTTAAGAAGAAGTCCGTCCTCAATAAGCACATCAAGGTCTACAAAATATGGATTACCTGCAAATGCTGAATATGGCTGGTATGGACTGTCACCATAGGTTGTAGGACCGACCGGAAGCACCTGCCAGTACTTGTGGTTGGTATCCCTCACAAAATTAACAAAATCATAGGCATCTTTTCCAAGCGTTCCTATTCCATATGGTGATGGAAGAGAACTTATTGCCATCAATATTCCCGCATTTCTTTTAAAAGTATTACCACTTCCCATATAATCTCCATTCCACAGATATCTGACACTCTGACACAGTATCTGTATTATATTTAATTACTCTTCATCTGTTCAGCGAATTCTTTAATTCCTTCTGCTTCCTCTTCTGATAATATCTTGTTAATATCAAGAAGGATAACAAGCTTGTTATCAATGCTTGCAACTCTGTCTAAGTACTCTGTATCGTCTGACTTTGCAAGATTAGGCATAGGTGATATCTTTTCTGGGTCTAACTCACCTATCTCGATAACCTCATCAACCTCAAGTGCTATCTTCATATCTGGAAGATTTACTATAACTGTATTATTGCCCTTTGTTCTGTCCTCCATATTAAACTTTTCCTTAAGGCACATAACAGGAATAACCTCTCCTCTTAAGTTGACGATACCACTTATGTATCTCATTGAATTAGGAACTGGTACAACATCTACCTGCTTTTCAATAGACTGTACAAGATTAATATCCACTCCGAACTCCTGTTCACCAAGTCTGAATACGACTGGTCTGATATAATCTGTCATAACTTCTCCTTTCGCATATATGCATAAACATAAATAATTATTCTTCTTTTCTGCCCGTTGATATCCAGTTAAGATATGCATTGATAAATGGATCTATATTACCATCAAGGACACTTGCTGCATTACCTACATCCTTGTTAGTTCTGTGGTCTTTAACCATAGTATATGGCTGAAGCACATAGCTTCTTATCTGGTTGCCAAAGTTAATATCCTTGACATCACCTCTTATGTCGGATGACTTCTGTGCATTTTCTTCCTGCTTCATCATATAAAGCTTTGCCTTTAACATCTGCATAGCCTTATCCTTATTCTGATGCTGTGACCTTTCATTCTGGCACTGCACAACTATTCCTGTAGGAAGGTGTGTAATTCTTATCGCTGATGAAGTCTTGTTGATATGCTGTCCGCCAGCACCACTTGACCTATAGGTATCTATTCTTAAGTCATCATCATTAATCTGTACATCCACATCTTCATCTATATCCGGCATAACATCACATGATACAAATGATGTCTGTCTTTTTCCTGCCGCATTGAATGGCGATATTCTTACAAGTCTGTGAACACCATGCTCTGACTTTAAGTGTCCGTATGCGTTCTCTCCTGATATTTCAATCGTTACCGACTTAATACCAGCCTCATCACCTTCAAGATAATCAATAGTTTCTGTTGTATAGCCGTGCTTTTCTGCCCATCTTGTATACATACGTAAAAGCATCTGGCACCAGTCACAGCTTTCTGTTCCACCTGCACCTGCATGAAGTGTAAGTATCGCATTACATTTGTCATACTCACCTGAAAGAAGTGTATCTATCCTTATCGATTCTATCTTTTCTTCAAATGTAGTAATCTCTTCTTCTATCTCCGGAATAAGTGATTCATCGTCTGCCTCATCTGCCATCTCTATAAGAACATTGATATCCTCAAGTCCTGACTTAAGTGAGTCGTACCCTTCAAATGAGTCCTTAAGTCCCTTAAGCTCTTTCATAGCCTTCTGTGACTTATCAGGGTCATCCCAGAAGCCGGGTGCCTCCATATCTGCCTCAAGTTCCTCTATACGCTTCTTCTTGCTGTCAAGGTCAAGTGACTTCTTAATATCGTCTAACTGCTTATCATAGCCTGATATCCTGTATCTGAACTGATCTAATTCTACCACAATATACCTCTTTATTAATTACTTTTAGTTAGTTATTTAAGGAAACTATATTAAAGCTTTCCTATAACTGTTACACATAAAATAAGAGGATGTCCACTCTTATCTTTCAATCAATGATACTATCATATCACATAATTGAAAAATTTCATAGTATGACATCCCCTGTCTTTTAAATATCGTATTACTCTTATGCCTTTCTTCCACAGCAGTTCTTATACTTCTTGCCGCTTCCACAAGGACATAAGTCGTTAGGATATATCTTCTTGTCTGTACGCTTAACAGGTCCTTTCACAGATGATCCTTCATCCTTGTTAGTTCCTGTAACCTTGGCTACCTGCTCTCTTTCGACCTTCTCTTCTACCTGGATATGCATAAGAAGTCTTACAGTATCCTCAGTAATAGCCTGTGTCATCTCATCAAACATATCATAACCCATCATCTTGTACTGTACAACCGGGTCTTTCTGTCCATATGCCTGAAGTCCTATACCCTGCTTAAGCTGATCCATATCATCGATATGGTCCATCCACTTTCTGTCTATAACCTTAAGAAGAACAACTCGTTCTATCTCTCTTATAGTTTCTGGCTCTGGGAACATAGCTTCCTTATCTTCATATAACTTTACAGCCTTTTCCTTAAGTACATGAGTAAGTTCATTCTTATTCTTGACATTCTCATCATATACAACTGGCTCTACAGGAATAGTTGGAAGAAGAAGCTCGTTAATCTCATCATAATTCCACTCGTCAGCGCTCTTGTCATCACTTACACAACGGTTTACAACACCTTCAACAAAGTCAGTAATCATCTTCATGATAGAAGAACGCATACTTTCACCATCAAGTACTCTTCTTCTCTCAGCATACATAATCTCTCTCTGTTCGTTCATAACCTGATCGTACTCAAGAAGATGGCATCTGATACCATAGTTGTTAGTTTCAATCTTCTTCTGTGCTGTTTCTATAGCATTGCTTAAAAGCTTATGCTCTATCTGGTCATTCTCACCAACACCTAACTTGTTAAATGTGTTCATAAGTGTTTCCTGTGCGAATAATCTCATAAGATTATCCTCAAGTGAGATATAGAAACGTGACTCTCCCGGATCTCCCTGACGTCCGGCACGTCCACGTAACTGGTTATCGATACGTCTTGACTCATGTCTTTCTGTACCTATAATCTTAAGACCGCCTGCTGCCCTTGCCTCATCATCAAGCTTGATATCAGTACCACGGCCTGCCATATTAGTAGCAATAGTAACTGCACCATGCTTACCAGCCTCAGCAACTATCTCAGCCTCAAGCTCATGATACTTAGCATTCAGTACATTATGAGGAATACCTCTCTTCTTAAGCATATCGCTTAAAAGCTCTGATGTATCAATATTAATAGTACCAACAAGTACTGGCTGTCCTTTTTCGTGTGATGCTACAACTTCTTCTACTACTGCATTGAACTTGCCCTTCATAGTCTTGAATACAGCATCATTGTGGTCTATTCTTGCAACTGGTCTGTTAGTAGGAACTTCTACAACGTCCATATTGTAAATTCCTCTG
>FR886320.1:5989-27265 GCA_000436535.1 Eubacterium sp. CAG:252 | reverse complement strand
ATATCTGTTACTATGAGTCCAAGGGCATTGTGCGCCATACGAAGCTGTAAGCCTCTCATACCTTCTGTGTGCCTGTCCATAAAATCTGGCAGTGCAAGATAATTCATCATCCAGCGATACCTGAAAAAGCCCTTCATATTATTGGGCTTTATTATAAATGTTATTAATGTTTTCCAATATCCAAGCCATCTTGTATAATCATACCAGGTATCCTTAAGTCCACGCCATTCACGTCTTTTCTTCGGTTTCTTACCTGTGTAGAACTTACCAAGCGGCTCGCTTCCAAGCTTACTTGACATGTGTTATTCTCCATCTTATTCTGTATATCAATTTTTATTAAGTATATCATCCAATATTATTTTTAATTAAATTTATATCCTGATTATTTTTAATAATATTCTGATTACGTTTATAGTTTATTATTTTAATTATATAGCTGATTACACTTATATCTTACTTTATATGTAATTATGCTTATATCTTGTTCATTTTATATATCTGAACACATTTATTAATATTTCTAATCTTTCTTAATTATAAAAGCTATCGGTTCTTGTTAATCTTCTTTATCTCAAGGCTCTCAACAAATGCCTGTATTCTTGTCCTTATCTGACCTGAAGAACCTACTACATAAGGTCTGTCTATAGAGAGTACCGGATATCCATAATCTTCTCTCATAACATGAAAAGCTGATGCTCTCTCATAGCCCCAGTAATCACAGAACTTTATCTGCTCATATATAAGCCCCTCTGCTTTATATTCTTTTGCTATGTAATCAACATATTCTTCACGTTCCCTTATCTTCTCTGTATTCATATATCTTGGACATTTGCCCCACTGCATATACTGTCTGCATATCTGATATAAAACATCCTCATCATCGTTAAGAACTATTTCACTTCTTCCAGGCATCGAACCAAAACAGAATCTATCAGCAACAACAAGCGCACCAGCTTCCTCTGCCAGCTTTATAAGTTCAGGGTTATCTATCTCTGAGCCTATAAGTGCTACTCTTGCCCTGTAGTTCTTCTTAGTGTCAGGTTCTCTTGTCTTTAGCTCCTTAGCTGTATCCCTTAACTTATCAATAAGATACTCCTTAGGGCAGCAATATGTGGCAAGACACAGCACAGCGAACTCATAGCCTGTTATTCTTGGGTTATCCTCTTTCCTGTAATCTCCAATCTCTGTTATAAGCCTACTTATCTCATTCTGTTCATTTACAGCCTTCCTCAAGGCTTCATCTGATATATCTATTCCATATGTATTGTGAAGCGGCTCAAGAACATGCAGCCTCATCTGCTTTACATAATGTTTTAGTGCTGACTCATCTGACTTCATAGGAACATCTGAATATTCCACAAAAAACTTTTCCTTAGTACACAGCTTCTGCCTCTCAATATTTTCCACACACCTGTTCATCTGTGCACAGGCATCCGGTGCTATTATGCAGTCAAGAAAGTTATATCCACCTTCTATTGCACGTTCAAGTATTGCCCTGCAGCCCTCGCACAACATACTGCTCATATAATATGTACCCATCTCTATAGAACCTGTCCTTGGAGCACGTAATCTCACCGAAAAACAGCCCGGAAGGTTAAGCAGTGGCTCAGGAATCTGAAAACACACGGCACCTATGGCTATATCTCCTTTTTCCTGTGCTTTCCTTACAAGGTCATTATTCACTTCTTCAAGAAGCTTCTCAAAATAATATAAATGTTGTAAATCTTTCAAGTTGTTATCCTTTCTGTAACAAAGCAATGTAGCAATCCTATAATATCCCAATATTAACAAGCGCTTCTCTTGCCCCTTTAACTATCCTTGTATCATCTGCAAGTTTTAATACATTTTCACCTAAAACATCGGCTCTTGCAAGCTCATTGTCACTTTCTATAGCCGCAAGGAGCTGCATACCGCCTATATCCATAAGGTCTGTTACCTTGCTGTCCGGAAGTCTGTTTGCAATAACGCCTATCTTATCATACATAACAAGTTCATCCGCTACGCCTTTGATAGTCTTAACTACCTGACAACCCTTCTTACTTGCATCCGTTACAAGCAGAAGATGTGTCACCTTCTCCATAACTCTTCTGTTTATCTGCTCAATACCGGCCTCGCCATCTATAACAACATAGTCAAACTGGTCTGAGAGCATCGTGATAACTTCCTTGAGATACGAATTAATCCTGCAATAACAGCCTGCACTTTCAGGTCTTCCTATTGCTATAAATGCATAACCATCCTGTTCCTTTAACGCATCATATATTTCATACTTAGCCTCTCCCAGAAGCTCAACTGCCGACTTGGTATCACCATCCTCAACATTTTTTATAACTTCTTTTCTTATGTCATCTATAGTTTTGTCTACATCTACATTTAATACTGTCGACAGTCCGACTGCCGGGTCTGCATCGATTGCAAGTATCTTCTTATCTGGAAAGCTTTCAACAAGCAGCTTTACTATTACTCCTGCAAGTGATGTCTTTCCAACGCCGCCCTTTCCTGCGACTGCTATTATTTTTGTCTTATTGCTCACTTTATGTCCTCCATATCAATCCTTACACTGACCTGATTGTTTCAGTTAAATATTTTATATTATTATAATTCATATTACATTCCTACTCAATATCTATTTCAGTTCTCTTTCCACAACTGTATTTATATTGTTTAATGCTTCTTCTATACTGCGATAATATACTATATCCTTTCTGTATGCCATATCATCATATTCACTTGTATACACCCCGACCTGACTTATTTTATTTTTTTCATCCTGTATAGTATATGCTGCCAATACATCTGTGCTTCCAACCAGATCAACAACAATTTCTTTTTTTTCTGGAATATATGTAAGATAATAGTATGGCATTCCATACATAAGTACATAATCCCCCGTCTCAGTCATCGGTGAGTCAGCCTCCAGCTTTACTGCCTTTTTACCTGTTTTATCCGATGTATACAATTCCATTTCACATATTCCCCTGACTACGCATTTATCATCCGACAGAAATTTTACTGTTGCTGTTTTTGTCATCGCATCAACATATTCCTGCTCTGACTTAAAAGGTGTTTCTCTCCAGCGTGAACCATCTATTTTATGATTAAATATCCCTCTGGCAACAACAAGAGTAGGTGTCTTATCTTCTCCTGTCTTCATTAGTGCATAGCCATTACCACCTTCAGTACTGCTTTCTTCAAGTTCATTATAACACTCTATAATTGCATTTCTCCAATTTTCCTGTGACATATCCTGTGTTGTTTCCTGTTCTGCTGCAGTTATGACATCTCCATTCTGATTATTATCTGAATTATCCTGAATATTATCTGTTTCATATACATTATCATCCTTATGGTTTACTCCACTTACCACTGCCGCAGCACCGCCTGCCACTGCAAGTCCTGCAACAATTCCTATAACAATCTTCTTTACTGAAAATGCTGCTGCCTTGCCTGCGATATTTCCTGCTGTTTCCTTAATTGTTTCTTTGGCTGCTTCCTTAGTTACCTCTTTAATCGTTTCTTCGACTGCCTCTTTAGCTGCTTCTTTCGTTGTTTCTCCTACTGTCTCTTTAGCCGTTTCTTTCGTTGTTTCTTCGACTGCTTCATTAACAGCATGTGCTGACGTATTATCTTCTATGCTGTTTTTAGGTGCTGCATGTGAGCCTTGGCTGATTTTATTAATAATATCCTCTGCCAGCACTGGTGCTGCCTTAACACTATCAGCATCCTTAAGCAACAGATATAAGAAAAATGGAACTGGTGCAATACCATAGAGCTTTGTTCCTCTTTTTTCAAGTTCAAGAACCTTCTGCTCTATCTTCTTTCTTCCGTAATTAAGTCTGCTTTTAATTGTATTTTCTGATACATCTGCCATATCAGCTATCTCTTTAACTGACATTCCGTTAATGTAATACATCATTACACATAATCTCTGTTCTTCTGACAATGTATCTATTATTTCCTTTACAAGCCTGCCTGTTTCTTTCTGGTCTATTGCAAGTTCCGGTCTGTTATCTCGTCTGTCATCCTCTATTTTTTCCTCAAATGTCATGTCTTCACTGTCATCTGACTCCATCTCTGAGAATAACTTGTTATCATTTCTTTTTTTCTTTCTTAACACATCAATAGCCATATTAGCTACTATACGTGACATCCAGCCAGGAAATTTATTGGCATCTTTTAACTGCTCCAGCTTGTTAAATGCCTTTATATAAGATTCCTGTAGCACATCTTTTGCTGATTCTTCATCTTCCATATACTTTAATGCAAGATAATAATTCTTATTACATGTCTGTGTATACAGATAATCATATCCTCTGTTATCTCCATTTTTTGCCAGTTCTACTGCTTCTTTCCATTCCATTATAATTGCTCCTTATATCAGTTATTCTAACTATGTAATCACTTATGACTTTTACCTTTTTATTTTTAACCTGCTGATATTTTCATTATTATTAGCCGGATTTTTTAGCTTATTAACTTCGTTTATTATATTGGTAAACATCTCGCAAGCTATTTCAAAAGACAAATACTCTTTTTTCATGTCATTTCTGATTAAATCCTTAAATATCTCTAATTCATGCATTTTCTAATTTATCATCACCTGCTTTTTATTGAATATGTCTTACACTTATATGACGGACTAAATTTTAAAAAGGTTTTAATAAATCGAAAATTTTAAT
Organism: Eubacterium sp. CAG:252; assembly: GCA_000436535.1. GTDB lineage: Bacteria > Bacillota > Clostridia > Lachnospirales > Lachnospiraceae > Lachnospira. The sequence goes on along the minus strand of FR886320.1, from coordinate 22,586 downwards.
ATTACTTACAATATTTTTCCTGCAAAAAAGCAATAATCCAATAATCTATACATCAAGTGTCGTAGTCACACCATTATGCGCACTGACAAATGTACTTATCTCCTCCGTAAACCTGCTTCCATACTTCATAAGCTTATTCTGTCCTACACCTGATACAGACAGCATAGTGTCCGCATCAACTGGCAGCTTTTCACACATATCTATAAGAGTTTTATCATTAAATATTATATAAGGTGGAACACCTTCCTCCCTTGCTATAACAAGTCTTAACGCCCTTAATCTCTCAAATAATTCATAACCTGCAGCAGTAAGCGAATCTGTACTCTTCTTTCTTGTCCTTGAAGCTGGCTTGCTTCCGGCTGTACCAGCACTTGCATTCCCCGATACAGCCTCTCCGCCTGTCTGCCCTCCCCCTTTAAGCAGCTCACTGGCATATGTTTTCTTAGCCTTCTTTATGTATACATGGGTATTTTCATCCCTTAAAGGACTTATATCACCCATTCTTAGTACACTGTACTCACCATCCGTCTGTATAACATAACCAGCATTTATCATCTGGTCAATAAGAAGCCTGAGCTCTGCTTCTTTCCTGTTTGACAGCTTTCCATAGGACTTGTAGTTTAATGCGCCGACTTCCTTAAGTCTTGCACGCTTTGCGCCAAGCAGTGTTCCAAGCACGATACTTAAACCAAATCTTCCGTGGGTTTCTGCAAGACAGTTGATAACCCACTTTGCATCCGCTGTCATATCTATCTGTTCATATTCATTGTTGCAGTTGCCACAGTTACCACAAGGCTCACCTGTCTTTTCTCCAAAGTAAGAAAGAATGTAATTACGAAGACATTCTGTTGTCTTACAATACATTTCCATAGTATGAAGCCTGTGTAAGTCACGCTCCCGTATTACACTTCTGTCTTCATCTTCCACTCCCTCAAACTCCTTGCTGTCAAGAAGAAACTTATCTATAATGACATCCTGCGCTGAAAATAACAGTATACACTGCGACTCACCGCCATCTCTTCCTGCTCGTCCTGCCTCCTGATAATAGTTTTCCATACTCTGCGGCATATTGTAGTGAATGACATACCTTACATTAGACTTATCTATCCCCATTCCAAATGCATTGGTCGCTATAACAACCTGCACACGGTCATATATAAAGTCGTCCTGATTCTGTTTTCTTGTTTCATTATCAAGCCCTGCATGATACTTTGTAACACTTATCCCCAATGAACTAAACTCATCATATAACTTGTCCACATTTTTTCTGGTAGCACAGTAGATAATTCCACTCTCATCCATATGCTCCTTTATATAAGCTGCTATATATGCATCCTTTTTCTTTCCTGACAGATGCTCTACACTATAATATAAGTTCTTTCTGTCAAATCCTGTAACCACAAGCTTTGGACTTTTTAACTTTAATATGCACTCTATATCTGTCTTTACTTCACTTGTCGCTGTAGCTGTAAAAGCACTGACAACCGGTCTTTCTGGCAGACTGTCTATGAAGTCAACTATCTTTAAGTAGCTTGGTCTGAAATCCTGCCCCCACTGTGATATGCAATGTGCTTCATCAATAGTCACCATCGATATATCTGCTTTTTGTGCAAATGTCATAAAGCTCATAGTTTCAAGTCTTTCGGGTGCCACATATATTATCTTGTACTTTCCCTGCGCCGCATAATCAAGTGCCTTATACATCTGCTGCTCTGACAGTGTTGAATTAATATAAGCCGCATTTATACCTGCTTCATTAAGCGACTTAACCTGGTCCTGCATAAGCGATATAAGTGGAGATATAACTATGGTTATACCAGACAGAAGCATAGCCGGAACCTGATAACACACTGACTTTCCTGCTCCCGTTGGCATAATCGCAAGCGCATCCTGCCCCTGCAATATAGCTTCTATTATATCTGACTGTCCTTTTCTGAAACTGTCGTATCCAAAGTACTGTTTTAATACCTGACTGGCATCCATATTAATCCTCATTTCTGTTTTGTATATTTACTTTAAGTATTTTTCAAGGCATACTAACTGCACATCTGGAATTCCATTAAATACACATTTTAGGTATCCATTTGTAGTGTAACACAATTATTCTGTTTTGCATAATTTTCATAAAATGCTGCAAGATTTTCACTCAAAAAGCATCTTCGCTACAGCAATAAGCAGACTGCCGTTACCCGGAAGATATAATGGAAGATCCTTTCGTGAATTCTGTCTGTTGTTTCCACTTATCACGTATTCATTCTTAGGTGACTCTATAAGAAGCTGTGAAAGTGCCTCACTCTTAAGACCTAACTTGTCTGCTGCCATAGCTATAACCGCAAAGTCCCAGCCCCAGAGTGTCGAATAATCCCATACTTCCATCACCTTATCAAGTGTTGCCCTGTATACATCCATATCAACAATATTCTTAGCGCCATAACCATCTAACATCCCATATACCTGTAGCATAATCGGATGGTCGATAGCTTTATTAATGTATGTGTCAGAGCAGTTTTCATGTGATATATATAAGCCGTCTATAACAGGAAGTGGAGCTATTCTGTCTGCTATATTGTTCCATTTCTCTGATAATGTTACATAGCCAAGCTTATCAGCCCACTCTGCTGCTACTTTAAGACCGAATCTAAAGTAAGCAAGCTCAAACACAGGGTTTCTTGTGTCCTCTGGAAGATGTCTTTCCTGTACCGGTATAACTGGCGCTTCTATGTTAAATGTATCTGTATCAATATCATATACAAGATAATCTTCCATGAATTCAGCCGTTTCTTTTACCAAAATCCAGTACCTGCGCATATATTTGTCCGTTTTTTCTTTAATATACGCGTCATTTTCATAGCAATCCCGCACCATATCTAACATATTGATTATGTGAGGCTGCTGCCATATAAGAAGAGGCGCAATTTTTGACGGACAATCCTTTCCTGTATAGGATACCATTTTTGTCCACCTTGCACCCTTATAACCATTTCTTGCTGCATTTTTTTCTGCCTCAGGAAGTATGCTTATGTACCAGTCAAAGCTTCTTTCAAGAAGCTCTGGATGACCCCACAACGCAGCCCATGCCATATGCCAGTAATGCATCTCAAGATGTGCCTTTCCATACCAGCTATTACATGTAAGCCCTGTTTCCGCTGGTGGTATATAACCGCTGTCATTAATTATAAGAAGATACTGCGATAATATAACTCTTCTCATAAGTTCATCATTTTCATCATAGAAAAATTTTCCGCTGTTCCAGTAATCACGCCAGAATGTATGTACATTTTCCTTTATTACTGCAAATATATCCTTAGCATTAAGTTTTCCATAATTCTCATAATAATCTGGCATATCTTTACTGTTTGTTATGCTGCTATAAATATCAGACTTGCCAGATACATTTGATAACTGCTTTTTATATATACTGTTATCAGCAACATCATCCTCTGCATTATCCTTGTTATTATCTGCACCGATATTACTTTGGACATTATTATATATACTGTCATATATGCCGTCTTCATCTACAAACTCAACACAGAGATAAAAAACATTGTCATTATCTACTTGATTTAGACGATATCTGTGTTTGTCTGACTTTTGCACCTGTCCGTTAGTCTTTACATTTACCGAATAATGAGTGTCGTCAATCTGTCTTTTTATTTGATATATATTATTAACTTTCTTACTGCTTATGGCTTTATTTAATATCTCTGCATTGCTGTTATCAGTAATTTCATCATAATGAATTTTATCATCCGACCAGTCAGAACCAGTTATATCGCACGAAGCATATGGAAAATGTATATCCACGCAAAGCCCTTTTTTCAAGAGTTCAGACTCCACCTTAAAAGCCACCGTATCAGACTTATTATCACATATTGTTTCAACACTTACATTATACTCACTCGAAGCATAATTTACTGTAAAATCACTTTTTAGCACGCCTGTTGTTATATCAAGTATCTGGTTTATATCTGATAACATATCTGAAGTCATATATTCACCATCAACCGACATAGCAATCCTTGCAAGATTAAACTTATGAGGGTTCATTCGTACCCCGTCATAAGCAGCCTCATTTCCTTCATATTTAACACGCGGATATGACACCTTTCTCCCAAGAAAATCATACTCGGTCATACGCACATCATCCATGGTATAACTTTTTCCCGGATAAGTATGCCATGCCCACTCTGCCATAGTACACAGCGGTGTTTCCTCACTATACTCCTCATAAAGTGTCTGCATTCCTGTAACATCCGCCGTGAAACATAACCTTCCATTACCAACCGTCAGTGGTGACTTTGCATCTGCTTTACTTAAATGTGGATTATATTTTTTTACTACATTAGTTCTGTTAATTACGTCATCATCATTCGCACTATTATTAATATTTTCATTTATGCTTATATTTATCTTTTTATTTATACTTTTATTCATCTTCCTGTTCCTCACACGAGTTTATTTTAAGCCTTATTTATAATCACTGACTGAATGACATTAAAGCCTTTGTCTGCCCTGTTTTTTAGATATGTATAAGCTTCCTCATAAGATATATTAGTAAACAGCATCCACGCCGTATCTCCCAGCCAGAAAAATGGCTTATCCCCTTTCATAAGATATTTTTTATTACCGCTTATATGTAAATTCTCCATAACATCTGCACTCCTTCTATAAATATATGTTCTCTTTCCGCTCGACCTGACATTAATTGACTGCTAATTTCAATCACAGCTTATACCTCTGACAGCTCTTATTTATAGAATTATAACTCTATCTGATAACCAATAACGCCGAAAGTATCTCTGATTAATCGCAAATAACAGAAAAAGAGCTTGTATATAACAGTTTCTCATTAATACAAACTCTTTTTAACTTACGTCTACTGATTACTATGTTGATTTACAATCATCTGATAACTCAGTCTGACATCATATTTATCTTCTTATTAAGTCTCTTTTTACATATACACTTATACCTGCTTAGCAATACTTTACTTATCTTCCCGCCTTCGACTTCACCTTATTCTTATACATCTCCTCATCAGCTCTCTTAACGACCTCAAGAACATCTCTTCCATAACCTTTAGCTATACCCACTGCACTTGTTATCTTAAGACTACTTCCTTCATTTGCTTTCTCTATCATCTCTGCAACCGAGGCAGATATATTTTTGCCCTCTTCATCAGATGGATTATCAATTATCATTATAAACTCATCTCCGCCTATTCTGTATACTCGCCTTCTTTCATCTACAAAAGAATACAGTACGGAAGATAATCTCTCTATCGCCTTGTCGCCATAGTCATGTCCATAAGTATCATTAATCATCTTTAAATTATTAAGATCCCAGAAAATAACCCTTATATTATCTATATAATGATAGTAAGTTTTAACCATCTCCTCGTACTTATTCTTATTAAATACCTTTGTTCCTGAATCTGTTTCCTTAAGATATGTAAGCTGTGCTATCCTCAGCTCATCTTCACTACTTCTTAGAACTATATCCTGTAGCATAAATGTTATGACAAGCAGTATCATACATCTTGGAAGTACACCAAACACAAGCAGCACAAACACAGGATCCGAATTAAATGAATAACCTGTCCCGCTTGCAACTACTGTAAGATACCAATCCCTTTTATGACTTCCCTCAAATAAAAGATTAAGGTCGCATATTCCATAAAAAAATCCAAGCACCATACTTAACAGCACTGAAACTGAATTAATAATATATGTAAACCAGAGTGCCTTTCTATGTCTGTAATGTGCAGCAAACAGAAGTGGCACAACATATAAAAGTACAGCATGATATGATTTTTCCAGTAAAAAAAATTCTCATATTTTCTAGCAAAATATACAAAGTTCTTCAAATTTTAAAATTATTCAACACATTTTTGTAGCTTTTATACAATATATTTTTGTAATTTTATATAATATTATATGATGTGAGAAACAGGATAAGTGTATATCCAAAAAAGTCATATTACATATCATGTAAGATAACTGTTTTCGTTACTTGCTATATATTCTATACTAAATATATAGCAAGTTGTATAATACAACCTATCTACAAAATATATAATATGACTTTTAATTCTATATTATAAGCATTTTCGACAATTCATTTATAAGTTTATATTTACTTTTTAAGTTCATTGAAGACTTAAGACAGCAACATATATAATTCTTAATTACCTGTTGCAGCATCCTCTCTCTTCTCCTTAGGAAGAATAATATTAAGAAGAATAGCCATAAGCGCTGCCGGAACTATTCCTGAACCACCGAATATAAGGCTTATAAACTCAGGTGCATGTGCAAGTATTGCTGTGTTAGCGCCTATTCCATAACCTACGCCAAGTGCTACAGATACTATAGTAAGGCTTCTTGCATTAAGAGGCTCTTTTGTTATAAGCTGTATACCACTTACGATGATTGATGAGAACATCATAACTGCTGCACCACCAAGTACTGACTGTGGCATAATAGATATAAGCGCTCCAAGCTTAGGGAATAATCCGCACAGTATAAGAAATACTGCACCACATGCAAGTGCTATTCTGTTTACAACCTTTGTCATAGTCACAAGTCCTACATTCTGACTGAATGAAGTATTAGGAAGAACACCGAAAAGTGCTGCAAGTGTTGAACCTATACCATCACACATAACACCACCTGAAAGCTCTTTTGCTGTAGCTTCTCTTCCCATACCACCTTCTATAACGCCTGATATATCACCTACAGTTTCAACCGCAGTAACTATAAACATAACAAGCACTGGTGCTATAGCACGCATATCAAACACAGGCTTTACTGGCATAAACTGTGGAATTTCTATCCACGCAGCATCTGATATCTTGCTCCAGTTAAGCACCCATGACTTAGTATACTCTACACCATCTGCTGTAACCGCTGTATGAGGAAGAATAAGTCCCATAATAAATGCTGCAACATAACCAACGATTATACCTATAAGGATAGATGATGAACTAAGATAACCCTTAGTCCAGTGCTTAAAGAAAAGTATAACTACAAGCACTACAAATGCAAGAAACAGATTTTCCATAGAACCAAAGTCCTTTGCACTGCTTCCACCGCCAAATGAGCTTATACCAACCGATATAAGCGAAAGTCCTATAGAAAGGACTACCGTACCAGTTACAACCGATGGAAAAAATCTTCTAAGCGGCTTAAGAAATGCTCCTAACACTGTTTCAAACAGACCGCCTAATATGGAGGCTCCCATAATAGCGCCGTAACCTATGATACCGCCACCCATAATCTTTGCAACACTGCTGAACACTCCGATGAAGCCTGAACTTGTTCCCATTATAATAGGAACTTTTCCACCGATAGGTCCAATCGCAAACAACTGTATAAGCGTAACAATACCTGCAATAATCATTGCATTCTGTAAAAGTGCAACCTGAACTGTTGCATATTCACTGCCTGCACCTATTCCACAGGCACCCGTTATGATAAGAAGCGGTGTAAGATTACCGACAAACATCGCCATAACGTGTTGAAGTCCAAGCGGAATTGCCTGCTTTAGTGACAGCTTTCCGTCAAACTTATATGCGTCCTCTGATAACGTACTTCCAACTTTCATAGTTTTCACCTCATATAATCTTTTTTTTATGTAAGAAACTGCTTCATAAGCATATATTACAACACTGTTGATTTAATAAAACTTCTTGCTTCCTCTTACCGGTTCAGATGTAAGATTAACTCCTAATCTTGCAAATGTCTTGGTATCAACCTCAGATAACATAACTGTTGTATGAACCTGACAGCCCTTAAGCTTAGGAATTTGCTCAAGTGCCTTCTTTGCATTGTCATTAGTCACAGATGTAAGTGCAAGTGCTATAAGTACCTCATCACTGTGAAGTCTTGGGTTCTTTCCACCAAGATACTCAACCTTAAGATTTTGGATAGGCTCGATGAATTCCGGCTTTATAAGCTTCTCATCGTGTTCTATTCCTGCAAGATGCTTTAAGGCATTAAGAATAAGTGCTGATGAAGCTCCCAAGAAATCAGTTGTCTTTGACGTGATTATTGTGCCATCCTCAAACTCAATAGCTGCACAGGCAACACCTGTTTCCTCTGCTCTCTTCTTAGCCGCTACAGTTACCTTTCTGTCATCGGTTGTAATCTTAGCCTGCTTCATAAGAAGCTCTATTTTGTATACTTCACTCTCTGATGCTTCTTCCTTTGCAACTCTGTTTACTGCTGTATAGTATCTTCTGATAATTTCCATCTTAGATGCCTCACAGCATGCCTCATCATCCACTATGCAGTTGCCTGCCATATTAACACCCATATCAGTTGGTGACTTGTAGTAAGTATTCTCACCATATATTTCCTCTAATATGGCATTAAGTACAGGATATATCTCTATATCACGATTGTAGTTGACTGCTGTCTTTCCATATGACTCAAGATGGAATGGGTCTATCATATTTACATCATTAAGATCTGCTGTAGCTGCCTCGTAAGCAAGATTAACAGGGTGTTTAAGTGGTATGTTCCATATAGGAAATGTCTCAAACTTAGCATAACCTGCCTTAATTCCCCTCTTATTCTCATGGTAAAGCTGTGAAAGACATGTCGCCATCTTTCCACTTCCAGGACCCGGAGCTGTTATAACTACAAGCGGTCTTGTTGTTTCTATATAATCATTCTTTCCGAAACCATTGTCACTTACGATATTAGGTATATTAGATGGATACCCCTCTATAACATAATGCTGGTATACCTTAATTCCCTTCTTTTCAAGCTTTTCCCTGAACTGGATAGCTGCTGGCTGTCCTGTAAACTTAGTTATAACAACACTTCCAACATACAGTCCCTTCTTCTCAAACTCTCCTATAAGTCTTAGCACATCAACATCATAAGTTATGCCAAGGTCGCCTCTGACCTTATTCTTTTCTATATCTGCGGCACTTATTACGATAACTATCTCAGCTACATCTGAAAGCTGCATAAGCATCTGTAACTTGCTGTCCGGATGAAAGCCCGGAAGTACTCTTGATGCATGATAATCATCAAAAAGCTTTCCACCGAATTCAAGGTATAACTTATCACCAAACTTACCTATTCTTTCCTTAATATGTTCTGACTGAATCTTAAGATACTTGTCATTATCAAAACCTATTCTCATCTTAGCCTGTTCTCCAATCTTTGAAACACTTTAATGTCAGCACTTATAAATATTAACTCTGACCAGTAATCATTTTATCAGAATGACACTTATTTATCAATCTTATATAGCAATAAAAAATCTGCAAAAATTTGGCGTATAATGCTCCTCTTTTTGCAGGTCTGTCTATAATTTCATGCGTGTTCCAATGGTACCATATTAATATCAACACTGCCGTCTGTATGCCTTGTTATCAGCGTTCCGCCCCTCTGTGTATGCCTTTTTACTATCCCCTTGTACCCAAGATAATCAATCGACATTCCATAAGTCAGCTGGATACCTTTATACACAAGTGACAGCGTATTAAGGTGGTCATGTCCACAAAACATCCACTTTATCACACCATTTTCCACTGCTTTGTTAAAAAATGTACCATCAAATCTTGGGATACCAAAATGTTCGTTAGCTTCGCCTATATTGCCATGCTTATATATGACACTTTTATCGCCCATTTTCATCTTTTCATAAGCCTCTTTAAACTCATTTACAGGAATATGGAAAAATGCCATCGCCTTAATATCCTCATTCTCACTTTTCAGCTCATCAAGCTTATCCATACACCAGTCTACCTGGTCTTTATGTATGCAGTCAAAGCCACTGTAAAACCAGCTACCCTCTCCATACATATTAGAATCAAGAAATGCAAGCGGCAGCACAACTCTTCCTTTGCTGTCTGTAAGATTAATAAAATAATTGCCCATTCCGTATATATCTTTTCTTCCCTTTGCAAATATACTGTATTCACCTGAACTGTATATATCCGAAAGCTTGTCTTTTCTGTACTTTGCAAGTATCTCACAGTCGTGATTGCCAAATACAAGCGCATATGGTATTGCAAATCTATCCATAAAGCTTATAAACAGCTCTCCCTGACGCTTATTATTCATAGTTCCTGCCTTTGGAAAGAAAGGAAATATGGAATCTCCCGTAAGCACAATAAGGTCTGGCTTAGTTCTTTTAATAATTCTGCTCACTGCCCTTAATGCAAGCCCGTCTTTCTTTCTTGAAAACATTCCAAAACCCAGATGAAGGTCTGTAATCTGGAGTATTTTATAATCCCTGTCTGTATTTATCTTAAGTGTAAATGTTTCATTATCAAGCTGTTTAAAATTGTCTGATTTGTACATAATAATTAATCCTCATTTCTACGCACATTTACTGATATATCTGATTTTGACCATATTCAGCTTAATGGTATAAGGGCTCCTATGGCGGATATTATTGTAGATATCACCATAAGCACCTGAAAAGGCATTGTTCCAAATACACCACATATCGGGCTTCTTCCAGCCTTTTTCCTTGACTTTCCATAAGTCAGCACAAGCATGATACTGACTAGCACAACTACACCGCTCATTATCCTTGTAAGAACTATAAAACTGCTTACACCAAATATAGCAAAAAGTATACATGGAATGGTAGCTATAAGCCAGCTTATCCTGTTGCCTGTTCCTATCTGCTCATGAACCACATCTCTTAGTGCAAGTGTATTAGACCAGAAGGTTGTAAGCAGTGCAAACAAAGAAAATATTCCTGCAAGAATCATAGCCCAGCTTCCTATGCTTTTACCAAGCTGCATATAGGCAAGCTCCTTATCCAGTGTTCCCTTAGTTCCAAGAAGCACTGTAAGTGTTACAATAAGCACGAAAAGAGAGGATAATCCGAAGCCTGCAAATATTGTCTTTCTTATCTTTCCCGCATCTCCGTCAAGTCCCTTAACAACCTGTATAACTGCCTGATTAGCAGAGGTTGCAAAAACCACCATACTATAAAGTGCAAGCAGATTGTTCAAATGAAATGGTGCTGTATACAAAGCATTAACAGGATGCATAAATGTACCAATCGTCATAACTGCAACTATAAACATGAGTACTGCGACTGCATACTTCTGTGCTATTCCTACAGCCTTCATTCCTATAAATACAACTATTCCGGCTATCACATAATATATAAGCTGTGCTGCCCACAAAGGAATATTAAACCAGTTCACAAATATCTGTGCTCCACCATTAATATTGCCACTCACGCCTATCATAATAGCCAGTCCATATACTATAAACATTATCCAGCTGAACACCTTTTTCATCCTGCCAGTAAAAAGTTCTCCCTCAAAGCTTTTTACAAGCTGTACGCCACCATTATTGTATGAAAGCTCAGCTATTATTAAATGAAGTATTACATTGACTATATAAGCAATAGCAACCATCCATATAACATCAAGCATACTGTTTTTTGTTGCAAGATATGGCACTGCTATAATACCTGTTCCTATGCTGTTGCCAACTATCATGCTTATCGCCTCAAAGGTTGATAGTCTGGCTTCCGAATTAATTGTCCCTGCCATATAATACCCTCCGCTATTATATTTTGTATTTTAATTATCCAACTTACCATTCCCTATGTATATATGATATCAGCAGCAAAAGTCCCACCCGACTTTGAACTTTTGCCCCTGGCATCATATATATAATAAAACTGCTGACTATTAAAAGCCAGCAGTTTTATGCTCACATCCACGGCTTAATATATACATAATAACACTTATTTCTGTATGTATAAATAGCCTGTCTTATTAATTTGTTTATTTATCTGCATAGATGTTTTTATGCCTTCACCTTATTTTCCTTACATACAACATTAACGTTATCCAGTCAAGCAGTATTACAATAACAGCGACAAATGGACACCATATTGCTTCTCTTACACACTCAAGCATACATATTCTTACAAGTACTGTATCTTTAGCCCCTGTCCTTTTTATGATTCTTAATCTGCTTTCATATTTCTCACATCTGTTTTTTACTATAAGAACAGATACTGCAATAACAACAAACACTGCTGCTAACAGGGATATTCCATATAGCATCATTGTTTCAATAGTTTTCTGCTTTAACAGATCCTTTTCTTCCGAATAGCTTTTATAGGAAAAACCACTCTGTCCTAGATATGAGGATACTATGTTACCAGTTGACACTAAAGCTGAATCTATGCCATAGCGTATATTTACCTGATTATATTTAAGCTTTAATGTAAGTTCATCCGGAAGCTCATCAAGAAGAAAATATTGTTTAATATTTTCATTCTGATTATCAAGTGCCTCCTGCAAAAGAGCCGTTGTAGAAATCATAGTAAACTGTCCGAATTCAGGTATATATTCTTTAAATGCAGTATTAATCTCATCCCTGTTTTCATCAGTAATGTATATGACTGCTGCCACATTTGTATCAGCTGCAGGTGTATATCTTGTTTTATAACGATATCTTCTTTCAAGCTCTGTGTTGGCATATTTTCCAAGAAATCCCCTATAAGTCTCCTCTGATATGACTCCCTGTTCATATCTTTCACGTGTTTCCTGTGTAGTCTTAGTCTGTGATTCAACATTTGAGCCAGAAAGACATGTTCTTGATATAAGATTAAGCTCTTCAAGTCTATCAAGTGAAAGCTTATTACTAACATATTTGTATGCACGGTTCCAGCTCCATGTTTTATGATTAGCTATTACATCTGCTGTGTCGGGATCATCTTTTACGTTAACATATTTTTCCCATACGTTATCCATATAATATCTTATGAGTGCATCCGAATATTCACTTTCACTTCCATCCCACTGATGATATACAAACTGGTCGTTTCTCATATTATCAGCATATCCATATAAGTTCAGTGTCATACCAGGCTGTAATGTATCATCATACTGTCCTCTTATATTGGTATCCTTAAAAACTACCGAAAGCTCACCAGCCGCCCATTTTTCATAGTCAGGTGCATCACCGCCTGCATATTTGCATATAATATCATATATACTGCTATCTGGTTCTACATACTCTGATGCATACAGATACTTATAATTCTTTTCTTCCAGCTTTTCATCACTATCTGATATATAATCCTTTGCGCCTATCTTATTATAGTCCATTCCATCCCAGTACCAGCTTCTTCCAGTTTCGAAATATCCAAGGCGTACTTCTTCAACTCCATCTATATCTTTAATAGCTTTTAAAGTATTCTCATCTATTCCTTTATAAATGTATGTATCTGCACATTTAAGATTGTTATTTAATGTAAGCTTTCTGTCTATTCCAAAAATATACTCAGTATCAGCATTATCAAGATAATCCTGATAAGAACTTATATTTATCCTGAATTTATTATATATTTCAAGCTCTGTTGGTTCTTTATAATCTGTTGTTGCATACTTAGATGCACTTTCTTTTCTCTTTTGCACCTCTTCCTTATATTCATTAATATCTTCATTATAATAATATACATATGCTGATGTATTGTCTTCCTTCTTATAGGCAACCATATCATCTGCATCTGCATTTTTTTCATATGCCTTATATGCAGTGTACATATTAATGGCACATAGCACCATTACCGCTGCCATAACAAGTGCAAAAATTCTTATAAACATATTTGGCAGAAATCCATTTGTATGCATAAACCTTATATGTGTCTGATATATGAAGTTTCTGTTATTAATTTCTTTTATATTAATTTTTTTACCTGATGCCGCATACTTTTCTGCATTATACTTTTTATCTTTTTTTACCTTAATAGCTTTATTATAATCATGTGAGATATTCATATAGACATTAAATATTATACTTATTATAACGGACAATATAAGTGTAATAAGCATTTTAATGTATGTACTGCTTCCTATATAAAAAAACGTTACACCCATATTCTTTCCTATAATGCTGTATATAGCCCTTGCAAGCTGGCATGCTGTAAAAAGTCCAAGAAATGATGACAGAAGCAGTATAATAAAATTCTCACACATATACATTCCTGTTATCTGACCTCTTGTAGCTCCTTCCCTGACATGTATATCCATTGTATGTTTTCTTGTCATATTATATGCCATCGTCTGATAAGTTATAGCTGCGATACCAACAAGCATTACAAGAATAAATATATAATTGTATACAAGCTCATTACCCCATGGTTTATATGCATAGACACTACTGTTAAACACCATCTCTTTGTCAGTGTCCTTCTGCATTTTGTTAAACATTGCTTCATAATCAGATTCTTGTATTATATTTTTTATCCCATATATTGCAATGTTTTTTTGCTTAATATCGTTGCTATGCTTGATATTTTCACATTCATTTTCTGTCAGTATTATGCCAGGCAGATTTTCTCCTCCCTGCCATATGTTTGTGTAACTGTTTATTATTCCTGACAGCCTGTAGGTTTTTGTCACTTCATTTTCCTTATCGGTTGTGGGACCTGTATATGTATGTATACTTATTGTATCCCCTATTTCATATCCCTGATTAAGCTTTAGCAGAGTATTCCAGTCAACTGCCACCTCATCATCATTCTGTGCCCACTCTCCCTTATCAAGCTTAATATTTCCTGCCTGTATAAAATCCTGTGTAAAGAAGCCTATCTTTTCATCTGTTTCCTTATCATAATCATATATACTATTTACCACATAAGCGAGCTTAGGTTTTTCAAGATAAATGTGTTCACCTAACACATTATCTTTCTTTGCATTGTAATATGGATTCATTATAAACCAGTCGCCAAAATGTTTCTTCGCCACTGCTGTCTGATATTGATACATATTTTCCTGGAAAAGAAGCATACCTGCCACAAAAAGAAATGCGATAAAAACTGTTACTATTGTTCTTAATACTCTCTTCCATCTTCTAAGCATACTTTTTAAACAAAGTAATATGAGTCTGCCATTCATAAAGCTCACCCCCTGTCATCCATTACCTTCAGCTATCGTATCATCTACTCCCATGCTCACATGTCCGTCAACTATCGTAAGCAGCTTATCTGCATATTCTGCCATCTGCTTATCATGCGTAACCATTATTATGGTCTGATTGTATTCATTGGAAGCTTCTGCCAACATCTGTACAACTGTCTGTGCACTAGCCACGTCAAGATTGCCTGTCGGTTCATCTGCGAGTATAACTGCCGGATGTGCTATCATTGCCCTTGCTATGGCAGCTCTCTGCTGCTCACCTCCTGACATCTGCGCTGGAAGCTTTCTTAAACAATGTCCGATGGATAATATATCCATAAGACGGCTGACCTCATCTCTATCTGGTTTCTTACCATCAAGTATAATAGGAAGTATGATATTTTCATAAGCTGTATATTCTGGCACAAGGCTATAATCCTGATATATAAAGCCTATCTTTGTGCGCCTGAACCTGGCAAGTGATTTATTGTTAAGCGTGCTTATATCTGTGTCATCTATGTACACTTTTCCTGAATCAGGATTATCTATAGTCCCCAATATTCTTAACAGAGTAGACTTTCCAGAACCGCTTTTTCCTATCACAGCTGTAAAATCGCCTTTCTGAATGTTAATACTGCACTGCTTAAGTGCCTTCACTTCAACACTTCCTGTCCGGTAAGTTTTACTTATTCCTTCTGCTCTTAATATATCCATAGCATATCCTCCTTTAATAAAGTCTGTATATTATTTCAGATATCTTTAATACTTTATTCCTGACTTTAGTTACTTTCGTATCTGATATGCGGATTATATTGTTGTTAACTTACCTCAGACTTACATTCACAAGTTTTTGACCTTTTGTTTCTTACATCTTATTATCTCTTATCCTTAAGTCTGTATCTTGGAAGTATTATCGTGAATTCTGCTCCTCCATATTCTTCACTGTTACCTGCTTTTATTATGCCATAATGTGCCTCTATTATAAGTCTTGACAGATTAAGTCCTAATCCTACATGCATATCCGAAGCACTGTTTCTTGTTGTAGAGAACCTGTCAAATATATCATCCTGATCTTTAACAGTTAATCCATTCCCATTATCTTCTATTCTTATAACAACCTTTCTTTCATCACAGCCTGCAGTTATATACACTTTACCATCAGAAATATTCCTGATATAGTCTGCACTGTTTCCTATAACATTAGCTATTGCCTCAACAAGCCACATTTCATCTGCGTATATAACTGCACTTTCGCATTTATCATCATATTGTACTATAAAAATATCATTCTGATTTTCATGTATCATACCATTCATACAATTATTTATGCTATCTGATATAATTGAACCTATGAGTACTTCATCAGCCGCTATTATTACCTTCTTGTTTTCAAATCTGCTTATGTTAAGAAGTGTTCTTATAAAGTCCCGTATTCTGAATGCACTTCCCGCACTTTCATCAACAAGCCTTCCCATACGCTCATCCATGTGCAATTCCTGCATAAATTCAAGATTTAAGATTATCGCTGCAAGCGGAGTTTTTATCTGATGTGCTATATTCTCTATAAAATCCTGCATTTTTCTCTGCTGTTTTTTATTATATTCAGCTTCCTGTTTAAGCCTGTTTTCTAATATTACATTCCGTTCTTTAACTGCTGAAGCATCAGCTATAACACTGTGACCGGTCATGCTTCTG
>FR886320.1:1316-5953 GCA_000436535.1 Eubacterium sp. CAG:252 | reverse complement strand
CTTCTGATGCTTACCATGCCACATATGAATATAACTGATAATGTAAGTAATGCAATTATATATATCCATATTTCCCCTGATAAAAGAAATATATAATTGTACCCTTTACTTCCATATCCGATTTTTTCAATAGCTGTATTTCCCTCATTAACATATCTGCCCACAGCCTGCGTGATTTTCAGCTTAGAAAGAACATCAAGATAATTCTCTGCTGCTGTTTTATCATACAAATAAAGAGCCCCTGTAAGAGCTCTTTGCTTAAGATTATAATACAGGCATAAAAGCATTACTACAGCTGCATTTACTATAAATGAAGCTGCAATGAATAATGTCTGTTTTTTTCTAAAATCCATAAATTTCTGTTCGATATCGTCCTGATTACCCATAAACACTCTTTACCTCTATATTTTATCTATCCACCTGTATCCTACATTTCTTATTGTTTCTATATAAGCCTGATGCTTTTCCCCATATGTTCCAAGCTTTGCTTTAATTCTGCTTACAGCAACTGTGAGTGTATTATACTCAACATAATTGCCATGCATGTCCCATATTCTGTCATATATGACCTCACGTTTAACAACACAGCCTTTATTCTGTATAAGTATTTTTATTATATTAAACTCTGTCGGGGTTATGCCTAATTCTACATCATTTTTTAATATCTTATACTTATCAAAAAGTACTTTAATATCGCCAACACTATATGAATTCTCCTTGAATCTTGCACTTCGTCTTAGGTTAGAGCTTATGCGTGATAGAAGCTCTGCATTGTGAAAAGGCTTTGTTATATAATCATCTCCGCCTATATCAAGTCCTTTTACTACTGACTCTTCATCATCACTTGAGGTTATAAATATTATAGGTGCTTCCGTCTTATCTCTTATATTCTCACATATATCATAACCACTTCCATCTGGAAGAATAACATCTAAAAGATATGCATCGTATGTTGTTTTCTTAATACTCTCATAAAACTTCTGCACACCTTCCACCGCTGTTACTGTATATCCCTTATATGTGAGCAGCTCCGTAAGGCTTTTTCTTATCTGCTCGTCATCTTCAACAAGAATAATATGATACATATGCTCATTCTCCGTATTATATTCATATCTACATTTTCTATCTGCTCATTTATAATATCAGATGATAATATACATATTAACTTACACCAGACTTACTTTTTATAAAAATATTTTTATAAAAAATATATGTTATCATCGTAACAACTTAAACAGCTTTGCAAACCATTTCTATACTTATATATTTACTCCGAAACCGGCATCTCAAAATGCTGGTAATCCTTAGAAGCAGTCCAGTCGCCACCCCACTCAAAACCATGCTTGACAAAAAGCTTATAACACATATCATCATGGTCAATCTTGTGTGGAAAATCTTTGCTTCTGTCAACATACTCTGCTGCATTAGCCGGCTCTATGCTAAGTCTTCCATCAACCTCTTTGATATAAGGATTATAAAGCGTATTAATATCAACTGCCATTCCAAGCGCATGCTTTGACAGCTTTGTTGTATACGATATGTAACGGAAGTTAAACGCCGATGAATTGTTATCTCTCATTGATAATTCATCCTCTGCATTATACTCATCTATAAGACGTACCTTTTCTATTCTGTACTCTGCCTTATATAACTCAGCAAATATATCAAGCACTGCATCTGCTATACGCTTATTCACTATCAGTTCACCTTCATGTGTCTTACCATCAAAACCAATATGCAATATATGAATATACCTCAGTTCTTCCCTTGGCACAGTGCAGTTTTCCTTATACGACTTTCCCTGCATTTTTTCGAATATATCATCTGGAATTTCTGATATATAAAAATCATTGTTATTCATAGTTATTTTCCTTCATAATTATTATGATATGATAGTCAAAATGTATTTTGCACCTCTTTTATGATTAATAATTCAATGTATATCTGTATACTATACGTTCCGTCATCATAGATGTATCACCCGCGGCAGATTAGTAATCAAATATCTTTACAAACATCAATTTAAATTTTCTTATATAAAATCAGCAAATTTAAACTGTCTCTATATTTCGCTGTGTACACCAGTTATATACCTTATCTACCAATCTGTCACATATCAATGTATATGCCGCGCCTACTACATTTACACCTATTCTAAGTAAAACAGCATATTTAAGTCCGAACAATTCCGCAGCTATCGACAGTGCGCCAAATGTATTAAATACTGTCTGCCACGAATAACCAGCTGAATATCCGACACCTATTCCACCTATCATACCAATATATGGATACATTGACTGTGGAAGTACTGTGTATAATATTGAAAAAATCAGACATCCAACAACATTGAACGCACCTCTCTTACCAGCACGTCCTTCTATATCCTTTGAAAAAGGCAGACACACTGACATACACGCTATACCTATCCACATCGCTCTTGGAATATTAAGCAGATTCATCACAAGCATTGCACTTGATACTATAAATGTAAGCTTGATATACCATCTGTTTCTTGCTGAATTAATATTGAATTCATAAAACAAATCCTGAAAAGTTCTTCGATATAGTCTGTTCTTCTGGTTCTTATAAAAGATAATCATACATATAACCATACCACAAAGAAGTCCGGCAACTCTTAACACATAATCCTGTCCTGTAACATCATACCCCTGTAATAACAGATAACCAAGCACAAATGTCGAATGATTATACATAATCACATTATGACAGCCCATTATCATAAGAAGCATTATGCACACTATATTAATAAGAAATGCAACAACAGGTGGCACCATATTACTAAGCCTTGGTCCTGCTATCAATATAGCATATATTCCCATAATTGACAAAAGTCCATGTGATGTCTTTATTCCAAAATCTGCCTGTCTTAACACAAGCACTGCAAGAAGTACTGTAACACCTACCACACTGTTAGCACTTCCTAGAAGCTTACTGAATATTGTAACAACTGCTACACAGAATACCATAACAAGGTAAACCTTGAAATTATATATTAATATATGTTTTCTTTTCTCTTTAGCATCTTTTGTGTTCTTAATAAGCTGTTTAGAGCCTGCAGAACTTAACTGTAATTCCTGATAAAATGTCATAAAACCACTCTGATCCTTTCATCCCCATATATTTGTTAAACTTCATTATTAATATTACATTACACATTAACATATATAATATTTAACATCTGTCTATTTATCTATCCGATTATTTTCCAAATGCATTTAATAATGAGAATTTAAGATGATAGGGTTGAGTAATATAACACTATTCGTTGCTATTGTCAATTATAAGCTTATAACTCTGTCCGCCATCTGTATTGTTGATGTCCTATGTGCAATCATTATAATTGTCATTCTGCCCTTTAGATTCTGTAATGTTTCGTTTACTGCACGCTCCGACTCATTATCAAGTGCAGAGGTTGCCTCATCCATAAGCATTATCGGAGCATTTTTAAGGATTGCCCTTGCTATGGCTATCCGCTGTCTTTGACCACCTGATACAGACATCCCCTTTTCACCAACAACTGTGTCATAACCATCTGTAAATTCTGTTATAAACTGGTGAGCATTAGCCATCTTTGCAGCTTCAATAATCTCATCCTTTGTCGCATCCAGCCTTCCCATTCTTATATTATCCATTATGCTCATATTAAAAAGTATGGCATCCTGTGGAACCAGTGCAAAAAAGCTTCTGCCAGCCTGCAGGCTTATATCATCAAGATTATTACCACACACTTCAATCATTCCACTGTCCGGCTTATAAAATCCCATAAGAAGCTTAGAAAGTGTTGTCTTTCCAGAACCTGAAGCACCTGTAACTGCCACGAACTCGCCTGACTTTATTCTTTCATTATAATTATCAAGAACTACAATCGGTGCATTATTTTCATCTTTTATATATGAAAATGTTAAGTTGCTTATATTAACTGAATAATCAATATTATTAAAAATATTATTATGACCGCAAGAGTTATTTATTTCATTATGCAATCTTTCTTTGTTGAATTCCTGACGATTTAACATTTCCTCTTCTGTTTTCTCATCAAGAAACTCGAATATATTCTGCGCATATGTCAGATACGCAATAAGCTCCGGAATATACTTTCCCATCTGTAGAAATTGTCTTGAAAAACGTCCATACATTGTATATATAGCTGCAATAGCACCAAGTGTTGTATAGCCCTTCTGCACAAACAATATGCCTAATGCCAGAAAAACAAGATTACATATAAGATCAAAGCCTGTATTAGCACATTCAAGCAAAGATGAAAACATATTTCTTTTATCAGACTTTACAGCATACACATCTGCCTCTTCATTATATCTGTCAACTGTTTTTCTTCCTGCCGGAAACATCCTTACCTGTATAATTCCCTGAATAAGATCTGTTATATGCTTTGTCATTATGCTGTTTGACTCAGACATTTTTTTACTTAAGCTTTTAAGCGGTCCAGTCAGAACCATCGTAACTCCTATCAGCACCGTATTCACAGCCACAAGACAAAGTGTAAGCTGCCAGCTGAGTGCAAACATAGGCACTAAGAATACAACTACCATCATAAATGGCATAACAACTCTTCTGAATCTTGAACCAAATATATCTCCCATTCGTCCAAGGTCAAA
>FR886320.1:1071-1290 GCA_000436535.1 Eubacterium sp. CAG:252 | reverse complement strand
CAAGGTCAAAAGACACTTTTGATAACATTTCCCCACTATGGTGATTTTCATAATATTCACAAGGCAGCTTCATTTCGTGACTTAACACCTGTTCGTACAGCTTTCCATATATTCTCTTTGCTTCCACGTTATATCTTATGCAGGCAAATCTATATCCTAACAACACTATCACGCCTGTTATGACTATTATTACGACGGAACTTATAAGCCTGTCCCATT
>FR886320.1:0-1055 GCA_000436535.1 Eubacterium sp. CAG:252 | reverse complement strand
GAACTTATAAGCCTGTCCCATTCACCTTTCTGTGCTATGTCGACAACTACCTTCATAAGAAATGCTTCCATAACTGAGAACATTGCAAATGTTATACTCATCCCTAATATGGAACCATAATACATAAAACGTCTTTTTCCCATAGTTCTCATAGTACGTAAAAATAACTGCCATATTCCGGAATTCTTATTATTGTAATTCCTGTTATTATTATCTTTCATATTAACTTTATTATTATTTTCATTATTAATATGTAATTTTAATTCACCATTATTTATGTCATTAACATTCAACTTTAATTTTGAACTATTTTTATCTGACTGTGTAGATTTATTATCTGCACTACCCTTCTGCGTACATTCCTGCATATACTCCTCCCATATCAATCAACTGTTTATGAGTTCCAGTTTCAACTATCCTTCCATGCTGAAGTACAATTATTCTGTCAGCATCTTTTATTGTTGATAATCTGTGTGCTATCGTTATGCTTGTTTTTCCTTTGCATAATCTGTCAAGGGCATCCTGTATAAGCTGCTCTGTTCCCTCATCAATAGCAGATGTAGGCTCATCTAACAACAGAATTGGCGTATTTTTTAATATTGCCCTTGCTATAGCAATACGCTGCCTCTGACCACCTGAAAGCTGGCTTCCACCCTCACTTATCACAGTTTCATATCCGTCAGCAAGTCCTTCTATAAAGTCGTGAATTCTTGCATCCTTACATGCATTAACAACTTCATCGTGAGTTGCATTAATATTTCCATACCTGATATTTTCCTCAATAGTTCCTGGAAATAAAAATGTATCCTGTGAAACAAGCGCCATATTTTCTCTTGCGCTTTCAATATTCCATTCATTAATATCCATTCCGTACAACTTATATGTTCCGGCACTGGTATGATATAAGCCGCATAACAGTCTGAAAATAGTAGTCTTTCCACCACCTGAGCTTCCGACTATTGCTATATTTTCGCCATTTTTAATCTTAAAGCTGACATCATTAAGAACATTTTCGCCCTCTTTATATGCAAACTTTATATTGTCAAATTCTATGG
>FR886319.1 GCA_000436535.1 Eubacterium sp. CAG:252 | reverse complement strand
CCTGAATCTGGCTTTGATGGTGTGTTATCACCTGTGTTGCCTGAGTCTGGCTTTGATGGTGTGTTATCATCACCTGACTGAACTTCTACATAGTCAATAACAAATGGACTTAATCCGCCTGTTACAAATGATATTGCATCATCCGATACTGTTACATCAAGCTTCTCAAGTGTGTTGTCATCCTTAAGATGATATACAACAACTGTATACTTTGTATAATCAACATCTGCATCTTTCTTAAGGCTTATCTTAAGTGTACCATTAGAAAGCTTAATAACATTACCCTCTTCATTCTTTAATGAAATATCAACAATCTCTGCCTTGTCTGTAATATTTACATTCTCTGCACTAGCTGCTGCTTCCTTAACTGCTGCCACCTGTTCTTCACTTGCTGTTTCCTTAGCTATGCTTACTGAACCTGTAGCTACTCCATTATTATTCTCATCAACAAACTTAACGTCATCTGATACTTCAACTGCCTTTACATCACTCTCTGCTGGAGTAACTACCTCTACTGGCTTAATATCATAAGCATAGTGGACTGGTATCCATCCAAGTACTGTATTAACTGCTGAGACCTTGTCTGTTTCAATATAATCAGCAACTGCTGCTTCTGTCTGGTTATCAGCCTTACTGAATTCACCATTAGATACGAAAGCATTTTCGCCTGATAAGTTAGCATATTCTTTAAAGATAGCTGTTGCACCATCTCCTGTGCTCATTTCACCCCATCCGGCTTCTAATACATAACCATTAGTCTGTGTTCTGATAAATGTAACATTAGATGAAGCACCCCATGTTCTTCCATAGTATCCTGTTACTGTACCTGTGCTTACACCATCTGTTGTTACCTTACAATCTCTGAAAACATATGGGCTTGTCTTAGCTGCTGTGATATAACCAAGCTTTGCATTATTTTTAGCAGCATCTTTCTCATCATCCTTATATGTCTTCCACTGTAATTCACAGTTATCAAATACTGCTGCGAATTCACCACAAATGTAATCTACATTACCACCGATTACGCAGTCACGGAAGTATGTATGATAGTTGTAATTAGTTGAACCATTTCTTCCAAGTGTATCCTGTGAAGAAAGAATTTTACAGTTGTAGCACTCAATATTGTCTGCATCAATATAGAAAGCATTTGACCTTTCCTTATATACATATGCTGTAACATCTGCATTTTCTGCAAGTCTGTCTACTGCAAGTGTTGAACCTGCGATATCTGTCTTCTCTGCTTCTGTTACTTCATAGTTATAAGTATTCTTAAATGTTGTGTCTTCTGCGATAAAGTTATTACCTCTTACAATGAATACACCACCCCAGAGACTTCCGTTACCTTCTGCATATGAATACTTATCTCTTGCAAGTACTTCATTATAAAGACCTGTAACTGGGTCTACTGAATAATAGTTAGTACCAACACCATAATACCATGAGATAGTATGGTTATTACCCTTAAGTGTTACATATGGAGCTGCCATAACTGTCTGCTCGAATATGTCTGTATTAAGATTAATTGTAACTCTGCCTGCTTCTCCCTCAGGTCTGTCCTGCATATTAAGAATTGCGTCTGAAGCTTCATTTAATGTAGCATAATCTTCAGGCACGTTAATCTCGCTCTTGAAAGCTGCTGGTTCTGCTTCCTTAGCTGGAAGTTCTACATATACTTCATTAACTGTTGTTCCCTCAGTCTTAACTGAAACTCTGTCGTGTGTAATACCACCATTAGTTGTTACAACATTTGTATTGTATTCACCCGGCTTTAATGAACAAGTGTATGTATCACCTGATACTGTTGCCTTATACTCACGTCCATTAACCATATTTACAAGTGAAAGCTCTGTAACTGTTCCTTCTGGAGTACCTGTAATCTTACCTTCAACTGTTACATCTGGTACATCATAAAGAGAAACAACTATTGCTTCGCCTGTAACTGTAAATGTATCACTGTCACCAACAGCAGCTCTTACACCGCCATCATTAGTAGATAACTTGTATGTATGTCCTTCAAGAAGGTCTGCATTAGCACCATCTGTAAGCTTAATCTCACTGCCACCAAGATTAGCATCTACTACGCTTACCTCTAAACTGTCTGATACCTTTGCATCTACATTATTAAACTTAACTGG
The DNA here is from genome assembly GCA_000436535.1 of Eubacterium sp. CAG:252. Classification (GTDB taxonomy): domain Bacteria; phylum Bacillota; class Clostridia; order Lachnospirales; family Lachnospiraceae; genus Lachnospira. Next base: position 12,205 of record FR886319.1, on the reverse strand, counting down.
AACACTTACTTCCTTGTCTACTATATACTGATAACCAGCATAGAACATATTGTTAGTCTTGCCTGTTGTAGACATTACATATGTATGTCCTGGTATTACTGCAAATGTGTATGAAGTAATTCCTGTGTCTGTATCTGTATAACCATTCTTAGAGCCATCTGCTGTGTTATAGTCATGAACTCTTAAGAATGATGATGAATTAAAGTAAACAGTAAGTGTACCCTTAGCTGCTGGAGTGAATATTGTTAATGTACCATCTCCTGCAACTGGAATAGTAGGAATATTGTTACTGTCTGCATGTCTTTTACCAGCTGTATAACTGTCATATTCCTTTCCATCAACTGTAACTTTCTTTCCTGACTTTACTGTATACTGTGTTTCACCCTGACCAACTAATGTAAGTGTGCTTTCACCATACTTATAATCGCCTGTAGCAACAACGCCGTCCTTAGCGATATCATCAAGCATCATAGTAAAGCTTTCTGCCTCACCAGCCTTTGCATAATTCTCAACTGTAACTGAATGAAGATATGCCTCACCATCTCCAACACATGTTATTGTAAGTGTTGCTGCTTCTCCGCTGTAAGATACCTTTTCAACATCACCATCTGTTGTTGCCTTACCTGATGTAGAACCTATTTCCTTACCTTCTGCATCTGTAATCTTGAATGATGTTGCATGACCATACTTGCAAAGACCTAATGAAATATCTGCACCTCCAGCAACCTTAACTTCAATCTTATCTCCGTTATAAAGTGCTGCTCCATGCTGTCCATCATGCCAGTATGCCTTATCATTTTCTGATATTACCTTAAATACCCCGTCCTCAGATGTGTAACCGTTAAGCTGTGTCTTTTCGCTGAATGCTTTAGCGAAATTCAAAGTATAACTCTGACCTGCTTCTGGCGCATCTGCTGCCTTTGCAATAGTTCTTACTCCTGGTGCGAACTGGAATGTTCCAATCGCTAAAACAACCGTAAGAACGACTGATAAAAGCTTTCTAGCTTTTCTGCTAATCTTCATAAAATACCTCCTGTGATATTGCGGATTAACCGCTAAGATGTTAACAACTATATCTTAATGCGCCAGAAATAACAACTTATATTTTTATATTTTGACTATCAAATACAGATATTTTCAGTATTATAATACATTTTGTTGCATTTTTAATAAATTATGATATATTTTTTAGTAATAATGCACAACGTGTTATATTATATACTTGATGGTGTCCATGGATTGTCCCTGCACAATCCGCTAACACCTCTTAATTATACACAAAGGAATATATAGACATATGAAACAGACAATACCTAATATTTCAAGATTCAGAATTGAACGCAGTATCCACAAACCACATTACGCCATGCATTCTGCACACAGCCACACTTACTATGAACTTTTTTACCTCATAAACGGCAACTGTACTATATCAATAGACGATAAGTTATACACTCTTTCCGCCGGTAACGTTATATTTATTCCTGCCAACTCAATCCACAGGACAAGTTATATAGGTGATACTGCACCCGAACGAATATATATAGAATTCTCTTCGGACTATATCAATACTATTGGCTCTGTGCTTGGAAACAACTGGGCAGCCAAAAACCTGTGGGAACATATTCTTTATATTGAGACAGAAAAACGGCCTTATATCAACTCACTGTTCAATAAGATTATCGATGAATACAACATTATCGACCATTATTCGGACTGCTGCATAAGGCAGCTTTTCCAGTATCTGCTTATTATGCTCATACGCTCTGACCGTAATAATAAAGATGTTAAAGACTACATAAACAAGTCACACAAAAAGATTGACTCTGATATGATAAGTGCCTCCCGCTATATCGCAGAAAACTTTAAGAATAATATATCACTTAAAGATGTAGCTGAATTTTTAAACCTTAACCCAACTTACTTTTCAAGCAAGTTCAAGGCTTTTCATGGAATTGGCTTTGCAGAATACCTAAGAAATGCAAGAATAAACCATGCAGAATGGTACCTGATTGAAACCGACTTAAGTCTTTCTGATGTGGCTGATGAATGTGGCTTCTGTAACTCTAACTATTTTGGTGATACTTTTAAGCTTGTAAATGGAATTTCACCCTCAGAATTCAGGAAAAAATATAAGCCTAAGAAGTCAGATAAATAAGAATTAGTTATTTATATCAATTATAATATAACAAACAGCCATGCCGACAGAGCTACTACACTAAACATAATCTATTATGATACCAGTGTCAAAAGGTCTAAACCCACATGAGCTTACTCATAAGTGGTTGAATGACCTTGTGTCCCCACATCCTATTATTTAATTATGTTAAAATGTAAAGCTGTCCTGTACAGCACGGCTGTTATATTATCTACACATCATGGTTCTTAACCCCACGCAGTCTTGCCATGGCTCTTGCCATAGATGCTGTTGAAACATGGTATTCCATAATGCTTTGTTTCTGTGCAAGCTGTTCCTTCGCCCTTTCAAGCGCCGCCTCAGCTCTGAACTTATCTATTTCCTCAGGTCTTTCAGCTGAATACACTATTATATCAACTTTGTTGTGTTCAACTTTAAGAAGTCCTGTAGAAACTATAGCTTCCTGCCATGTAGTTTCACCCGGCACCCTGAACCTTAATTCTCCTGTTTCAACACTGCAGGTCATAGGTTCGTGATTAGCCATAATAGCCATCTCACCATCAAAACCATCAAATATAAGAATTTCACAAGGTCCATCGTAAAACACCTTATCGCAGGCTATTAATTTCAATGAAAATGTATTCAACCCATACCTCCTTGTTTTTACGAAGTAAAATGCGACTGCCCTTGCAGGAGCCGAAGGTTTTACCTCCTTGTTTTGCGAAGCAAAATGCGATATTACTTCAATGTCTCTGCCTTTGCCTTAACGTCCTCAATAGTACCTACATTAAAGAATGCCGCTTCCGGATATTCATCCATTTCGCCATCAAGTATAGCCTTAAAGCCCTTAACAGTATCCTCAACTGGAACATACTTACCAGGAGTACCTGTGAAGTTCTCAGCTACATGGAATGGCTGAGATAAAAATCTCTGGATCTTTCTTGCTCTGTATACAGTAAGCTTATCATCCTCTGAAAGCTCCTCCATACCAAGAATTGCGATAATATCTTGTAACTCCTTGTACTTCTGAAGTACCTCCTGGACACGTCTTGCAACATTATAATGTTCCTCACCTACTACGTCAGGCTCAAGGATTCTTGATGTTGATTCAAGTGGATCAACAGCAGGATATATACCCTGTTCAACAATCTTTCTTGAAAGAACTGTTGTCGCATCCAGATGTGAGAATGTTGTTGCAGGAGCTGGGTCAGTAAGGTCATCAGCAGGTACATATACAGCCTGTACTGATGTGATGGAACCCTTTGTTGTTGAAGCGATTCTCTCCTGAAGTTCGCCTAAATCAGTTGCAAGAGTTGGCTGATAACCAACGGCTGATGGCATACGTCCAAGAAGCGCTGAAACTTCTGAACCAGCCTGAACGAAACGGAATATGTTATCAATGAATAACAGCACATCCTGTCTCTTTACATCTCTGAAATACTCAGCCATAGTAAGACCTGTTTCTGCAACTCTCATTCTTGCTCCAGGTGGTTCATTCATCTGACCGAATACCAGCGCTGTCTTTTCAAGAACGCCTGATTCCTTCATTTCTGTCCATAAGTCGTTACCTTCACGGCTACGCTCTCCTACACCTGTAAATATCGAATAACCACCACTCTCGGCAGCTATATTTCTTATAAGTTCCTGAATAAGGACTGTCTTACCAACACCAGCACCACCGAAAAGACCTATCTTACCACCCTTTGCGTATGGTGCAAGTAAGTCAATTACCTTGATACCAGTCTGTAACATTTCTACTACAGGACTCTGTTCTGCAAATGATGGAGGATTTCTGTGAATACTCCAGTGTTCCTCATCATCAAGTTTAGCTCCATCATCAAGGGTATCACCAAGAACGTTAAAAAGTCGTCCAAGAGTCTTTTCGCCGACAGGAACTGATATACCGCTTCCTGTAGCTATAACCTCCATATCCTTACAAAGACCTTCACTCGCAGCAAGCATAATGCAGCGGACCACATTATTACCTGTATGCTGTGAAACCTCCATAACCTTCTTTTTACCATCCTGTATTACATAAAGTGCATCCTTGATAGCTGGAAGATAACTGCCTTCAAACTCGACATCTATTACAGGTCCTGAAACCTGTACTATCTTTCCTTTCATCTCTTCCACGTGAATTACACCTCTTTCTGCCTAGTATAAAGCCCATTTATTATTTTGACCGGGCTTTTTTCTTCATCTTTTTCTTCTTAAGGGCTTTCGCACCGCCTATAACCTCAGTTATCTCCTGAGTTATGGCTGCCTGTCTTACACGGTTATACTCAATAGATAACTCCTTAAGCATAGCCTCTGCATTGTCAGTAGCTGCCTGCATGGCAACCATACGTGCATTTTCCTCTGTCGCAAAACCCTCAACAAGTGCTCCATATACGAATCCCGTAACATAATTGTATACAAGATCATTAAGTACCACCTTTGGAGACGGATATATTACAAAGTAATCATCATTACCCTCAAAGTCCTCAAGTGTACCATTACTCTTTCCCTGTCTTGCATTCTCTGCTAACTCTTCCTTTATGAATTCATTAGTCTTAAGTGGAAGAAGCTGTTCTACCTGAACCTCTTCTTTCATACCATGTTCCATTCTTGTAAACACGATATATACCTCATCTATCTCTTCCTTCTTATAACGTTCGACTATCTCTTCCGTTATAACTCTGGCTCTGTGTACAGATGGATTATTGGCAGAAAATCTGAAAGACTCCTCAACATTATAACCAAGTGAAGTAAAGTAAGCTCTTCCTGTTTCTCCGATTGCAAATATCTTATACTGCTCTGCCTCATCGCACAGCCTTTTAGCTTCCTTTAAAACATTGTGGTTATATGCTCCTGCCATACCTTTATCACCACTTATCACTATAAATGCTTTTCTTTTAACATCTTCGTGTATATCTACATTTCTGTTATCAAAGAAAAGATGCTGCATAGTAGGAAAATGAAATAATATACTTTTTATCTGATCCTGTAATCCATAAAAGTAAGGTTCTGTATCCTCAAGCTTCTGCTTTGCCTTTCTAAGCTTGACTGAGGACATCATATACATGGCTTTGGTGATTTTCATCGTATCCTGAATACTACTTATTCTCGCCTGAATTTCTTTAGTATTCGCCATAGCAATCCCCCTTATCTTTCACTCTTGAATTCGTTAGCTGCTGCAATAATAGCTTCCTTAGTCTCATCTGTAAGATCCTTAGTTGATTCGATAGTATTTACTATCTCTGAATGCTGGCTATGGAAGAATTCAAGCATATCTGCCCTGAATCCCTTGATCTTAGAAAGCTCAATATCACTGAATATATGTGCGTTAGCTGCTACAAGTATAATAACCTGCTCTGCCATGCTGAACGGATGGCTCATAGGCTGCTTAAGAAGCTCCATAAGTGCACGTCCATGTTGTAACTGTTTCATAGTACCCTCATCAAGGTCTGATGAGAACTGTGTAAATACTTCCATCTCACGGTACTGCGCAAGGTCAATACGTATACTTCCGGCTGCCTTCTTCATAGCCTTAGTCTGTGCTGCACCACCAACACGGGATACAGAAAGACCTACATTAACGGCTGGTCTCTGACCTGAGAAGAATAACTCACTTTCAAGGAATATCTGACCATCTGTAATAGATATTACATTAGTAGGTATATATGCTGAAAGATCGCCTGCCTGTGTCTCTATGATTGGAAGTGCTGTTATTGAACCTCCACCTGCTTCTGGTGAAAGACGGCTTGACCTTTCAAGAAGTCTTGAATGAAGATAGAATACATCACCCGGATAAGCCTCACGTCCTGGAGAACGCTCAAGCAGAAGTGATATGGCTCTGTAAGCAACCGCATGCTTAGAAAGGTCATCATAAATGATAAGTACATCCTTTCCATTGTGCATAAAGTATTCTGCCATAGCTGTACCTGCATAAGGGGCTATATACTGTAAAGGTGCAGGGTCTGCTGCCGTAGCTGACACAATAGTTGTATAATCCATAGCACCTGCTGTCTTTAATGTATTAACAAGCTTTGCAATAGTAGATGCCTTCTGTCCGATAGCTACATATATACAGATAACATCTTTTCCCTTCTGGTTAATGATTGTATCTGTTGCAATAGCAGTCTTACCAGTCTGTCTGTCACCGATGATAAGCTCTCTTTGTCCACGTCCGATAGGGAACATTGAATCAATAGAAAGAAGTCCTGTTTCCATAGGAACAGATACCGACTTACGTTCAGTGATACCTGGTGCCTCGCACTCTACTGGCCTGTAACCATCTGCCTGGATATCTCCCTTATCATCTATAGGCGAACCAAGGGCATCAACTATTCTTCCAAGGAAGCCCTCACCTACTGGAACACCAGCCATCTTGCCTGTACGTGCAACCTTGCTTCCCTCTTTAACTGTAACATCACTACCAAAAAGGATAACGCCGACTTCATCACGTCTTACATCCTGTACCATACCCTTTACACCGCTGTCAAAGACAACTATTTCACCGTAAAATGCATGGTCGATACCGTCAACATTAGCAATACCATCACCAACCCAGTTGACAACACCTATTTCCTTATCCTTAACTGCAAGCTCGAAATCCTTGATGTCAGCCTGAAGGATTGAAAGAATTCCCTCCTCGCCTGCTGTAGTCTTACCTGAGCTTACTGCCTTTGCAATACTGCTCTTTAACTGCTCTATACGCGCTTTCTCACTCCAGTCGTATTCCTTAGAACCAACCTTAAGTACGAAACCACTCTTTAAAGATGCATCCTGAACCATCTCTAACCTGATATTCTGATTACGGAATTCCTTTGCTATAAAACTCTTAATTCCTGCAAGCTGCTCATCAGATGGTGCATCAACATAAGTAAGTACTGCTGTACTTTCTTTCTGTTCAGGAGTCATCTCAAGCTCTTTTAAAGCCTTACATACTTCATCAAATAAACTTATATCATCATTATCACATAAAAGCTGTAAGAAATTTCTCACATTCTTAGAGAATACCTTCTGAATCACAAGATGTTTTTTCTCAAGTGATACTGTTGGGTCACTAAGCTCTTCTTTAACCTGTGGTACAACATCGAAAATATCCTTAACAGAAGATAATTCTTCGTGCGACATACCAGTTTTATGTAATTCTGATGCATAATCAATCGCTGTCTGTATCACTATTTATCACCTGCTTTATTCAAAAATGTGTCATAAAGTGCCGAATTGGCATCTGCACTGTTACCTGCTACAACCTTAGCAGCCGCATCAACAACCATATCTGCAATCTCTTTTTCTGCTTTCTTTAATATCTGTTTCTTCTGCATTACTGCCTCTGCCTCAGCATCATCCTTAATCTGTGCTGCTGTCTTATGTGCATCAGCAACTATTCTCTGATATTCTTCATCAGCAGTTTTTCTTGCCTCAGAAACAACCTTTTTCTTTTCATTCTCTGCATCACTTAATACAGCCTGATACTTAGTCTTAAGTTCTTCTGCTTCGCTCTGCTTGGCAGCGGCCTCACCAAACTGTCTGTCAGCCTCTTCCTGTCTTTTAGCTATAATCTTCTGAACTGGCTTGTATAAAAATATTCTCATAAGCACGAAGAGAATTAAAAGGTTAATAATTGTAAATAAAACATTCCAAACATCTAACTGGAGCATCTTATTTCCCTGCCTTTCTTCGTAGTCTATTCTTTGTTATCTGTATGCTTATATTCTACCTGATATATTTTATGTGCAATTATTTTATGTACAAATATTTTATGTACATTCATACATCATAATGTAGATACATTTTTATTATGTACCCGGATAATACCGGATATAAACATACGATACCATCATGCCTTATGCTTAATCCCTGCGGATTAACCAAGCATAACGATAATCATAAGGGCGATAACGAAACCGTAAATAGCAGTAGCCTCTGCCAACGCACTACCAAGAATAAGTGTCTTTGTAATCTTTCCTTCTGCCTCTGGCTGTCTTGCAACAGCTTCTGAAGCTCTACCAGTTGCTATACCAATACCAATACCTGCACCAAATGAACCTAATACGGCGATACCTGCGCCAATAGCTATGATTGTTCCACTCATAATCTTATCTCCTTTTTCTTCCTTATAATGTAGTAATACGGCTTTCTGTACATTTATTGATATTGAATTATCAATATATCCCGTATTTCCTGCAAATGTCTTATAAACATTTACACCTGATAACCTGACACCTACATTATATCTATATCTTTATTTTTATAGGCTCTCCGCCTACACCACAAGCCTGCTTATTACATTACAGGCTCTCCTCTTAGCGAGCAGCCTATGTGTAAACTTAACTAACTCTGCTTTAACGTGTCTTAATATCTGACCCTGACAGTCTGATAATAACTATATTGTTATATCAGTATCATAAGTTCAGAACTACTCTGTAATCTCATCAATATATAATGATGTGAGGAATACGAATACATACGCCTGAAGCAAACCATCAAATATATCAAAGTACAGACTGAACACAACCGGAAGACCAACCGGAAGTATCATCTTAAGAAGCTCCATAATAACGAAGGCTCCTAATACATTACCGAAAAGTCGCATACAAAGCGAAAGTGGCTTTGTTACTACTTCGAGAATGTTGATAGGTGTTACGATTGCAACTGGCTCTACGAATCCGTGTAACCAGCGTTTAACACCTTTGTGGTAGATACCTGCCGCCTCTATAAGAATAATACTCATAAGTGCGAGAGCTACCGTTACTCTTAAGTCCTTAGTTGGGGACTTAAAGCCAAACAGTCCGATGATATTGGAAACGCCAATATACAACATAACTGTTGTGAGATAAGGCACATACGCCTTTCCTTTTTCGCCAACCATTCCCTGAACCATATTCATAAGACCTGTTACTATACTTTCTGCAACAGCCTGCCTCTTACTTATATGATCCACTTTAAGGTTTCGGGTAAGTATAAATGCAGCTATAACCAGCACAGCCATAATGATCCATGTGACCACAACTGCCTCTGAAACTGGTATTCCACCCAAAACAGGAATCGTAAAGACGGTCTCACATTGAAGTTCTTCAATAAGCTTCTGTGCTAAATCATTCAAAAAACCATCTCCTTATCCTTTCGTTTTCTCACTGCGGATTGTATACCCATTTATTGGAAATGTAAAGCTAAATAATTTAATTTTTAACAAAGTTTTTAGTGATATTTAAAAATTTTGCACAACTTTGTATATTTATATCTGTACATTTTTACATTATATTTTTTGACCGCCGAATCCACATATTAATCTTTTTCTTTTGTGAAATGTCCGTAAACGTTTTAAATACCTGATAAATACTGCTTTATATATGTATGTATATAACACCATCACACGTTGGTAATTATGACTGTTTACTACCTTTGCGTAAATGACCATTGGTCAATTTTACGATTTTTTCAATGCTATTTTTATATTTATGCAATTATGCTAATACAAAAATTATATTCCGACATAGCAATTTGATATACATCAACCAAAAAATACATAAAAAGTACAATCTTATATAATCTTATACAATAAATTGTACAAAAATAAATATTCTATTAACCAAATCTATAATTCTTATAAATTTAATTTTATTTACAATCCATTTTTTATTAAATTATGTCACTTTATGCTTTACGTAATTGTATTATATAATGCCAGGGGGATTTTTTTCATTCGTACTTTCACGATATGAATTTTTAACTTATGTCTTTGTCATCTTATTGATGCCAGTGTTATAAGCCCTGACTATCAGACAAAAAAGAGGTGAACTCAATATGGGGTATCAGAATAACATCAAAGAATACGAACGCATTTTAAAACTGTACAGTAACGATATTTACCGCATGGCGCTTTTGAAGCTGAAAAATGTCTGTGAAGCTGAAGATGTCTTTCAGGATGTTTTCGTTAAGTTATACACATGCAGCAACAACTTTGAATCAGATATGCACATAAAGTCATGGCTTCTTAAGGTAACTGTCAATGAATGTATTAATGTACTTAAAAGCTCATGGAATTCCAAAGTAATAAAAAGTGTCGATGATAATTCCGGATATGACGATAATTCGTCTATTGCAACTACAGATAATACGGACACAGCTAATGGCTCCTTTCATGGTAGTGGCACATCCACGCCGCTAAACAGCAGTACATATAAAGAATTTGACATCAATTCTATGTATGTATGGGATACTGTAGCAGCCCTGCCACAGAAATACAAAGACGTAATATATCTGTTTTATCACGAACAGTATTCTACCAATGAGATAGCCGATATACTTGACATATCTACAGACAATGTTAAAACGAGGCTTAAAAGAGCAAGGGAAATATTAAGAAAAGAGGTGAATGATTATGAATTTTAAAGAAGCATTTGATAATGACTGTAACAAAATAACTGCAAGTGATGAACTTATAAATCGCACGCTTATGGCGGCGATTACGCAGGAGGACAGCTCAGATGGCGGCAATGGCTCTTTATCTGATAATCCTGCTCACAAAGATTTAGATAAACAGGCAATGGATGGCGGATTACAAAATGATATTAATCAGAGTAGCGTTTCTATGGCAGGCAAACAATCATACAAGTCAGCATTAAACAGCGGCTTACAGGATAAAAGCGCTCAGCGTAATTCTTCTACGATTGCCAAATCATCACACAAAGCCGGCTCACGAAGAAACATTTTCAGGATACTCGCTGCTGCCGCGGCCATTATCCTCCTGTGTTTTAGTGTATACAGTGTGCGAAATTTTATAGATAGTAAAAACAGCAGCTCTGGCACTTCAACCCTTAAAGTCTATGCAGGTGAAAACAACGAGGAGCTTGGCCCAAAGGGATTATCTCTTGCATACAGCAAGGACACTGCTGACCACATGACAGACATTCAGGGCTGGAGCTCACAGGGTTGGGGACCATCCCATACAAGGGTTTTATTCTTCGACCTGAATATACAGATTACAGATAACAGCTCAAATATTAAGAGAGTTACACTGACATCCTCTGACGAGAATACTAACATTTTAACCCGTGAAGCTGTTCCAGATGAGATCGCTGACAACGACTATAAAATTCCGGATGAATATGGAAAGCAACATTCACTATACAAGTATTCAGAAGAGTGGGGTTATCACACCTACAGACTGTTTAACTCCAATGAAAAGTTCCTTTATATTGACCACCAGAATGAATATTGTGCTGACTATAAGGATTTTGAACACCTGTATATAGGCTTTAAGCTTGCAAATGTTAATTCGCTTTGCACCACATTAACAGTAACTGTTGAATATGAGGATGGCACAACAGTTTCCAGAAACTATAATGCAACAGCATATTCATCAGAATTGTATATGTTTATAAAAGAAATTAAATAAATCTGATAATAGTTGTTAAAAAACTTGTTAAAATAATATCTATTGTTTTAATATTTATATTTATATGATAAAATATAACTAAGCTGCAGCTTTAATGATTATGCCCATCTGTCCTGTCACTGACGGCTTTGGTAATCTTATATAATCATTATATTATGCCGCAGCTTAGCTTTTTTATTATACGGCGCAATCAGCGCAGAAAGCAGGTATTATATGGCACTACATGTTATGGATGAAGCTAATCGTTGTCTGCAATGTAAAGTACCACAGTGTCAGAAGGGCTGTCCTATAAGCACTAATATTCCTATGGCTATCAGGCTTCTTAAAGAAAACAAGCTTGATGAAGCTGGTAAGATGTTGTTTGAGAACAATCCTCTTACTACTGTGTGTAGTCTTGTCTGCAATCACGAAAATCAGTGCGAGGGGCACTGTGTATTAGGCCGCAAGGGGGCACCCGTTCATTTTTCTACTATAGAGAATTATATATCAACTACTTATGCTAACAAGATGACAGAAGGTCCTAAGCCTTCTAACGGAAAAAGAGTTGCTATTATCGGTTCTGGTCCGGCTGGAATTACTATCGCCATCATTCTTGCAAGATATGGCTATCAGGTTACTATATTTGAGGGTAAGGATAAGATAGGTGGTGTCTTAAGATATGGTATTCCTGAGTTCAGACT
>FR886318.1:2853-7745 GCA_000436535.1 Eubacterium sp. CAG:252 | reverse complement strand
TAATGAGCGCAAGAGAAAAGGAAGCGGCTGCGAAGCAGACATTTACTTTGATGCGTGCCTGTAAGTAAAGTAAGCGATAACTGCTGTTATTATCTCTGTTATCCAGAATGAATGCCATACGCCAACAGCACCGTATATACGGCTTAGAATAAAGGCTGCAGGTATGATGACAGCAACATATCTGAATATAGATATAATAAGAGAAGGAATTCCTTTGCCAAGTCCCTCAAGTGCGCCGGAGGCTGTGACAGATACAGAGGATATAATAAATCCGGCGCTTATAATTCTTAAGGCAGCGGCTCCCGCAGATATAGTTGTTTCGTTGGAAGTAAATAATCCAATAAGTGTTTCAGGAATACATAAGCATACAGAAGTTCCGATACACATAATAACAAGAACAATGCCTGTTGCAGTTGCATATATTTTCTTAACACGTTTAGTTTCGCCAGCACCATAGTTGTATCCGATAAGAGGTCGCATCCCCTGTACAACTCCATTTGCAGGAAGATACAGGAATGTCTGAAGCTTATAATATACTCCAAGCACGAACACATACACCTGTGAATATGCCGCAAGTATGACATTGAGCGCAGATATGAGCAGTGAAGGAAGCGCCATATTAAGGCATGCAGGTATTCCGATAGAATACATTTTTACGCAGAGTACCTTCTCAGGTTTCATATGTTTCCTTGTGAAGCGTACAGGGATAGGTCTGACAATATATATTATAATGTATACAATAAGGCTTACAGTCTGGCCTATGCCAGTTGCAAGTGCAGCACCTTCAATTCCCATACGTGGAAATATGCCAGGTCCGAATATAAGTACAGGGTCAAGTATAATATTAGTTATGCAGCCTGCGAGCATGGCGGTCATAGAAACAGTCATTCGTCCGACAGCCTGAAATGTTTTTTCAAATACAAGTTCCCATGCAAGCATCAGTGAAAATGCAAATGCGATAACAGAGTACTTTACACCGAGGTCAATAACGGTCTGGTCATTAGTAAACATATTAAGAAATGGTCTTATGAGTATAATGCAGCCAGCCATCAGCACAATTCCGTGGACGGTGCTTAAGAATAAGCCCTGACTTGCAGCTTTATCGGCAGTTTCCTTATCAGAAGCTCCCATATAAAATGCTATGACAGCATTGATACCTATTCCAAAGCCGATCATGACAGAGTTGATAAAGTTCTGCATAGGGAATACAAGTGATATGGCAGTCATGGCATTTTCACTTATCTTAGCAACAAAAAAGCTGTCAACAATGTTGTAAAGGGAATTCACAAGCATAGATATAACCATGGGAAGAGCCATGGTTAATAAAAGCTTTAGTATGTTTTGTTTTTTCATGTAAGTCTGATCCATAATAATCTCCATTCTTGCGCTGCTTCTTTGCGCATCTCAAGTTTGTGCGAAGCACAAATCTTGCGTGTGAAAAATCTTATTTTTCACACTAGTCCTCATTTCTTTAATATTTTATGGTGAAAATTCTAAAGAATAACATTATCTTATCTTAATTAATGCTTATAAAATAGCATAATAACAGTATTATAAGCACAAAAAAACCACATAGCCCGTAAGCTATGTGGCGAAAAATAGAAACATCTAGAAAAATCCACATGTGTTTTATAAATAAATTGTAGTAAAACTTACTTTGTGTAGAAACAATGTATGCGGATTATATCATTGAGATAATCACTTGTCAATCAATAATCTGATTAGATATAATCTGACACATATGGTACAGCATGGAAAAGTATGTCATCAAGCTTTTCCACAGCCTCTTTGGTAGTTTCAATACGTTCCATACTGTAAAGCTTTTCAGCACTTTTATAGCCAAGCAGCATAGTTGTAAGTGTGGCTATTGACATTTTCATAGTATAGTCGGGAGTGCCGCTTGTGATACTACAGTGACCATCCTTGAACAAGACAATAAATCTTCCGTTATTCCATGAAAGAAGCTCATCTTCGATGTCGAAAGCATAAATACAGGCAGGTTCGTCAGGGTCGATGGCATATTTTCCAAAAAACTGCTTGATATCAATAATCCTTCCCATAGCATAAGGTCTGATAGTTTCCTTTATATCGCTGTCATCAAGCTCAAAGGCTATCGGTTCGCTGTAATAGTTGTTACCACGGACTTCATCAATCATAGAATCGTGGGCATGTATATATTCCCACAGTCCAAGCTGGGCTTCACGGTTTAGATATATCATTTCCTTAACGTGCATAATGTCGGAGCTTATCATATACACCATATATCCATAAGGAACATCATCCCTTGAATAATATATAGCAACCATAGTGTCGTCCTCATCCCAGCGCCAGTATTCTTCCCATGCAAGGTTGTTGCGGTACAGGCAGCCATGGGTTTTTTCGGCGAATTTGGAATGAAGCTTGTGAAATTCCTCATCATCCCATGATACTCTTCGTACATATCCAGGTTCGTGTAACTTTTCTGGAATCTGTCGGTCTTTAATAGTGTATGTCATTTTGTTAGATATGATTTCCCAGCCAAGATTGCGGTAGAGAGGTATTGAATAAGGATATAGCAGTGCAAATGACTTGTGACCCTCACGCATACGTGTAAGACACTGAATCATAAGCTTTTTCATAATTCCATGACCAGTGTATTCAGGGTAAGTGCATACGCTTGTGACAAATCCTACGTTAAAACGTACACCATAGATGTTCATATCAAGCGGATATACAGCAAATTGTGCGATAAGCTCATTCTTATCAAAGCATCCAAGAACATCCGCTCTTTGTAAGACAGGAAACTTTGACTGCTTTATATCATCATCTTTCCAGCCAGTTTCGGCAAGCTCAGCTTCTGTTACCTGAAAGGCATATCTTAAAAGTGCATTATATTGTTCGGCATCATCTGTTGTAAGAGGCCTTATTATATATTCTTCATCCTTAGGAAAGTTCATAACAATTAATCCTTCTTAATTATTTTAGTACACAAATATTTTAGATTATCATTGTCATTTGTCAAGGTGTAAATAAGTGCCATAATTAATGGAAAATTAATGTAAAAAAGAGTTATAAAATGGTACAATAATAAAAAATATATCAGTTATTTTGTGATTTGGAATATAGCAGGGTACAAATGTTAAAAATAAAAAAAGTAAGTTTTTTGTCTGTGGCTAATCACAAAAAGATATGTCCGTGCAACGCCGTAAAACGGATGAAATTATGTAGTATTTAAAATTATAGCTATATTAGAAAACAAAGAATAAGAAAGAAATGAGGTGCTTATATATGTGTACAGCAGCAACGTATAAAACTAAAGACTTCTATATGGGAAGAACTCTTGATTATGAATTCTCTTATGGAGAGGAGATTACAATAACACCAAGAAATTATGAGTTTGATTTCAGACACGCAGGAAAGTTAAAGACACACTATGCGATTATAGGAATGGCTTATGTTGCAGGTGGATATCCTCTTTATTATGATGCAGTCAACGAAAAGGGTGTAGGTATGGCAGGACTTAATTTTGTTGGAAATGCAGCTTATGAGAAAGTTATATTAGATGATGAGTCGGATGTCATACAGGTTGCGCAGTTTGAATTCATACCGTGGGTACTCAGCCAGTGTACATCTGTTATAGAGGCAAGAACAAAACTTTCACAGATGAGGCTTACGGGAACACCATTCAGTGAACAGCTTCCAGCGGCACAGCTTCATTGGATAATTGCTGATAAGGATAACTGTATAGTAGTTGAGTCTATGAAGGATGGTCTGCATATATATGATAATCCGGTTGGAGTTCTCACTAACAACCCTCCGTTTCCTATGCAGATGTTTGAGCTTAATAATTATGCCGGAGTGTCAAGAAAACAGCCGGAAAGCACATTTGCAGAAGTACTTAAGCTTGATGTATACAGCAGAGGTATGGGCGGAATGGGAATACCTGGCGACCTTTCAAGTCAGTCACGCTTTGTTAAAGTTGCATTTACAAAACTTAACTCAATATCGGGAAGTGGTGAGATTGAGAGTGTAAGCCAGTTCTTCCACATACTTGGTTCAGTAGACCAGCAGAGAGGATGCTGCGAGGTGGCAGACGGAAAGTTTGAGATAACTATATATACATCGTGCTGTAATGCAACCAAAGGAATATATTATTATACAACCTATGATAATCACCAGATAACAGCGGTAGATATGCGAAAAGAAAATCTTGACGCGTCAGAGCTTATAAGATATCCAATTATAACAGCAGGCGAGGTCAGATGGCAGAATAAATAATAAATGAGGAGGATATAATAAGTTGAAGTACGATTTTGATACAGTAGTTGACAGAAGGAACACAGGGTCACTTAAGTGGGATGTGCGTGAAAATGAGCTGCCTATGTGGGTTGCCGATATGGACTTT
Organism: Eubacterium sp. CAG:252; assembly: GCA_000436535.1. Lineage (GTDB taxonomy): Bacteria > Bacillota > Clostridia > Lachnospirales > Lachnospiraceae > Lachnospira. The sequence goes on along the minus strand of FR886318.1, from coordinate 3,361 downwards.
AAGACAGCACCGGCTATTACAGAAGCTATTATAGAAAGGGCGCAGCATGGAATATACGGATATTCCGTAGTACCAGATGAGTGGGGGCAGTCTTACAAGGAATGGTGGAAAAACAGACATAACTGGGATATAGACACAGACTGGCTTGTGTTTACAACAGGTGTTATTCCTGCGATATCGAGTGTGGTAAGAAAGCTCACAACACCTAATGAAAATGTGCTTATACAGACACCTGTTTATAACATTTTCTTTAATTCAATAATAAATAATGGCAGACGTGTACTCGAAAATCCGCTTGTATACAAGGATGGAGAATACAGCATAAACTGGACAGACCTTGAAAGCAAGCTGTCAGACTCACAGACATCGCTTATGATATTGTGCAACCCTCAGAATCCGTCAGGAAAAATATGGGACAGGGAAACTCTGAAAAGAATAGGTGAGTTATGTCAAAAATATTATGTAACAGTAGTGTCAGATGAGATACACTGCGACATAACTGACCCTG
>FR886318.1:0-2811 GCA_000436535.1 Eubacterium sp. CAG:252 | reverse complement strand
AGGAGTATATTCCATTTGCATCCGTGTCTGATATATGCAGGGATATAAGTATTACGTGCATAGCACCAACAAAAACTTTTAATATGGCGGGTATCCAGACAGCAGCAGTTGTTGTTCCACAGAAGAATTTAAGACATAAGGTGTGGCGTGCACTTAATACAGATGAGGTGGCAGAGCCAAATACATTTGCAATATCAGCAGCAATATCAGCTTATAAGAATGGTGCTGAATGGCTTGACGAATTAAGACAGTATATAAGTAATAATAAACAAATCGTATATGATTATGTTGAGGCCAACATACCAGATATAAATGTGGTTAAGAGTGATGCAACATATCTTTTATGGATAGACTGTTCAAAGCTTACTAAAGACAGCAGAAGGCTTGCGGCAGATATAAGAAAAAAGACAGGACTTTATCTGTCGGCAGGAAGTGTATACGGAAAAGGCGGAGAGAGCTTTTTAAGGCTGAATATAGCGTGTCCGGAGAGTGTTCTTAAGGATGGGCTTGAGAGACTTAAAAATGGCTTGGCTGGGTTAGAAGTTTTGACAAATTAGAAATATTGGATAGGTATGGAATAGTATAATTGACAAGTTTAAATATATTTTAGATATATAATTGATTATTTAAAATAAAACAAACACAAAATACAAAATGAAAAAAGAGGTGTAGTTATGGAAACAATGTACTTTGAGGTGGTAAGCATAGATGGCGATTATGCCAACCTTAAGAGAACGGATGCGCCAAGTGATGACTTAAGAGTTGTGGCAAGGGCACTTCTGCCAGAGGAGATTAATGAGGGCAGCAGGCTTAGGTATGAGATGTTTGAGTATATGCTGGAGGAGTAAGTGGATTTATATATAAAATAAGTCTTGTATGAACTATATAAAATAAGTCTTACAACCATAATAATAAGACATACTTCATATATACTTATGAAAATTTTACACATTTCTTAGAAATAATTGATAGAAAAAGTTAAAAACTTAACAATTAAAAGGTTGCTTTTTCCTAACTGATTAGGTATACTATCAAAAGAATGTGGTTAAAGCCATTTTCTGTAAATTACTATAATACTTGTATACATTTATATAAGTTAAGGTACGCAGGTATATAAAGTACTACAATTAAAGAAAAGAGGTTTAATGTAAAATGGCAAACGTTGATTTAAGCAAGTATGGTATTACAGGCGCTACAGAGATTATTCACAATCCTTCTTATGAATTATTATTCGAAGAAGAAACAAAGGCTTCTAACGAGGGTTACGAAGTAGGAAAGGAAAGCGAACTTGGTGCTGTTAATGTTATGACAGGTATCTATACAGGTCGTTCTCCTAAGGATAAGTACATTGTAGTAGATGAGAATTCTAAGGACACAGTATGGTGGACTTCAGATGAGTACAAGAATGATAACCACCCAATGTCAGAAGATGTATGGGCTAAGGTTAAGGATATTGCTAAGAAAGAACTCTGCAACAAGAGACTTTTCGTAGTAGATGCATTCTGTGGTGCTAATAAGGATACAAGAATGGCTGTTCGTTTTATCGTAGAAGTAGCATGGCAGGCACATTTCGTAACTAACATGTTCATTAAGCCAACAGCAGAAGAACTTGAAAACTTCGAGCCAGATTTCGTAGTATATAACGCTTCTAAGGCTAAGGTTGAGAATTACGCAGAATTAGGTCTTAACTCAGAGACATGTGTAGCATTCAACATTACAAGCCACGAGCAGGTAATCATCAACACATGGTATGGTGGAGAAATGAAGAAGGGTATGTTCTCTATGATGAACTACTACCTTCCACTTAAGGGAATTGCTTCAATGCACTGCTCAGCTAACACAGATAAGAATGGTGAGAACACAGCTATATTCTTCGGCCTTTCAGGAACAGGTAAGACAACACTTTCTACAGATCCTAAGAGACTCCTCATCGGTGATGATGAACACGGCTGGGATGACAATGGCGTATTCAACTTTGAAGGTGGATGCTACGCTAAGGTTATCAACCTTGATAAGGATTCAGAGCCAGATATCTACAATGCTATTAAGAGAAATGCTCTTCTTGAGAACGTTACTCTTGATGAGAATGGTAAGATTGACTTTGCTGATAAGAGCGTAACAGAGAATACTCGTGTATCTTATCCAATTAACCATATTAAGAATATTGTAAGACCTATATCTTCAGCTCCAGCTGCTAAGAATGTTATCTTCCTTTCAGCTGATGCATTTGGTGTACTTCCTCCAGTATCTATTCTTACTCCAGAGCAGACACAGTACTACTTCCTTTCAGGATTTACTGCTAAGCTTGCTGGTACAGAAAGAGGTATCACAGAGCCTACACCTACATTCTCAGCTTGCTTCGGACAGGCATTCCTTGAGCTTCATCCTACAAAGTATGCTGCTGAGCTTGTTAAGAAGATGGAAAAGAGCGGAGCTAAGGCTTACTTAGTTAACACAGGCTGGAATGGAACAGGTAAGAGAATTTCTATTAAGGATACTCGTGGTATCATCGATGCTATCCTTTCAGGTGCTATTAAGACAGCTCCTACAAAGACAATTCCTATGTTCAACTTTGAAGTACCTACAGAACTTCCAGGTGTTGATTCAGGTATCCTTGATCCTAGAGACACATACGCTGATGCTTCTGAGTGGGAAACAAAGGCTAAGGATCTTGCTGAAAGATTTAACAAGAACTTTGTTAAGTACACAGGTAATGAAGCTGGTAAGGCTTTAGTAGCTGCTGGTCCTCAGTTATAATCAGAGACTTGTTATATAATATAAACAGTTAGAAGAGAATAAACTCTAAGATAT
>FR886317.1 GCA_000436535.1 Eubacterium sp. CAG:252 | reverse complement strand
AGAGGATAAGTATTTACAGTCAAAGCTTGGAAAGAAATTATATTATATATCAGCAGAATTTCTTATAGGAAAGCTGATGTCAAACAATTTAATTAACCTTGGAGTGTATGATGAGGTCAGGGCTGAGCTTGAGGCAGCAGGAAAGGAGCTTGCGCAGATTGAAGAGATTGAAAGTGAGGCTTCACTTGGTAATGGTGGACTTGGAAGACTTGCAGCATGTTTCCTTGATTCAATAGCCAATCTTGGACTTAATGGCGATGGTGTTGGACTTAACTATCATCTTGGACTGTTCAGGCAGGTGTTTGAGAATGGCAGACAGAAGGAAGTACCAGATTACTGGATAGGAAAGGATAGCTGGCTCATTCCAACGGATGTATCATATAAGATAGATTTTGCAGATTTTAGTGTTACTTCAAGAATGTATGATATTAATGTCTATGGTGAAAAGACAACTAATAAATTACATTTATTTGATATTGCTACAGTAAATGAAGCTATTGTAAATAAGTCAGGAATTGATTTTGATAAAGATGATATAAAGGAAAATCTTACATTATTTCTTTACCCGGATGATAGTGATGAGAAAGGAAGAATGCTAAGAATTTACCAGCAGTATTTCATGGTAAGCAATGGAGCAAGGCTTATATTAGATGAGTGCCGTGCAAAGTGTGAGCAGCTTAATGCAGCCTTAACAGATGGAGAAAGAAAGTCTTATAGAAATCTTCCAGAGCTTGCTGTTATTCAGATTAATGATACACATCCAACTATGATCATACCAGAGCTTATAAGACTTCTTACAGAGAATGGAGATATTGATGGAACAGCTATATCAATGGATGAGGCTATAAAGATAGTATCTGCTTCCTGCGCATATACTAATCATACTATTCTTGCAGAGGCACTTGAAAAGTGGCCGGTAAGATATCTTGAAAAATGTGTTCCACAGCTTATGCCTGTAATAAGGGAACTGGATAAAAGAGTGCGTGAACGCTATGATGATAGTTCAGTATATATTATTGAAGAACGTGATGATGACAGCAGAGGGCTTGTTCATATGGCACATATTGATATTCATTATGGCATGAGTGTCAATGGAGTTGCAAAGCTGCATACACAGATTTTAAAGAATACAGAGCTTAATAATTTCTATAAGCTTTATCCTGAAAAATTCAATAATAAAACTAACGGTATAACATTCAGAAGATGGCTTATCCACTGTAACCATGAGCTTGCAGATTATATAACACAGCTAATAGGTGATGGGTATAAGCATGATGCAAATGAGCTGAAAGCACTTATGTCATATGCAGAGGATACATCGGTAATAGAACATTTGTCAGATATTAAGCAGCACAATAAGACTGCACTTGCAAAATATCTTTATGATAAGCAGGAAATTGTTATTAATGATAATTCGATATATGATATACAGGTCAAGAGACTTCACGAATATAAAAGACAGCAGATGAATGCGCTGTATATAATATATAAATATTTTGACATTAAAAACGGAAATATTCCTAAAACACCTGTAACAGTTATATTTGGGGCAAAGGCTGCACCTGCATATACAATCGCTAAAGATATAATTCATCTTATACTGACACTTTCAAAGGTTATCAGGGAGGATGAAGATGTTAATAAGTATCTTAATGTTGTAATGGTAGAGAATTATAATGTGACACTTGCAGAAAAGCTCATTCCTGCCTGTGATATATCTGAGCAGATATCACTTGCATCTAAGGAAGCAAGCGGAACCGGAAATATGAAGTTTATGCTGAATGGAGCTGTGACACTTGGAACAATGGATGGAGCTAATGTTGAAATAGCTGAGCTTGTAGGAAAGGATAACATATATACCTTTGGTGCTTCAAGTGATGAGGTCATAGCACATTATGCTAATAGTGATTATTGTGCTAAAGAGCTGTATGAGGAGGATCCAGTTATTAAACAATGTGTTGATTTTATTATATCAGATACAATGCTTGCTGCTGGTGACAAAGAAGAGCTTAATCGTCTGTATAAAGAAATAGTAGGTAAAGACTGGTTTATGGCATTACTTGATTTAAAGGCTTATATCAATGTTAAGGAACAGGCGTTAGCAGATTATGAAGACCACATGGCATGGGGCAGGAAACAGCTTATAAATATTGCCAATGCCGGTTTCTTCTCATCAGACAGGACAATAGCAGAATACAACAGGGATATATTCAAGCTGTAATAAAATAACTTTTCATCATTTCTTCTCATCATTATTATAAAATGATTTGCCTACCGGAATATAAAAGATTATAATAATATAATGATGGGGAGGCAGGATGAATATGTATAATATATTAATTGTAGATGATGAAAAGATAGAAAGAAACGGAATAAAGCTTCTGCTTAAGCGTATGGGCATCAATCTTGGTGTTATAGAGGCTGAGAATGGAAAAGAAGCTTATGATTACCTTATGTCTGATGATAATAAGGGTGAAGGGCATGTTGACATTCTTTTAACGGATGTCAAGATGCCTTTTATGGATGGAATAGAACTTATAAGAAATGTAAAAGATGGCGGTGTCAAGTTTAAAACAATAATATTTTCAGGATATAATGAGTTCGAATATGCAAAGCTTGCTGTAAAGCTTGGTGTCGAGGATTATATACTAAAGCCGGTAGCACCGGATGAGTTTAAGAATACGATGCTAAAGGTTATAAGTGAGCTTGATGAGGAATTAAGGAAAAATGAAGATTATAATAAGCAGGCTAACAGCTTAAGACAGTTTTACCTGTATTCACTTATCAACGGAAGTGCAGCAAATGGAATTGTCAAGAATACAGAATTTCTCAATGGTTTTAACAGGCTTGTGCTTATCGAATTTAACTCGGATTTCTTTGGAAAGTACGAGTTTGATTTTGATAAGGCGGTACAGATTATTAAAGAGGAGTGGGAAAGCCTGTATCTTAACCTTAATCCGCAGCAGTCGGTTATATTACTGAAAACGTCAGAGGAAGAAGCGGCTAAAGCAGATACTAATTATAGAATTGAGCGTTTTCTTAGCAGTCTGCACAACTATATATATGAAGAGAGCAGCCAGTTTATGTATGCGGCTGTGTCTGATGTGTTTAGTGATTATCATAAGCTTTCAGGTGTTATGGATGAATTGGAAGCACTTATGAACAACAAGTTTTATCAGATGGACAGATATATATATTCTAATTATGTGAATGAACAGACACCTGTGTTAGTACAGATTGATGATGATGCACTTATGAAGCAGATGAAACAGGATATTAAGATGAAGGATGTTACTTTTTTAAGAATTCATTTTGAGGCATTGTGTAAGAAGTACAGAGGACAGTCTAATTTTTCGCATATATATATTAAATTTGTATTTTCCAATCTGTTGAAGGATTTTTATGATAATATACCGGGGGCGAATCAGGATGAATTCAGCCGGGAGATAGACAGATTGTATACATCTGAGGATTTTTCGTGTATTATGGATATTGTTAATAAGAATATTGATTTGCTGGAAAAGTCATTTGGAAGTGATCCTGTTTCATCACACAGAGAGATAGAGATGGTTAAGGATTATATTCATGGACATTTTGGAGAAGAAATAAGTGCACAGCAGCTTGCAGATATGGTTTATCTTGCACCTAGCTATCTTAGTTCGCTATTCAAGAAAGAAACGGGGCAGAACCTCAGCAAGTATATTAAGCAGTACAGGATGGAGAAGGCAAGGCAGATGCTTGAGGAGACTAATATGAAGATAGTATGTATTAGTGAGAAGGTGGGATATCCTAATGTGTCATATTTCTGTCAGAGCTTCAGGGAGTATTGTGGCGTAAGTCCACAGAAGTTCAGGGAAAATGCAGAATAATAATTAGTAATTAAACGTGCGAGGTACAGTTTGCTTGAGATGGATAAGACAGAGAATTAACAATATAAAATTACAGAATAAGCTTGCCAGTATCTATATAGTTACTGGTCTTATTCCATTGTTTGTCCTTTTTGCATTTGCGTTTGGACAGATGCGTTCAATTCTTATGGACAGGGATTTAAAGAGCATGCAGGGTTCATTAGAGCAGTCTGTTGCTACTGTGGACGGTCAGATTGAGGTATATAATAATCTTTCTAACTATATAACCTTTAATGAGACAGTTTCAAGTGTGCTTGCCTATGATTACAGCAGCACATATGAAATGTACAGCCAGATTGTTACAACCTTTGATCCTATGCTGTCTTCACTTAGATATTTTCATAATGATATAAATAAGGTTACAGTATATATTGATAACGGAATAAAGCATGATACTACGATTGCACCTATTGAGGAAATTGAGAATGAACCCTTTTTCGATATGGCATCAGACTCTACAGCTATTAATTGGTATGTAGATAAGGATAACAAAAAGCTTATATCTGCAAGAAAAATGTCAACACTTGAACATATGGGAATTACAGGTGTTATGTATATAGATGTCGATTATGATAGTGTTATGTCCTCCTATACACAGGGACTTGAACCCGGATGTGGAATAATTGTGGTTGACAGAGCAGGTGAAGTAATTGGGGAGTTTAATAATATTGGTGATGATAGCAGATATGTTTTGAATTATTCGGACAATAGCGGTATGGAAAAACAAGCAGAAAAGCTGACTTTAGAAAAAATGCTGGGTGAAGTCCGCTGGGATGGAAGTATATGCAGCAATGCAGGAGGCTATGCACTTGTAAGAAAGGAATCACCGGTTACAGGCTGGACAACCTATATATATGAGCCAAGGAAAATGATGTTTAATTCGACAAGCTCGATAGCTGCCATGATAATAGTAGCAGTTGTGGTTGCATTGCTTGGACTGGCAGCGTCTATTACAGCTACATCTGGATTTATCACAAAAAGAATAAGAAAGCTGCAGGCGAGCATGGCTAAGGTTGAGCAGGGAGATTTCAATGCAGTCATAAAGACAGAGGATAAGGATGAAATTGGAGAGCTGATTCAGGGCTTTAATGAGATGACAACACAGACGAAGAACCTTATAACGCAGGTGTATGAAGGCCGAATAAGCCAGAAGGAATCTGAGATGAAGGCGTTAAGGGCACAGATTAATCCACATTTTCTATATAATTCGCTGTCACTTATTAACTGGAAGGCTATTGAATATGAGCAGGATGATATAAGCAGGATTACTCTTGAATTATCTAATTATTACAGAACTTCACTTAACAAGGGTAAGAATACACTTATGCTTGAGCAGGAAGTAAGTAATGTAAGGTCCTATATAGAGATTCAGCAGGTTATGCACGATAATTCATTTGATGTTGATATTGATATAAGCAGCGATATTCTTAAGGTTGAGTCGCTTAATCTTATACTCCAGCCGCTTGTGGAGAATGCAATTGACCATGGAATAGACCTTCTGACTGACAGGCGTGGGGTGATAACTATTAAGGGAAGCCGTTGCCCATATGTAAATAAAGCTAATGAAAACATAGATATCGTCTGTCTGTCTGTAGCAGATAATGGTGTGGGAATGGATGAAAATATGTGTGAAAGCTTTCTTACAGCAGAGTCTAAGGGCTATGGCGCACGTAATGTCAATGACAGAATAAGACTGTTTTATGGGGAAGAATATCATCTTGAGGTTAAAAGCATAGTTGGTGCAGGTACAACAATCATGATTAAATTCCCAATAAGACTGATGGAATAATATTCATTATGTAAATTTTTATGTTTTTTATATTTACATCATAAAAAAACAACATATATCTAAAATACTTTATATTTTAATTTTATAAACCTCCTAATATAATTAAATCATCAAGAAAAGTTAAAGACGTCGAAAAACAAAGGATGATTGATGATTAAATTATTAAGGAGGTTTTTTGTATGAGATTAAAAAAATTAGCAGCAGCACTTATGCTGACAACGATGTGTGGATCACTTTTAACAGGCTGCGGTTCGGGAAATGATTCGGCCAGCACAGGTAAGGATTCAAAGACAGATGAAAAGATTACAGCTACCATTAAAGTATGGGGACCAGCAGAGGATCAGGCAGAGGAAAATGGCAAATGGCTTCAGACAATGTGTGAGAAGTTTAATTCAGAGCATCCAAACTGGGATCTTACATTTGATTATGGCGTATGTGCAGAGGCAGATGCAGGTAAGACTGTAACACAGGATCCAAGTAATTCAGGAGATGTTTATTTCTTTGCAAATGACCAGCTTCAGACACTTATTGATGCTAATGCCATTGCAAAGCTTGGTGGCGAGACAGAAGATTATGTTAAGAAAACTAATTCAGGTGCAATTGTAGATTCAGTTTCAGTTGACGGTAATGTTTATGGTGTACCATTCACAACTAATACATGGTTTATGTATTATGATAAGAGCAAATTCTCAGAAAGTGATGTTAAGAGCTTAGATACAATGCTTTCTAAAAACAAGGTAGCATTTAATATAACAGAGGGCTGGTATATGTCAACATTCTATCTTGCTAACGGATGCTCATATTTTGGCAAGGATGGTAAAGATAATTCAGCAGGAATTGATATTTCTGGTGATAAGGGTACACAGGCAACACAGGCTATGGTTTCATTTGTTAACAATCCTAACTTCGTAAATGACCTTCAGGGTGTAGGTATAGCAGGCTTAAGAGATGGTTCTGTTGGTGCATACTTCTCAGGTTCATGGGATTATAAGAGTGTTAAGGAAATTCTTGGTAACAACTTTGGTGCAGTATCACTTCCAACCTTAAAGATTGGCGGAACAGATAAGCAGCTTAAGGCATTTGCAGGTTCTAAGGCAATCGCAGTTAACCCTAACTGCAAGTATCAGCAGGTAGCTGTAGCATTAGCTAAGTATCTTGGTGGTAAAGAAGCACAGCAGAGCCACTATGAATTAAGAGGTGTTATTCCTTGTAATACAGAGCTTCTTTCAACAGATGCTATCAAGAATGATGCTCTTATAACAGCACAGAATGATACATTTAACAAGACATCAGTTATCCAGCCTACAGTATCAGGAATGAATAATTATTGGACACCAGCACAGAATTTTGCAAAGGCTGTAGTTAATGGTGAGGTTACTCTGGATAATGCAGCAGCAAAGACACAGGATTTCTACAAGCAGATTAATACATCAATAGTAAGTAAATAAAGGCTTAAGTAATTCGTAATTTAAGTAATTAATAAAAGGATGGCTGTCACATTATTAGTGACAGCCAGCTTGTAACAGGAGGTATGGCGATGAAAGATGGATTTATTCAGGCATTCAGAAAAGGTAATGCCATTACCAAACTTAGTGCCATTATACTTGGACTTGGTAATCTTGCAGGAAAGCAGATAATCAAAGGCATTCTTTATCTTGCAATAGAAGTAAGCTTTATATGCTTTATGATATTCAAAGGAATGAACTGTCTCGCCATGCTTCCAAGCCTTGGAGGAAGAGAACAGCAGGAGATATGGAATGAGAAGCTGGGTGTATACGAATATGTGGCAGGTGATAATTCACTTCTGATACTTTTGTATGGTGTGGCAACTATATTTCTTATAGCCGCTTATGTTGTTCTTGCTATGAGTTCAGTCAAGAGTGCTTATAATGTTCAAACAAGGCTTGCTTTAGGAAAGCATATTAACACATTTGTGGAGGATGTTAAATCATTATTCAATGAGAATCTACACAAGCTGCTTCTTACACCTCCGGTTGGGGGAGTACTTATATTTACCATTCTGCCACTTGTATTTATGATAAGTATGGCATTTACCAATTATAGTAAAGTAGACAGCCATCTTGTACTGTTTGACTGGGTTGGATTAGAGAACTTCAAGCAGCTGTTTGATTCGGGAAGCTCTATTGGACATTCCTTCTGGTCAGTTTTGGTATGGACTATTATATGGGCTATATTTGCAACAGGTCTCAATTACATATTAGGTATTCTTGTTGCTTTGCTGATTAACAGGAAGGGAACAAGGTTTAAGTCATTCTGGCGTTTTATATTTGTTCTCTCGATAGCTGTTCCACAGTTTGTTTCACTTCTTGTCATGAGAAGTATGTTAAACCAGGATGGTATTGTAAATGTTGTGTTAAGGAATCTGGGCTGGATTGATAAGGCACTTCCGTTCTTCACTAATGCAACGTGGGCAAGAATAACAGTTATTGTTGTTAATCTGTGGGTAGGTATTCCATATACGATTCTTCAGGTTACAGGAATATTAAAGAACATTCCTATGGAGCTTTATGAGGCAGCAGATGTAGATGGTGCTAATGGTTTTGCTAAATTTACAAAGATTACGATGCCATATATGTTCTTTGTTACAACACCATATCTGATAACTACATTTACAGCTAATGTTAATAACTTCAATATTGTATACCTTCTTACTAAGGGTGATCCGGTTCTGGCTGGCGAAACTGCTGGTAAGACAGACCTTCTTGTAACATGGTTATACAAGATGACAGTAGATTATCAATATTATAATCTGGGTGCAGTTATAGGTATTATGACATTCATATTCCTGGCAATTGGCTCACTTCTTGTATATAGAAGAACTAAGTCTTATAAGGATGAGGAGGGCTTCCAATGAAAAAGAAAAAAATCGCTAAAAATATATTGGCACATATAACACTTACAATACTTGCAGTTATATGGGTAATGCCGCTTATATGGATAATCCTCACAAGCTTCAGGGCACAGAAGGGAGCATATACAAGCTCATTTTTCCCTAAGGCATATACACTTGATAATTATACAAAGCTGTTTACAGATACTGGAATACTCAATTTCCCAAGAATGTTTGAGAATACGCTTATAGTTGCAGTATTTTCGTGTATTATATCTACGTTTTTCGTGCTTTCAGTTGCTTACTGTATGTCACGCCTCAGATTCAAAATGAGGAAGGCTATGATGAATGTAGCTATGATACTTGGTCTTTTCCCAGCCTTTATGGCAATGGTAGCGGTATATTACATTCTTAAGGCTGTTGGATTATCTGAGGGTTCAATGATAAGGGTTGCACTTGTGCTTGTATATTCGGCATCGGCCGGAATACAGTTTTATATAGCAAAAGGCTTCTTTGATACGATTCCAAAGAGTATTGATGAAGCAGCAGTCATTGACGGAGCAACGAAATGGCAGGTATTTACAAGAATTACAATACCTTTAAGTAAACCAATTATCGTGTATACAGTACTTACTTCTTTCATAGCACCATGGGTTGATTTCATATTTGCAAGAGTTATATGCCGTGCCAATGCCAACTATTACACAGTTGCGATCGGTTTATGGCAGATGCTTGAAAAGGAATATGTTGATGTGTGGTATACAAGATTCGCAGCGGGAGCTGTACTTATATCTATTCCAATTGCAGCCTTGTTTATGATAATGCAGAAGTGCTATAATGACAGTATGTCAGGTGCAGTAAAAGGATAATGTCAATAGTGCTTTGTATTTTGTGATCCTGTATGAATTAAAACGGGGATTTAAAGAAGAGGTATGTAATGCGAAAAAGAATGTTCAGGATGTTTGCGGTATTAACTGCTATGATATTATTATTTCAAGCCGGGTGTAACAGCCCGGCTAAAAGTGTATATACAGCTAAAGATGATTATGATGACAAGCTGTATTATGCCATGACAACGCCTTATGGAGCGTATCCCGAAACTATAAGCTATACGCTTGGCAAAATGACAAGTGTTAATAATTCCAATATGCCAGAGGGTGATACATATACAGATAATGCATATACAAGATATATAAAGAATATGATTAATGTTCAGAATATTGATGCATTTGAGGCACAGGATGCGCAGTATAATACTAATGTTTCAATAGCTGTTTCTATGGGTGTATTGCCAGATATAATGATGGTTTCAAGTCAGGATGAGCTGCAAAGACTTGTTGAGGAAGATATGATTGAGGATCTGACAGAAAGCTATAATAACTGTCTGAGCAGCAGGATAAGAGCTATATATAACAGCTATGGAAGCTCACTTAAGGATATGATTACATTTGATGGAAGGATTATGGCACTTCCAGAGACTAATATAACAGATGGTCCTAATCTTATATGGCTGCGTAAGGACTGGATGGATAAGCTTGGTCTGACAGAGCCTAAAACAATAGAGGATGTTGTTGATATAATTAAGGAATTTATTGAAAAGGATCCTGGCAATAATGGAACAGATAGCAATGGAAGGAGCAATACTGTCGGCCTTGTAGTAGATACAGAGCTGACAGGAGAGTGCGGTTATAGCAGTGAATTCCTGCTGGATATTGTTTTTGCGTGTTTTAATGCATATCCTAAGCAGTGGATAAAGGATTCAGATGGAAATGTTGTGTATGGTTCTGTTACGTCAGAGGCAAAGGATGCACTGGCATATATAAGGCAGTTATATAGCGATGGAATAATAGATAATGACTTTTTATTAAGGACGACAACTAATATATGTGAGCTTATTGAGGATGGAAGGTGCGGCTCATTTTTTGGACCATGGTGGGCACCCAATAATCCACTGGCCAATGCAGTAAACACTAATCCTGATGCAGACTGGCAGCCATACCTGATACAGACCTCTGATGATGGAAGTACAAGCTATCACAGCCAGAATCCCTGCTATAAGTATGTTGTGGTAAGAAAGGGCTTTGAGCATCCGGAGATAGCGGCTAAGATTATAAGCGTAATGTTCGATAGTGCAAGGTATGACAGCAATGCTTTGCAGGAATTTATATATTATTACCAGCAGAATGTAGAACCTACTGCCCGTCCTATTTCAATTAATGTGGACTACAATAATGCTCTGTCTATATGCTATGATAAGATTGACAAGGCACTTAAAGGAGAGAGTGATCCTGATAAGCTTGAGTTGCTTGAAAAGTCGTATTACGATGCCTGCAGTTCATACATTAGTAATACAGGAAAAAACTATATAGAATCGAGCGCACAGGGGAGTGATAATACACTTGAAAGAAGGAATGCAACAAGTACACAATGGGCAGCCTATGTGTCAAGAATAACGGCCTGCAGGCTGTTAAGCGAGGGTAATATACGTGTTGTTAATTCTATGTATTTTAAGACAACAGACACGATGAAAACGCGGTGGTGGCGTTTAAAGGAAAAGGAAAAAGAAGCGTACCTAAAGATTATATGTGGTGCTGAGGATATATCGTATTTTGATACCTTTGTCAATGAATGGAAGGAACAGGGCGGAGAGGCAATAACTAATGAAGTACGTGAAGAACTGATTGCCACCGCTGGTTAGGTAAGGTATAGTTGTGGAATTAAAATGGAATAAAACAGCCAGTTCAGCCATATCCCAGATTAAGAAAAAAGAATACGTGCAGAGCCTTAAAGGATATTCTGGTACAGTTATCCTTGTTGGTGTTAATTACACTGATAAAGATGAACAGTTTAAGAAGCATGAGTGCAGAATTGAGCAGATAAATGTGAATGTTTAATGGCGCATGATTACCATTTTGATAAAATGATTATTAATAGAATAAAAAAGCAGAATTGAATAATTAAATAATTAAATGAGAAATAACTGGATAATTTCCATTGTGGAGTTATCCAGTTATTTTTTATGCAGAGGTATATTTTCGTATATATAATCTGAAAAATATTTAATTAAGTTACGCCCCAATAACTCCGGCAAAGCCACATATAAGAACGATTATACCAAGTACAATACGATACCAGCCGAATACCTTGAAGTCATGCTTTTTGATGTAGCCCATAAGGAACTTGATAACTACTAAAGAAACGATGAAGGCAACAAGCATACCAACAAGAAGAATCATCCCTTCCATAGATGTCATAGAGTTATGCATAAGGAACTTCACACCCTTAAGAAGGCTCGCTCCAAACATAACAGGAATAGCAAGGAAGAAGGTATATTCAGCAGATACTGTTCTTGAAATACCAAATATAAGTGCACCAACTATGGTTGCACCAGAGCGTGAGGTACCAGGGAATATAGCAGCTATAAGCTGGAAAAGTCCGATATAGAAAGCAAGCTTATAAGTGATACCTGTAAGGTGGCGAACCTTAGGTTTCTTTCCATGATGCATAGTTTCAACAATAATGAAAGCTATACCGAATATAATGAGCATAATAGCAACTGTTGTGTAATTATAGAACAAGGCTTCAAGCTGTTCATCAAAAAGAATACCAACAATAGCAGCAGGGACACAGGATACAAGAATATGAAACCATAACTTAAATATATCCCATTTAACATAAGCACCGGCACCACTTTCTGCTAGTGGTTCTTTGTTGTTTTTCTTACCAAAAGGCCATAACTGATGCCAGAAAAGAATAACAACAGCTATTATAGCACCAAGCTGGATAACAACTTCAAACATACTGTAAAATGCATCAGATACCTTAAGCGGCATAATCTCATTAAGCAGAATCATATGACCTGTACTGCTTATTGGAAGCCATTCAGTAATACCTTCTACGATACCCAAAATATCGCCTTTAAAATCTCTAACATTATTCCTCCAATCACTTGTGGATTATTCTACTCTTATGTATATTCCGCCATAGTCACATTTTATTATAGAAAAAGATTATTGTCTGAAAAAACATGAAGAAAACAATAATATATTCCTATATGACTACACGTTACTTTCGCATTGAAATGCAGGTGTGTCAACAACAGAATAATATAATTTGCACATAATTTCGTTGTGGTTTATATGATATTGATAATTTTACCAGTACTTTACTATATATTTACATTAGATAGATAGCTGGAAGCTGATTTTATTTTTACAATAAAGGTAATTAAGGAGGCGATTTTTTGACATTTGATGAGATTAAGAAAAATAAAGAGGTCAATGAATTCATAACGAAGGGAAATTATAATCTAGGGCTGCTTGGCTATACAGACCATTCACAGATTCACAGTGGTCTTGTTGCACAGACTGCAGCAGTAATATTAAAAAAGTTTGGCTATACTGATGAGGATATAGAGTTAGCCAGGATAGCAGGTTATATGCATGATATAGGAAATGCAGTTAACCGGGTTCATCATGCAGAGTATGGTGGATTACTTGCAAATGAAATATTGAAAAATTCAGACATGAGTATAAAAGATAGAATTACAGTAGTCTCGGCAATTTCTAACCATGATGAATCAACTGGTGGAGCAGTTGATCCGGTTTCTGCTGCACTTATAATTGCAGATAAGACGGATGTAAGGCGCGACAGAGTCAGAAGTGAGAAAGGAAAGGCGGCCTTTGATATACACGACAGGGTTAACTATGCGGTTACAGAGCATAAGTTAAAGATAAATTCGCAGAAGAAGACAATATCGCTTAATCTTCAGATAGATACAAAAATCTGTTCTATGTATGAATATTTTGAAATATTTTTAGGAAGAATGATGATGTGCAGAGGTGCAGCAGATATGCTTGGCGCTACCTTCAAGCTGATGGCTAATGGCTCTAAGGTGCTCTGATTAAATGGCAGCTATATAGCTGTCAGTAGGTTAAACAGATGACTTTTCAAGGAGGCAAGGGATTATATGAAAAAATATTATGTGCTTGATACTAATATACTTCTTCAGAACCCAAATGCAATATTTGGTTTTGAAGACAATGTTGTTGTAATAACAGGGACAACTCTCCAGGAGCTTGATTCTAAAAAGAATATGGAGGGTGAGCTTGGCTTTAATGCACGTCTTGCGGCGAGGTTACTGGAGAATATCAGAAGCAGAGGAGATATTTTAAAGGGGAGTAAAGCTAAAGAAAACTGGTGGAAAGCTGATGATTGAACCTGATGAGGTATCACAGGATAATCTTCCAGAAGGTTCTGATATTAAGAAACCAGATAATAGAATTATCAGCTCCTGTGTAGGGATTTCTAAAAAATGAAATCCTTCAAATCCATCAAGTTTCTGAGCAATCTTCCTGCAAACAATTCCTAACGTGCTTGGCAGTTCCAAACTTCCATCCGGTCTTAAGCAGACAAAGGATATTTCCTTATAATCTTCTGGAACATTCTCTGTTCCGTCCAGATGATAGAACTCATAGTAAACTCTGTTTTTGTCTTTTACTTTTCGGTAGTAGTTTTTGTGATAAAGTTCTCCGTACTGCATTCGGTTTTTAAGCTGTTCCTTTCGGGCATTGCGAAGAAT
>FR886316.1:58263-63950 GCA_000436535.1 Eubacterium sp. CAG:252 | reverse complement strand
GTAAAAGAAAAAAGAGCTGCTAAAAAAGCAGAGGAAGAAAAAGCTGCAAAGAAACGTGCAGAAAAATCGGCAGAAAGAAAAGAAACGGGTAATTATGCCTTATCTGTAACTGGTATTGATGTAAAAAGTATGACACAGAGCCTTGTAGCAAAATCTGTGATTATTTCTGCACCTGATAGATTAAGTTTTGATATTAAGGCATAGGAGGATTTGATAAAAGGAAAATATCACATTGGTGCATTGGATGGCATCACTAAAGAGTAGAGTGGCAGAAAGTCAGTAGATATAAAGTTATGGATATTTATTCTCATACAACAGAAACAGATGATGTTCTTTATGAAGAAATGAAGAAGTTTGAACATAGAAATAAGAGAAAAGCTGTTTCAGAAAACTGAGCCAAAACTGAACCAGCGAAGGTTTTGGAAGAGTTAAAACTACTGATATGGAGATTGTAGAAGTAAATCAATTCTTGGAGTATAAATGCTCATAAGTAAATATTGATTAGTAAATGTTACGTCGGTACTCACATAGTATCGGCGTTTGTTTTTTATCTTAAAAATGTCGCTGGGACAGCGACCATATGAAGATTCATTTTAATTATACTCATATTGTAACAAAGACAGGCAATTGATTATTCCTGGGGAGAGATAGATTTTGTAACAAAGCCAATGAATGAAATGAGATTAATGGAGTGTACGGAATGTGAAATGAGTGTACCGGCGGCATATGATATAGATATTGAAGCAGACGATATAGATGTTACTGATAAAGTTACTGTAGTCTGGACAATATCTTAGGTCTGATAAAATCTATGGCATTGTGTTTGTTGAAGTAGGAAAATGATGGTATAATTCTATTATTGATAGATTATAATAACTGGTGATTTTTGGAACAACGGAGGCGATTAAGATGAAGTTTGGAATGAAAACCTCCAGCATAAAGAAATCAATAAAGGCAGGAACATATAATATGAGTTTGAAAAATGTATTGATCATTGTTGATAATATTGACGAATCGATTGATTTTTATGAAGAACTGTTTGGACTGCGTGTGATTACAAGGCAGGAAGGTAATGTGATAATGTCTGAGGGGCTTGTGTTGCAGGATGTAGATGTATGGCATGATAGTACAAAAATACCTACAACTCCACATAATAATATGACAGAACTTTATTTTGAAGATAATGATATAGAAGGCATTATTGAAAAACTGGAGTCTGGCAAGTATGTTGTAAGTTATGTTACGGAATTAATGGAACTTGAAGGTGGACAGAAGCTTGTAAGATTTTATGATCCATCAGGAAATCTTATAGAAGTACGAACACCAGTTAACTATAACTGATACAAAATGGATTTAAGGAGAAAGCGTACAGAAGATGATGATGTACGCTTTGCACAGTCCTTTGAAAAACTTATACTGATGGTAAAATCAAAAGAAGGTGCTTAGAGTGAGACTATTTAAGAAAAAGACAGTTACAAAGACATATGATAAAGAAAATAAGAAACCAGTAATCAAAGCGAGTATATGTAATGGGGAGCAGGTTGCCGGATTTAAGGATATTCATACTGGTAAGATAGAAGAGGTTATGCTGATTAAGAACCAGGCAGACCTTGATGCATTCAAGAAAATGTATGGAATAGATGGCGAGATAGAGAAGGAATATTAAATAATGTATTTGATTAAGACGATAAAAGGTTGTTTGTAAGATTAAAGAAGTTGAAAATAATACAAGAGTAATCTTATGTGATTTGTTAAATAAAAGAAAACTATGAAAAATTTTTATCCAAAGGATAATACACCAGGATGTACGAAGCAGGCATGTGGTTTTTCTGAGCGTTATCCCCAGTTTACTGAGAAGGGAGCTGTTATCATCGGAGTAAGCAAGGACTCTGTAGCATCTCACAAGAGATTTGAAGAAAAATATGGACTGGCATTTACGCTACTAGCAGATTCAGAGCGTAAAGTTATTGAAGCATATGATGTCTGGAAAGAAAAGAAAAACTATGGAAAAGTATCTATGGGCGTAGTGAGAACTACATATCTTATTGATGAGCAGGGAATTATCATCAAAGTCAATGATAAAGTCAAAGTAGCAGATGATCCTGAAAAGATGCTTAAGGAAATAGAGTGATGATCAAATCATATAGTCATGGTATAGCAACAGCAGGTTGCTTTTCTTTACATGATTTTACATGTATCATAAAAAGAGAAACCAACTATACATGATACAAGGAGACGGCTATGAAAACAAAAAATATTATTTTGCAACTCCGTAAGGAAAGAGGAATGTCACAGGATGAGCTGGCAGATAAAATCATGGTAACAAGGCAGGCAGTATCACGCTGGGAAAATTGTGATACCGTTCCCAATATTGATACACTTAAGCTCTTATCGAAAGAATTTGATGTCTCAATTAATACACTTTTGGGAGAACCCAGAAAGCTGATCTGCCAGTGCTGCGGAATGCCGATTGATGATGATTCTATCCTGGGACGTGATAAGGATGGCACATTAAATGAGGAGTATTGTAAATGGTGCTATGCAGATGGAACGTACACATATAACGATATGGATGAATTGATTGATGTGTGTGTAAAGAATATGGTAAATGAAAATTTTACCGAAGAACAGGCACATTCTTATCTGAAAGAAATGCTTCCAAAGTTAGATTACTGGAAAAGATATGATGAGCTTAGTGACAATGGGCAGTTTGAAGAGTTTAAAAAGCAATTGATAAACGAAATAAATGATCTGCATATAGACGGACTTCCAAGGGTAGACAAACTAAATGCACTTGTGGGGAAATATGTGAATCTGGAATATACTCTGCCTAATGGACAAAAAGTGAAATTCCTTGATGATCAGAAAACTTATCTGGGGAATCAACTGGAGTCTGAATTTGGAGGAGACAGGTGCTTTGGCATTCTGGCAAGTATGGATTTTATTCTGGTATGTACATATGAGAAGGATGGGGAAAATCCAGAGCTTGTGATTTATAAAAAGAGATAATATACGAGATAATATAAGTAAAAAGAAAAGTCTTGACAAATAAACGACCGTTTACTACTGTTAAAGTGTAAACGGTCGTTTATTTATTTACGCGAGCAACGAGCCAAAGTCTGTGCTTGCACAAGACCTTGGCGACTGCCGCAATAACTTGAGAAACTCGCGTAGCGTGTTTCTCATAGTTTGGAGGAAATGTGCATGGGTAATAGGAAAGAGGAAATATTAATTGTGGCACTGCATTTGTTCGCCAGAGATGGTTACGAGGCTGTCTCCGTCAGTCAGATAGCAGGAGAACTTGATATGACAAAAGGGGCATTGTACCGTCATTACAAAAGCAAAAGAGATATTTTTGACTGTATTGTGCAGCGTATGGAGCAGCAGGATGGCGAACAGGCAACAGAATATGATATGCCACAAGAGGATAAAGAGAAAATGCCTGAAAAGTATGAGGCAGTATCATTTGATGATTTTGTAGAATACAGCAGGTCTATGTTTGAATACTGGACAGAGGATGATTTTGCATCATCGTTTCGGAAGATGCTCACAATAGAGCAGTTTCGCAGTGAAGAGATGCAGAAGTTATATCAGCAATATCTGGTATCCGGACCGACAGAATACGTGAAGGATTTGTTCAAAAATATGAAAATAATAAATCCAGAAGAGAATGCAATTAAATTTTATGCAAATATGTTTTTCTATTATAGCATGTATGATGGAGCAGCAGATAAAGCAAAAGTAAAAAGCAGGTTTGAACATATGCTGGGTAAAATTGTAGAAGAAATAAAACAGTAATACTTAAGAAAGGACATAAAAGAAATGGAAAAAAGTAATATTATGATTCGTTTAGAGAAAAAGGAAGAGTATCAGAAAGTAGAAAATCTGGTAAGAGAAAGTTTTTGGAATGTATATCGTCCAGGATGCTTTGAGCATTATGTATTGCATCAGCTTAGAAACAATCCGGCATTTGTTCCGGAACTGGATTTTGTGATGCTTCTTAAAGAAAATAATGAAGAGGGTAAGCTGATCGGTCAGAATATGTTTATGAGAACGAGTATTAAAGCGGATGATGGAAGAAATATTCCAATTATGACGATGGGACCAATCTGTATCAAGAATGAATATAAGCGGAAAGGATATGGTAAAATCCTGCTTGATTATTCATTGGAGAAAGCAGCAGAGCTTGGCTGTGGAGCACTATGCTTTGAAGGAAATATTGATTTTTATGGCAAGAGTGGGTTCAGGCAGGCAAGCGAGTATGGTATTCGATATCATGGATTGCCAGAGGGGGAAGATGCATCATTCTTCTTGTGTAAAGAACTTGTACCGGGTTATCTTAATGGAATTACTGGAGAGTATGCTACACCGGAAGGCTATCTTGTAGATGAGAAGGAAGCAGAAGAGTTTGATAAGCAGTTTCCATATAAAGAGAAAAAGAAACTGCCGGGACAGTTATCTAAACATAACTATTGACAAGTGACCGATAGGTAACTATAATTAAAGTAACCAAAAGGTAACTTGATAACAGATTTAAATTAGGAGATAGACATGGAAAGCAAGGAAAAGAACACAAAGGAAAAAATACTGGAGGAAGCCTTGAAGTTATTTGCACAGAGTGGATATATGGGAACATCCATGAATGATATTGCTTCAAAGCTTGGAGTAACCAAGGCAGCATTGTATAAGCATTATAAAAGCAAGCAGGAGATATTGAATAGTATTATTGAAAAAATGAATGAATTGGATATTGAGAGAGTAAAGCAGTATGAAATGCCAGAGGGTGATCTGGAAAAGGTTACAGCCGAGTATAAAGAAACAACATTTGATAAGATTAAGCAGTTCACAAAGGTGCAGTTTCTTCATTGGACAGAGGAAGAGTTTTCAAGCTGTTTTCGTAAGATGCTGACATTGGAACAGTACAGAGAGCCACAGATGGCACAGCTATATCAGAATTACCTTGCAAGCGGACCATTAACTTATATGGAAGCTTTGTTTTCAGGAATGCTGGGCGATGAAGGTAAAGCCAGCCAGACAGCACTTGATTTTTATGGACCTATTTTTTTGCTTTACAGCATATATGATGGAGCAGAAGACAAAAGTTATGTGATAAAGTTACTGGAAGAGCATATGGATCATTTCTTACAGGAAATGCAGATAAGTTGAAAGGGTGAAGCAATTTGAACGATGAATCAGAGCATCAGGAATGGATTCTTTGCCCCAAATGTGGAAATAAGACAAGATTGAAGTTAAGGAAAGATACGGTATTAACAAATTTTCCTTTGTTTTGTCCAAAGTGTAAAGAAGAAAGCCTGATTAATGCAGAAAAATTTATAGTAAAGGAAGCCAGACGCTAAGACGCAGTGCAGATTGTAATATTACAGTTTTGCACTGCGTCATTTATATTATGGAGGTCAGACGAGTATTTTACAGAATTTGAAGGCAGTTACTGAGTGGTATAAAAGTATGTATTAACAGGAGGAAAAACAGATGAAACTTTATTTTGGAAACATGGTAACAACAGTTTGATAAGCAGTTTCAATAATTATGCATCTTGGTACCGATTTTGTGCATGTTAGTTGTCTGTATATAGACAATGAAATCAATTAACGATAGAGTAATTATGGTGGTAAATCACCTAAAATGTATATGGAGGTTAGCTGATATGGAAGAACGAGGAGTTTTGG
>FR886316.1:0-58231 GCA_000436535.1 Eubacterium sp. CAG:252 | reverse complement strand
GAGTTTTGGTAGAGAATGAAAAGCAGGCGAATAAATCGGTTGCTAAGGTTATGAGAATTACATTCTTGATTTTTTCGGTTGTTTTTCTTTTAAATGTATTGGGGATTTTTGTTGTAGATATGAAAATAATGGCAATTGCATATGTATTGGGATCAATCTTGTTGTGGGTTCCTACAATCATTGTTAATATTGCAAAATTAGATGGTGTATATGTCAAATATGTGCTGACAGTCTGTGCTGTGATATTTGTAACCATTGTCACATCAACTTTGGGATATCATGCAGTACTTTTATATATCTATGCAATAGCGATAGGCAGCTTGTACTTTTCTAAGAGAATCAATGTTTTGACTACTATATTGTCTGTAATAGGAGTATCGGTGGGGCAGATTATCTGTTATGCATTTGCAATTTTACAGGATAAGAATTTTACAACATTCTATAAATTAATTGTGTATGGAATTCTACCAAGGGCAATGGTGTTAATTGCAATAGCAGCTATATTTACAATGCTTTGTGAACGAACAGCCGGCATGCTGTCAAATCTGATGAATGCAGAGGAGCAGGAACAGATGATGCAGAATATAAAGGCAATGCATAAAAAATCGCAGGAAACGTCCAGAGCGCTTATGGACATGGTACAGGAGTTATCTGAAATAACGGAAAGTTCAACAAAATCCAATGAGCAGATTGTTAGAGAAACCGGAAATGTATTGGAAAGCTTTAGCAGTAATACAAAAGAAATTACAAGTGCTAATGAACGTACGCAGGATATTAATGCAAGATTAGAGGAGCTTGCTTCTATCAATGTTAAGGTTTCCGGGCTTGCAAGAAAAGTGAATGAATTGTCAAAAGACAATCAGAGCAATATGGATCATGCAACAGGCAGTATGCAACAGATTCATATGAGCACAAATGAGTGCAAAAAAATTATATGCAGACTGGGTGAAGAATCAAAAGAAATTCTTGGAATAACCAGGACAATATCCGAAATCTCACAGCGGACTAACATCCTTGCGCTTAATGCAACGATTGAAGCAGCCAGAGCCGGCGAACATGGAAAAGGATTTGCTGTAGTTGCTGTGGAAATCCAGAAACTTGCAGAGCAGACCAAAAGAGCAGTGGATGATATCGGAAGAATTGTAACAGAATCTGTAAAAAACACAGATGGTGCAGTATATGTTATGGAACAGAGCGTAAAACTCACAGAAACGGGAATGTGCAGCATTCAGAAAGTCGGTGATTCTACCTCTATGATAACTTTATCGAATGAGCAGATGACCAGACAGATTATGGAAATGGATAAGACAGTAGAAGATATAAGGATTCATAGCAGTGAAGTAGCATCATCCATGGAGCAGGTAAATATCAATACAAAAAGCAATTATCAGGCAATTGAACATGTAACCGCAGCAACACAGGAAAATAGTGCAGGTGCACAGGCTATAGAAGATATGGTTGTGAGAATAAGGACGTTAGCTATGGAACCGGAAAGGAAAGATGCATGAGAGTAACGGAAAAACTTGTAAATAGTCCAGAGGAAGAGGGGGTTACTCTTGAGTACATAAGGCTTCATACCTTGTGAAATGGTATCTGGAAAAAGAGGAGGCAGATAAGATAAATCGAAGGATTGAAGAGCACAGAAGGAAAAAGGAGAATGGATGAAAGGGAACTATTTATGCTTGATCCTTATATAACTGATGTTTTTGTGGATATATGAGCTGTTTTGTGGGTGTAAATCTGTTTATATCAGTGTTGGAGTACCTGTGGTTACAGAAAAAAGGAGTTGCCATTTTTGGGGTTCTATAATGACGAAAAACATGTGGAAAGCTTAAGTGGTTTTTATGAGGAGAATGTTGTATGATAAAGAAAAAGAGTTGATCGACTTGTTCGAATAATGATTTAAAAAGTTTCAGACGTGAAGGATAACTTTATAGGCATTGCATTGGTATATTTTAGGGCAAAATTTGTGAAAGGTAAATCCAACATATACTGTAGCATTTAAGGAAAGATGAAACAAAAAGGAGAAGATATGGGATCAGATATAATTAAAATCAGCCATCTGAATAAAAGCTTTGGCGAAGTAAAAGCAGTAAATGATTTGAGCTTTCGTGTGAAAAAAGGAGAATTGTTTGCGTTTCTTGGAGTAAATGGTGCGGGGAAAAGTACAACTATTTCCATTCTCTGCGGATTACTGAAAAAAGACAGCGGAACTGTTCAGGTAAACGGAATAGAAACTGACAAAGCCGGCGCACAGACAAAAAGGATGCTTGGTGTTGTGTTTCAGGATAGCGTACTTGATAAACCGCTTACAGTGAAAGAGAACCTGAAGAGCAGAGCTGCTTTGTACGGCATTACTGGAAATGCCTTTGATAAGAGATTACAGGAGCTTGTCGAGATTCTGGATTTTGACGAGTTTTTAAACAGACCGGTAGGTAAGCTGTCGGGCGGTCAGAGAAGAAGGATTGATATTGCCCGTGCATTATTGCACAGACCGGAAATTTTGATTCTTGACGAGCCTACAACAGGACTTGATCCTCAGACAAGGCAATTAATCTGGAATGTTATAGAGACACTTCAGAAAACCGAAAATATGACAGTATTTCTAACCACACATTATATGGAAGAGGCTGCTAATGCCAGTTATGTTGTGATTCTTGACAAAGGAAGTATCGCAGCGCAGGGTACACCATTTGAACTTAAAAATGATTATGTACAGGATATCGTGTCAGTTTATGGTGTTTCTGAAGATGAAATAAAGTCGTTGAACAGAGAATATAAAAAAATACGTGACGGATATCAGATAAAAGTAAGAAATACGAAGGAAGCAACGGAGCTTATTGTAGAACATCAGGACCTATTCACGGATTATGAGGTAGTAAAGGGCGGTATGGATGATGTATTTCTTGCAGTTACAGGAAAAAAGCTAGGAGGTGAACGCTGATGAGAACAGTATTGGCATTAATGAACAGGAACAGGAAACTGTTTTTTAAAGATAAAGGTATGTTGTTTACATCAATGATCACACCCGTCATTCTGATTGTTCTGTACGCTACATTTCTTGCAAAGGTTTTCAGAGATTCTTTTACAGCTTCGATTCCGGATATGATAACGATTTCGGATAAGCTCATTAATGGAACTGTGGCAGCACAGCTGACGGCATCACTTATGGCAGTAAGCTGTATTACTGTAACATTCTGTGTGAATCTGACTATGGTGCAGGATAGGGCAAATGGAACAAGGAAGGATTTTAATGTTTCGCCTGTCAGCAGGGGAAAAATTTATTTAGGATATTTTCTTTCAACAGTAGCTAATTCATTGATGGTTAATGGACTTGCGTTTGTATTATGTCTGGGATATCTATTTAAAATGGGATGGTATATGAATACAGCAGACGTATTATGGGTTTTATTTGATATGATATTGCTCGTTCTGTTTGGAAGTACACTTTCAAGTACCATTAGCTTCCCGTTGACAACACAGGGACAGCTTTCAGCTGTGGGTACAATTGTCAGCGCAGGATATGGTTTTATATGTGGTGCTTATATGCCGATTTCAAATTTTAGTTCAGGTCTTCAGAAGGCACTGTCTTATCTTCCGAGTACATATGCCACTTCATTGATTAAGAATCATATGCTTCATGGAGTTTTTAAGGAGATGGAGAGAAAAAATTTTCCAGATGAAATGGTTGAAGCAATAAGAGACACTCTTGATTGCAATCCGGTATTTCATGGAAATGTGGTAAGTGTAAATCAGATGATTGGCATTATGATGGGAAGTATAGCTGTATTTGGAATTATTTATTATTTAGTTATATTGCTGCCAGAGGGTAAAGGCAGACGATAAGCAGCATTATGTTTAGAAACATTCGTTGGAATCTCAATCGGTATTTATAGGAGAACTATCATTATGATTATAGAATTACGAAAAGCAGATATAAATAGAGTTGCAAATATATGGCTGGATACTAATATAACAGCACATTATTTTATATCTGCGCAATATTGGAAAAGCAATTTTGAATTAGTAAAAGAATTGTTATTACAGGCAACTGTCTATGTCTACGAGGATAATCAAGAAATACTTGGTTTTATAGGGTTAAACGATGAATATATTGAGGGTATTTTTGTTTCTGATGAAATGCAATCACTTGGTATAGGTAAAGCTTTGTTGAATTATGCAAAAGATAAACGGAGCAAATTGTTTTTGAATGTATATCAAAAAAATACACGGGCAATATCTTTTTATCAAAGAGAAGGATTTGAAGTTAAGAATAGTGGTTTAGATGAAGCTACTGGAGAAAAAGAATATGTAATGGCATGGTAGCAGAAAGCATGTTTACAGGCAATATTGAATTAGTTATGCATACAATGTTAAACAAACTAAAAGAATGAGAATAAGACAGATCATGAAAACATTTGACATTTTTATATTTTTTTAATAATATTATGTTATGTGTGCTTTTTGCATAAGAATATTAAGAAAGAGAGAAAGAGTATGAACGAAAAGAAAGAGTTCAAGCCTTATATTCCGGCTGATAAGGTTATGCCTGAGTTAACAGTTACATCTGTTATTATAGGTGCTTTATTGGCTATATTATTTGGCGGTGCTAACGCATATTTAGGACTTAGAGTTGGTATGACTGTTTCAGCATCTATACCAGCAGCGGTTATCTCAATGGGAATTATCCGCTTTATATTAAGAAGAGATTCCATATTAGAGAATAACATGGTCCAGACTATTGGTTCTGCTGGTGAATCAGTTGCAGCAGGTGCTATATTTACACTTCCAGCATTATTTATGTGGGCGCAGGAGGAAGGTACAGCGATGCCTTCTTTAGTTGAGATAGCGCTTATTGCATTAATCGGTGGTTTCCTTGGAGTATTATTCATGATACCACTTCGTAGTGCATTGATTGTACAGGAGCACGGTGTGTTACCTTATCCAGAAGGACAGGCATGTGCTGAGGTATTAGTTGCAGGTGAAGAAGGTGGTGCTAAGGCAGGTACAGTATTTGCAGGTCTTGGTATTGCTGCTGTTTATAAGTTTATAGCAGACGGACTTAAGGTGTTCCCAAGTGAGGTTGATTTTACAATTAAGCCATATAAGGGTTCAGCAGTAGGTGCAGATGTGTTACCTGCACTTTTAGGTGTTGGTTATATATGTGGACCTAAGGTATCATCATACCTTCTTGCAGGTGGTTCTGTTGCATGGTTTATGATTATGCCATTAATCGCATTATTCGGTGGAGATAATATCATTGGTCCAGCACTTATTCCAGTTTCACAGATGAATCCATCACAGATATGGTCTAATTATGTACGTTATATTGGAGCAGGTGCAGTTGCAGCAGGTGGTATTTTAAGCTTAATTAAGTCATTACCACTTATTGTAAGGACATTTAAGCAGGCAATTAAAGGATATGGTAAGAAGGCAGATGGAGTAGAATCAAGATTAACTAAGGATATTCCTATGATGTTTGTTGTATTAGGAATCGGAGTACTTGCTATTATTATGTGGTTAATCCCAGCTATTCCAGTAAATCTTCTTAGTGCAATTATCATTATCATATTTGGATTCTTTTTTGCAACAGTATCATCTCGTATGGTTGGATTAGTAGGTAGTTCCAATAACCCTGTATCAGGTATGGCTATTGCGACACTTCTTATTTCATCAGCGATTCTTAAAGCAACAGGTACTGTTGGAATGAAGGGTATGATTGCTGCTATTAGTATTGGTTCTGTAATATGTATAATTGCAGCTATAGCCGGAGATACATCACAGGATTTAAAGACAGGCTATATAGTAGGTGCAACACCTTACAAGCAGCAGGCAGGTGAACTTATTGGTGTAGCTGTATCAGCTATTACAGTTGGTGGAGTACTTTATTTACTTAATGCAGCATGGGGCTATGGTTCAACAGAATTACCAGCACCACAGGCAACTCTTATGAAGATGGTTGTTGAAGGTGTTATGGGTAACAGCCTTCCATGGTCACTTGTATTTGCAGGAGTTGCAATAGCAATAGTTGTTGAGATTCTTCAGATACCTGTACTTCCATTTGCAGTAGGTCTTTACCTTCCAATCTATTTAAGCACACCTATTATGGTTGGTGGACTTGTAAGACTTTACTTTGATAAGAAGAAGGGTATTACAGAAGAAGAGCGTAAGACTAAGGTTAATCAGGGAATACTTTATTCATCTGGTCTTATTGCCGGTGAAGGACTGGTTGGTATTCTTTTAGCTGTATTTGCTATTATTCCTGTTGGAGCAGCTACTCTTGGCGATGCTATTAATATATCAAAGATTATCAATCTTGGTAATATCGGAGGACTTGTATTCTTTGCAGGTCTTGTTGCAACATTAGTAGCATTTATTAACAAAAAAGAAAAGAAGACAAAATAATAAATAATATGTTATAATGAGTCTGCCGGTTATTTTGCCGGCAGATTTTTATTTTTCTAGGATTAAAGGAGAAGGCTTGAGTTATGGCTAAGCAGAAGGATAATTACTTAGACTATGTTCCAAAGCATAATTCGTTGTTCGAATGCAGGGAAAACAAAAAAGGTCATGTAGAAGTCAAAGTACACAATAAAGGGATTTTTAACAGAATAGCACAGCTTATTGCGCGAAAGCCCAGATATAGTTACATTGAATTAGATGATTTTGGTACATTTGTATGGCATAGCATAGATGGTGTAAGAAGTATTTATGATATAGGACAGCTTGTGAAAGAGCATTTTGGCGATAAAGCGGAGCCGCTGTATGAGAGATTGTGTTATTTTATAAAGCTGCTTCATAAGAATCAGTTTATTGTATATATGAACAAGATAAATAAATAGTTAAACAGATAGTTAAAACGATAGAGAAATAGGCAAATAAATATATAAATAGATGAATAAAATAGATTTGCAGATTATAAATATTTTAAAGGAGACAGTATTATGAGAGTATTATCTGAATTAGAACCTAAAAATGTATTTTCTTTTTTTGAGGATATATGTAATATCCCACATCCATCATATAAGGAGGATAAGATCAGCAATTATCTTGTAGATTTTGCCAAGGAAAGAAAGCTTGAATATTATCAGGATGCACTTAACAATGTGATCATAATAAAGGAAGCATCAAAGGGTTATGAGGATGCAGCACCTATAATACTTCAGGGACATATGGATATGGTATGTGAGAAGACACCTGATTGTGATAAGAATATGGATGAGGATGGACTAGACCTTGAGGTGAATGGTGATTTCATATCTGCTAAGGGAACAACGCTTGGTGGTGATGATGGAATTGCTGTTGCTTATGCACTTGCAATACTTGATGATGACAGTATCGCACATCCACGTCTTGAGTTCGTGTGTACAGTATCTGAAGAGGTGGGCATGGAAGGTGCTTCTTCAATAGACGTATCCATGTTAAAGGGCAAAAAGCTTCTTAATATGGATAGTGAAGAAGAAGGAATTATGCTTGCAAGCTGTGCAGGTGGCTGCAGTAGCAGAGTTACATTAAAGCTTGATAAAAATAAGGTTACTGGAACAAAGCTTAGCATTACTTTATCAGGACTGACAGGAGGACATTCGGGTGTAGAAATAGATAAAGGCAGAGGTAATGCGAATGTTCTTATGTCAAGAATATTAAGGGATGTTGTCGCAGACAATAATGTATATCTTGCAGCCTTTAATGGTGGAAGAAAGGATAATGCTATTCCAAGAGAATGTATGGCTGAGATTATCGTTGCAGCAGACAAGGCAGCAGATGTTAAAGCCGCTATTGAGAATACAGCAAAAGAGATAAAAGAAGAGTTTGCTACATCTGATGCAGATTTAAAGTGTGTTGTAGATATATCAGAGGGCTGCAGCGCAGAGGCAGTAACATATGAAGATAGTATAAGGGCTGTTTCACTTATACAATCATTACCTAACGGAATAATGAGAATGAGCCAGGATATAGACAATCTTGTGGAAACTTCGCTTAATCTTGGTGTGGTTTCACTAGATGAATCAGGTATATGTCTTAGATTCTCACTTAGAAGTTCAGTAGGAGCTGCTTTAAAGAATCTTAAGAGCCAGATTAAATTTGTTAGTGAGGCATTCAGGGCAAATGCTGAATTTACAGGTGAATATCCAGCATGGGAATATAAGAAGGATTCTAAGCTGCGTGATGATATGGTAAGGATATTTGAACAGATGTACGGTAAAAAGCCAACTATCGAGGCTATTCATGCGGGTGTTGAATGTGGTATACTTGCAGGCAAAATAGAAGGACTTGACTGCATATCAATGGGACCTGATATTTTTGATATTCATACAACTGAGGAACACTTAAGCATATCTTCAACTAAGAGAATGTATGAATATATACTTAACGTAATAGCTTGTAAATAATAACAGGATAATGGAGTACATTAAAGTTGGTGAGTCTATGTATAAAATATTAATAGTTGAAGATGACAGGATTATAGCTGATAATGTATGCGAACAGTTATTAAAATGGGGATATGATGTTAAAATAGCAGATGATTTCAATGATGTTTTAAAAATCTTTGTAAAGTATGAGCCGCAGCTTGTGCTTATGGATATCGGACTTCCATATTTTAATGGTTATCACTGGTGTATGCAGATAAGAAATATATCAAAGGTGCCGGTTATATTTATGTCATCAATGTCTGATAATATGAATATAGTTATGGCTATTAATATGGGCGGAGATGACTTTATTGTAAAACCATTTGATATCAATGTGCTTATAGCTAAGGTGCAGGCAATGCTAAGACGGACGTATTCATTTGCCGAGAGTACGAATATCATAGAACATAACGGCTGTATACTTAACATGAATGACCAGACATTTACGTATAATGGGAAAAAGATGGAACTTACTAAGAATGAGTACCGTATACTGCAGAGTCTTCTTGAGAATATAGGAAAAGTGGTTTCGCGTGATAATATTATGATGAAGCTTTGGGAAAGTGATGACTTTATTGATGATAACACGCTGACTGTTAATGTTACAAGATTAAGGAAAAAGCTTGAACAGGCAGGGCTGAAAGATTATATAAAGACTAAAAAGGGAACTGGATATATTATTGAGTAGTATCCTTATATATCAGACAGCAGGGCTGAAAGAAAGAGATGTAAGATGAGATTGCTATTTTTATATTTAAAGAATAAAAAGAGTAATATAATACAGGTTGTACTTGTTTATGTAGTGCTTCTGCTTGTGATATGGTTATACAATCTTCCGTATTATGAGGCGTTTTCATTTGGAATAGAATTATATGGTGCGCTATACATAGTATATCTTATATATGACTATTCGGTGTTTGCTGACAAAATAAGGACACTTGAAAGAAATATAAAGACAGATGATATACAGAATATAGCATTGCCGGATAAGAAGAATGATGTTGAGGCGTTGTATGCTGATATTATTATAAAACTACATGAACAGAAAAGAAAACAATATGATGCTGGCGTAGAAGCATCAAGAAATCTCAAGGATTACTATGCATGCTGGGCACATCAGATTAAAACTCCTATTGCCGCAGCAAAGCTGATAATCCAGTCACTTGGTGATGTAGTAAGGAATCTTGAGAATAATTCATGGGGCAATTCCTATAATGAGTGTTGTGATAAACATTATGATGATTTTAAAAACAATGAGAGTAATGAAAAAAATGATGATAATGATTTAGAAAAGCTTGACAGAAAGTTAAATGAGCTTAGTCATGAAATGTTCAGGATAGAATTCTATACGGATGCAGTTATGGATTATCTGCGGCTTGAAGATATTTCATCAGATTATGAATTCAAGCTGTGCAGACTGGATGTGGCAGTGAAAAAGGCGGTTAAGAAGTTTGCACCACAGTTTATCGGAAGGCATATTTCACTACATATTGAGCAGATTGAAGATTCAGTATGCACGGATTCCAAATGGCTTGGCTTTATTATAGAGCAGCTTATATCCAATGCAGTCAAGTATAGTAAAGATGGAGGAAGTGTAAGAATATATACTCTCCATGGCAGTGATGGTATAAAAAAGAATTCAAAAGAGGATTCTTTGCAGCTTGTGATAGAAGATACAGGAATAGGCATAAGTGAAGAGGATATTCCAAGAATAATGGAAAGAGGCTTTACAGGATATAATGGCAGACTTGATAGGAAATCGTCAGGAATAGGTCTGTATCTGTGCAGAAAGGCAGCAGACAGGCTTGGATTTGTGATAACCTTTGATGCCAGTTATAAGAATGGCACCAGAGTTGTGATTGATATGACACAACGTTATACAAAGCATGAATAAACCTTACATTATTGTAAGAAATTAAAATGAAATGTAAGCTATATCAATGGCTGTGCATTTCATTTTTTTATATACTCTGTAATGTAATGAGCGTAAAGGAAAAGGAAGCGGCTGCGATAGCAGACATTTACTTTTCCTGCGCCATTAACGAACGAACAGCCATGCGAAGCAGGGCAAAAGAGCGCGAAGCGCGGGTTCGTGAGTGAAGGATAAACAAAGAGTAAAATATAATGTAAAGAAAGGCTGGTGCTAAAATGGCATTATTAGAGGTGAAAAATTTAAAAAAGGTATATACAACAAGATTCGGTACTAATCAGGTAAATGCCCTATCAGATGTTAATTTCAGTGTTGAGAAGGGTGAGTATGTAGCGATTATGGGAGAATCAGGCTCAGGAAAAACAACGCTCCTTAATATTCTTGCTTCACTCGATAAGCCGACGAATGGCGAGATACTTCTTAATGGAAAGAATACAGTACAGATAAAGGATAAGGAGCTTTCTGCCTTCAGAAGAGATAATCTTGGCTTTGTGTTTCAGGATTTCAATCTGCTTGACACATTTACTATAAGGGATAATATATTTCTTCCGCTTGTTCTTTCAGGAAAGAAATATAACGAGATGGAAGAAAGGCTAAAGCCGCTTTCTAAAAGACTTGGCATAGAACAGCTTCTTGATAAATATCCATACGAGGTATCTGGTGGACAGAAGCAAAGAGCAGCAGTAGCAAGGGCGCTTATAACTAATCCGCAGATAATACTTGCTGATGAACCGACAGGGGCGCTGGATTCAAAGTCCTCAGAGCAGCTGCTTACTCTTTTTAATGAAATAAACTGTGATGGACAGACAATTCTTATGGTAACACACAGCACAAAGGCTGCAAGCCGTGCAAACAGAGTGCTGTTTATAAAGGACGGGGTTGTATTCCATCAGATATATAAGGGTTCAATGACGGATGACAGTATGTATACAAAGATATCAGATACGCTTACAGCACTTGCTACAGGGGGTGATAATATTGAGTAAAATGTTATTTCCTAAGATGGCAGTATCTAATATAAGAAAAAATAAGAAGCTTTATGTGCCATATATAATAACTGCCATATTTACAGTAATGATGTTTTTTATGAATATTTCTATTGTTAAGAATAAGAATGTTGCAGCTATGAGAGGCGGACAGAATGTAGTGGTGTTGCTGCAGGTTGCACTTGTTGTATCATTTATATTCTCAGCGGTATTTTTATTTTATACAAACAGCTTTCTTATGAAGCGAAGGACAAAGGAGATAGGCTTATATAATATTCTTGGAATGGAAAAGAAGCATATATCTCTTATGATGCTTTTTGAAAATGTAATAATAACAATAATATCATTAACAGCAGGTATAGTGTTTGGTATTATATTCAGCAGGCTTATGTTTCTTGTACTTATGAAGCTGATTAAAGCCGACTCCGTTCCAGCATTTGTAATATCAACAAATGCGGTGGTTGTCACTATTATATATTTTATAAGCATATTTGCAGTAATATTCATATATAATTTTGTCAAGGTACAGATGTCTAAGCCAATCGAGCTTCTTCATAGCGATGAGATAGGTGAGAAGGAGCCAAAGACAAAGCTTATTATGACAATTCTTGGACTTTTATGTCTTGGAGGAGGATATTACTTTGCGCTTACAGTTTCTTCAATTCTTAAAGCTGTACAATATTTCTTTGTTGCAGCATTGTTTGTTGTTATAGGAACCTATCTGTTATTTACGGCTGGGAGCATTGCGCTGCTTAAGCTTCTGAGGAAAAATAAAAGGTTTTATTACAAGACAGGACATTTTACGGCTGTTTCAGGAATGTTATACAGGATGAAGCAGAATGCAGTAGGCCTTGCAAATATATGTGTTTTATCAACAATAGTTCTTATTGCAGTTGCATCTACTGTATCACTTTATGCTGGAATGCAGGATTCGCTGAATACGGCTTACCCTAGTGAACAGAATATAGTTATATATGGAACAGATGCCGATGTGCTTGATGAGACGAAAAACAGAATATATGATTGTATTGATGCACACAATGCTGCAATAAAAAAAGATTATTCCTATAAAACAATTTCTGTTCAGGGGCTGCTTAATACTGATAATACATTTTATACTGATAAGGATAATATGTCACGTTATGATGAAAATATGCTGGGAGTCTGCCAGGTTATGACAGTAGAAGACTTTAATAAGCTTTATGGTGATAACTATGTTATAGATGACAAAGCTAGTGCTATCCTTGTTACTAAGGAAAAGCTGGATAGAAAAGACAGTATAACAATAAATAACAGTGATAATGTATCAGAGTATAAGCTGATAGATGTGCTTACAGATGATGAGAAGTACTTTCCAGGTGCTGTCACGTCAGTAGTTAAGGCATATATACTTATAGTTAAGGATATGGATGAAATGAATCATATCCGCGATTTAGTATATGGTAACTCTGATAGGATGTCTGCAAGCATTAGTTATAATATATATGTTAATACAGATCTTTCTGAACAGGACAGCAGACAGTTAAGTAAGGATATAGAAGATGAGTCAAGTCCTGAAGCCTATGTTGTGTGCGATAACAGATATGATATAGCAGAGGAGCTTACACAGATGTATGGTGGTCTCTTGTTCTTAGGCTGTTATATTGGAATATTGTTCCTTATGGCTACTGTTCTTATAATATATTATAAGCAGATATCAGAAGGGTATGAAGACCGCAGACGATTTGAGATTATGATGAAGGTTGGTATGAGCCGCAAAGAGGTTAAAAGGACTATTAAGAGCCAGATACTTATGGTGTTCTTTATTCCAATCGCAGTTGCTGCAATACATGTGATAGTTTCTTTCAGAATAATAAAAATGATAATGGTAATATTATCACTTGGAAGCAATATGGTGCTTTTTGTATGGTGTACAATATTCACGGTTATAGTATTTTGTATCATATATGCATTGGTTTATGCGCTGACTGCTAAAGAATATTATAATATAGTGCAGGGGTGATAAAAAAGCTGTTTATTTGGTTCATTTATTTGATGGAATCCAGCTGACGAAGTGCCAGGTAATGTGCCTTGGAAGTTTGGGGAACAGATGAAAACTTGCATTTTTGTGGTATCTGTGTATAATATATCAGTGGATGTAAAATACTATGAAAATATAATGGGGTGCTTGTGTATGACAGGCTGAGAGTAAGCAGCAGCTTTAACCCAGTAACCTGATGTGGATAATGCCAACGTAGGGAGATAAAGAAGTCGCGGGTGCGTTTTTATGTGCAGGAATCTTTAGTTGGGTTCCTGCATTTTTACTTTTATTTTTACTTTTGTAAAACAAGGAGGTAAATACCTCTGCTCCTGCAGGGGCAGTCGCATTTTACTTCGTAAAACAAGGAGGTATATATGTATACAGCTTTAACTATTGCTGGAAGTGATTCTAGCGGAGGTGCCGGAATACAGGCAGATATAAAGACAATGACGGCTAATCGTGTATATGCGATGAGTGCAATCACAGCCCTGACTGCACAGAACACTACTGGTGTAACAGATATAATGGAGGTATCTCCTAAATTTTTAGCAGAGCAGCTTGATAGTATATTTACAGATATATATCCGGATGCTGTCAAGACAGGAATGGTTGCTTCAGGTGAACTGATTGAGGTAATAGCAGATAAGCTTACAGAGTATAAAGCAGGGAATATTGTTGTTGATCCCGTTATGGTGGCGACAAGTGGGGCAAGACTTATAAGTGAGGATGCTATCAGCATATTAAAGAGCAGATTATTACCACTTGCAACAGTTATTACACCTAATATTCCGGAAGCTGAGGTGCTTTCAGGAGTGGACATCAAAGCAGCAGAAGATATGGAAAAGGCAGCAGAGCTTATATGTGACACATTAGGCTGTTCTGTTTTATTAA
Source organism: Eubacterium sp. CAG:252 (assembly GCA_000436535.1). Classification (GTDB taxonomy): domain Bacteria; phylum Bacillota; class Clostridia; order Lachnospirales; family Lachnospiraceae; genus Lachnospira. The sequence continues at coordinate 43,993 of FR886316.1, read as the reverse complement.
AGGGTGGACATCAGTTAAATGACGCTAATGATCTTTTGTTCCAGAAAGGAAAAGAACCAGTATGGTTTTATGGAAAGCGGATAAATAATCCTAATACGCATGGAACAGGCTGTACGCTATCTTCAGCAATAGCCTCTAACCTTGCAAAGGGAAGAGATCTTGAGACATCAGTAAGGTGTGCAAAGAATTATATATCAGGTGCACTTGCTGCTATGCTTGACCTTGGTAAGGGAAGTGGACCTATGAATCATGCATTTGCGATAGACGGAGAGTATCGTGACTTACGTGAGTAGACTGTCTTAACAAATAATAGATGAATATTTTGTGAAAGTATGGTAACATAGCATATGTTACACTAATAAATATTAAGAAGCAGATGTATTATTATTTCAACAATACAATAATTATAATAGGTAATATTATTTCTGTTTCATAAACAAGGAGGATTTTATTAATGAAAATAGCAGTATCATATGAGGATGGTAACATATTCCAGCATTTTGGACATTCTAAGATGTTTAAAATATATGAGATAGATGGTCAGAATATTGTTGATACTAAGATTATAGAAGCACAGGGATCAGGACATAGTGCGCTTGCAACAATGCTTGATGATATTAATGTGGATGCCCTGGTATGTGGTGGCATAGGAAACGGAGCTATGGAAGCACTTGTTCAGATGGGTATAGAGGTGTGCTCAGGAGTATCTGGTGATGCAGACGAGGCAGTAGCAGAATATCTTAATGGCTCACTTGAATCACAGGGTGTTAACTGTGATCACCATAATAATGGAGAGGAACATAGCTGTGGACACTGTGGAAGTGACGAAGAAGATTGTGGCTGTGGCAGCTGTGGTGATGATGATGGACATGGCTGTGGAGGATGCTCTGGCTGTGGTGGAAGTTATACACCACCTTTTGATGGTCCTAATGTTGGAAAGACATGCAAGGTGCATTATAAGGGAACCTTCAACGATGGAACGCAGTTTGACTCATCTTATGACAGGGGAGAGCCACTTGAGTTCGTATGTGGTGCCGGGATGATGATACTTGGTTTTGACAAGGCAGTAGCAGCTATGAATGTTGGAGATGTCATAGATGTACATCTTATGCCATCAGAAGCATATGGTGAGGTTGAGCCGGAAGCATTTATAACAGTACCTGTTAAGGAACTTGGCTCAGGTGTTGAAGAACTTAAGGTAGACGATAAGGTATATCTTCAGAACGCACTTGGACAGCCTTTTGTGGCAAGAGTAGCAGCACTTACAGATGATGAGATAACATTTGATGCTAACCATGAGATGGCAGGAAAAGAGCTTAACTTTAATATAGAGCTTGTAGAAGTGCAGTAGAAAATATGAAAAAATAACAATGTCTTATTGACTTATATAAATCTGAGTGCTATTATTCTAAATAGTTTAATAAGCTAAACTGTTGAAGCGGAGATAACGGCAATGATGCCTGTACAGAGAGTCTGCTAGGCTGAGATGCAGATAAGAAACAAGTTGTCAAATGGACCGCTGAGGGCACAAGGGAAATGCATATATGCATAGTATAGTGTGACGTTGCAGGCAGACGTTATATGCCGAGGGTATGTTAGTATCCTGCTAAGAGCATGATTGATATCATGAATTCAAGGTGGCACCGCGGATAGTGAATATAATATAAGCACATTATTCGTCCTTGACAGAAAGTATAATTCTGTCAGGGACTTTTTTTATGCATTGATAAAGGCTGAGGAGCATATAATGCAATCGTTACTAACAGAGAGTAGTGATGAGAAAGACATATTAATAATTATCCTGTGACAGATACAAAACAAGGAGGATTATATGATTAAAGAAGCGATTGTAAAGATTGTAAACAAAGGTGATTTGAGTTATGATGAGGCTTATGCTGTAATGAATGAGATTATGAATGGAGAAACATCTCCTACACAGAATGCAGCATTTCTTGCAGCACTTTCAACTAAGAGTACTAAGGCAGAGACTATTGATGAGATAGCCGGATGTGCAGCAGCCATGAGAGAACATGCGGTTAAGGTTGAAACAGGTATGGATATATTTGAGATAGTTGGTACAGGTGGTGATAATGCACAGAGCTTTAATATATCTACTACGTCTGCACTTGTAGCAGCTGCTGGTGGCATGAAGGTTGCAAAGCATGGAAACAGGGCAGCCTCTTCTAAGTGTGGAACAGCAGACTGTCTTGAGGCACTTGGTGTTAATATACAACAGGATTCAGAAAAATGTGTTGAACTTCTTAAGGAAGTTGGAATGTGTTTTTTCTTTGCACAGAAATATCATACATCAATGAAATATGTTGGTGCTATCCGTAAGGAGCTGGGGGTAAGAACAGTATTTAACATACTTGGACCGCTTACTAACCCGGGTTCACCATCTATGCAGCTTCTTGGTGTATATGATGAATACCTTGTAGAACCTTTAGCGCAGGTTCTTGTAAGCCTTGGAGTTAAGAGAGGCATGGTAGTATATGGCATGGATAAGTTAGATGAGATATCTATGAGTGCACCAACTAAGGTATGCGAGATCCGTGATGGCTGGATGAAGTCATATGTTATCAAGCCAGAGGACTTCGGCTTTGAACGCTGCACAAGAGATGACTTAAAAGGCGGTGCTCCAGATGAAAATGCAGCTATCACAAGAGCAATTCTTAATGGCGAAAAAGGACATAAGAGAAATGCAGTTCTTATGAATGCAGGTGCATCACTTTATATAGGCGGAAAAGCTGATAGTATGAAGGATGGAATCAAGCTGGCAGCAGAGCTTATAGATTCAGGTAAGGCAGCAGCAGTTCTTGATAAATTTATTGAAGTAAGTAACAGATAGTCAGAAATGGAGTAAATGTAGATTAAGATGAAAGAATTAAGTAATAGATCAGCTGACTTTACAGATTCAGTTATAAGAAGAATGACAAGGGTTGCCAATAAATATGGTGCAGTTAATCTGTCACAGGGCTTCCCTGACTTTGACCCTCCAGAAGAAATAACAGACAGGCTGGCAGAAGTAGCTAAAGAGGGACCACATCAGTATGCACTTACATGGGGTGCTAAGAATTTCCGTGATGCCATAGCTGATAAATACGAACATTTTTCAGGAGTAAAGGTTGACCCTGAATCAGAGATAGTCGTTACATGTGGAAGTACAGAGGCTATGATGGCAACTATGCTCAGTATTACTAACCCGGGTGATAAGGTTGTTATATTCTCACCATTTTATGAAAATTATGGCGCAGATACTATACTTTCAGGGGCAGAGCCGGTGTATGTCCCACTTGTTCCACCTGAATTTACATTTGATGCTGCAAAGCTTGAGGAAGCATTTGCAAGTGGAGCCAAAGCACTTATATTATGCAATCCGTCTAATCCCTGCGGAAAAGTATTTACCATGGAAGAGATGCAGACAATAGCTGAACTTGCAAAGAAGTATGATGCTTATGTTGTAACAGATGAAGTGTATGAACACATAATATATGCACCTAATAAACATGTTTATATGCAGGCACTTGACGGCATGAGAGAAAGAACTATTGTATGTAATTCTTTGTCGAAAACATATTCTATAACAGGCTGGAGACTGGGTTATGTTATAGCTAATCCGCAGATTATAGACAGAGTAAAGAAAGTCCACGATTTCCTTACAGTTGGGGCAGCAGCACCACTTATGGAGGCGGCTGTTACGGGCTTAAAGTTTGATGATGAATATTATGACAAGCTGGCAGCACATTATGCACATATGAAGGAAGTGTTTGTAGGCGGACTTAAGGAGCTCGGACTTACATATACAGATCCACAGGGTGCTTACTATGTTCTTGTTGATGTAAGCGAATTCGGTGTTAAGGATGATGTGAAATTCTGTGAATGGATGGCACAGTATGTAGGTGTTGCAGCAGTTCCGGGCTCAAGCTTTTTCAGGGAGAATATACATCATCTTATAAGATTTCATTTTGCGAAAAAGGATGATACGCTTAAGGAGGCTATAAGAAGACTAGCGACACTTAGGGAGAAGGCTTTGAGTGTTGGAGAAGCTGATTGGAAATAAATTTATCAGAGTGACATTTTCTGTCTGCATAGCTTGTTATAATTGTGTTATTCATACATAGAGAGTGTATAATCACATTCACAGTGTATGTGTATATGCTAGGAATAAGAGGATAACACGATGAGAAGAATGAGCGATGAGGATGCAGAACTTATTTTCAGGCAGTTAAGAAAATGTAGTTCAGATGAAGAATTCAGAGGTCTGATAAGCAGTCTCAGGGATGGAAATATCGTTAAGCCAGAAAGCTATGACGATTATATAAAGCATGAGAGCGTTTTAAAGCATTTGCAGGATAATACGGTAAATATATTACTTACAGGTCCTGTCGGGACAGGAAAGAGTGCAACAGTTAATGCAATACTTAAAAAGGATGCAGCTGTTGTAGGAAGGGGCTTGTGTCCTGCCACAACTGATATAAAAAGCTATTCAAATGGTAATATTGTCATATGGGATACTCCGGGGCTTGGTAATGACAGACAGAGTGATAAAAAAATATCTGATAATATTATTAATCTGTTAAGAAGAAAGCAGCATAATGGAAAGTATCTGATAGATATAGTTATTATAATACTCAATGCTGTAAGCTGTGATTATATGGTTATGTCCGAATTATTCAATGATATACTTATTCCATATATGGGTGAAGATATTAAATCGCGGGTTATTGTTGGATTAAACCAGTGTGATATACTTATGCACCGCGATTACTGGGAAAGATGGAACAGCAGTCCTTATGGGGAGCTTGTGGCATATATGAGTGATAAGGAAAAATATGTTGAAACACTTATACATAACACTATATGCACTGGTATGTCAGATACGGAAAATGTGAATATAAAAGCTGTGTGCTATAGTGCAGGCTATAAGGAAGCAGGAGAAAAGCAGAAACGGTCATATAATATTGACAGACTTATGAGCAGTGTGGCAGAGAATATAAATGCGTAAATAAAAAGACAGAACTATTACAAAACAACTGATATGCAGGGATGTACTTACATACAATATCATATCAGAGTTTAGTTATAGTCCTGTCTTTTTCTGATGTCTGTGAACTTTCACCTTGATGAATTCAATAATCTCTTCTTTATCATTATCTGATAACTGGTCGAAATAATAATATAATTCCTTTTCAATAGCACTAAAAAACTGAAATTTCTTCTGATTATTAGTATTGCTGAAATATTCTATAAAACCCTCAAGGTCTATGCTTGCCTGTGAAGGCGCTGGAGCATCATAAGAAATATCTCTATCAACATCAAGTGTAAGCTGCATAAGGTCATCAACAGATATGTTATATAACCCGGCAAGCTTGAATAATGCATCTGGTGAAGGAGTTCTTTTGCCAGTTTCATAGTGCGAATATGTCTGCCTAGCTATTCCGAGAACGGATGCAACATAATCCTGTGTGTGTCCATGAATGTTGCGCAGCTCTTTGAGCTTGGCAGGCAGTAGCTTTTTGTTCATATATAATCCTCATTTCTGCCTGCATTATACGTTGAAGCATGTTATCAGATGCATTCTGATAACATAAAGCGATATCGATTATTATCTGTATTCCCGACATATATATAACATCACTATATCACTTAGTATATGGAAGATTCTAGATGTTTTATGGTAAAAATGTGTAAACAAATGTAGCAAAATATGTCAATTTATGTTAAAAATGTGTAGCGCAAGGTGATATATTGTGTTAAAATATGTGTAGCATAGCTGGTTATGTATATATATTTTGACAAAATTAATAAAATATGCATAAAAATACATACAATAGTGACAAAACGACAAAAAAGTAATAAAATGGACACAAAAGTTTGTAGCGAATGTCAAAGAAAATAATATAAAAAAATAATATAAAAAAATTTAAGAGTGACACGATGTGTCCATATCTGTATGTATTATATAAGAAAAGATAATCAAAGAAATTATAGAATACGAAAGGATATGTGACTATGAATAAAAAAGATATTAATGGTGATAGAGATGCAGGGAATATCAAAGATGCAAAAGTAAATGAAGTTGAAAGTGATGGTATAGAGGTGGATAGCAGATATAGTCAGGATGATGTGCGTGAAGACATGGAGGATGAGCATACACAGAAGACAGAAAAAGCAGGCAAGGATAAGGTATTAAGAGTACTTGATATATATAAGAAGCTGATGGATGGCGAGCTGATTAATAAGGCACAGGAAGCCCACAACTATAACGTGGCAGAAAGAAGTATACGAAGGGATATAGATGATATTAAAAGCTTTATGGCTCAGGAGGCTGATAAAACAGGCGTAATCAGAACAGTTGATTATGATTACCAAGATAAGGGTTACAGGCTTAGAGAGGTATATAAGATGAAGCTTAGTAACAGCGAAATACTTGCTATATGCAAGATACTTCTTGACAGCAGGGCATTCACAAAGGAGGAAATGACAAGTATTCTGCAAAGACTTATAGAGTGCTGTGTACCAGATAAGAGCAGGCAGATAGTAAGTAATCTTATAAAAAATGAAACATATCACTATGTAGAACTTACTCATAAGTCAGTATTTATAGATAAGATGTGGGATATAGGAACAGCTATCCAGAATTGCAATTATATTGAAATGAATTATCACAGAAGCAAGGATAATGCGATAGTTAAGCGAAAGGTAAAGCCTGTAGCAATTATGTTTTCGGAATACTACTTTTACCTTACAGCATTTATTGATGATGAGGAAGTCAGGGCAGACTTCGATGTGTTAAATGACTCATTTCCTACTATATACAGAATAGACAGGATTGAAAGCTACAAGGTGCTGCCAGAAAAGTTCAGGATACCTTATACAGACAGATTCGAGGAAGGAGAATTCAGAAAGCGCATACAGTTTATGATGGGCGGCAGACTCCAGAAAGTCAAGTTCAAGTACAAAGGCAGCAGCGTAGAGGCAGTTCTTGACCGACTTCCAACAGCCCGCATAATAGACGAAGAAGATGGAGCGTATATCATATCTGCTGAAGTGTTTGGAAAGGGGATTAATATGTGGCTTAGGAGTCAGGGGGATATGGTGGAAGTGATGGAAGAAAGGTAAGGAACAATACTTAAGAAATGTGAGGGTAAATGTATGGCGAAACATTTTATAGCTGTTGAAAGAAATGGTTCAATGGTATTTGAAGAGCAGGATATTGATGACTATGGAAAATTAATAAAAAAAACAGATGACAATGTAGTTTTATTTACACAGAAAGATAAGTGCGATAAATATGATTATTTAATTGCAGTTGTATGTGGAGCAATTGGAGGATTAGTAGATGTATTTCTTGTTGGGTCTCCTGGAAATAGTGTGTTAGGAGGATGGACAGATAAGCAGGTTGATAATGTTGTAATGCAGTTTTCAAAAATGACAGGATGGCATCCAAAGTCAGGAAATGAAAAAAATGTTAAAAGTGCTATTGGTCATTTGGAAAGAAAGTTTAAAGTTAATTATGACAAAAGTGTATCTTCAAGTGCTAGTGCCGTGGGACTTACACCTAGAAATCATCATATGAAATCATTAGCACATTCTCCAGATATTATTGGTTTATTTTTTTCAATATTAAACCAGTTTACATCTACATCAACTTTTTTGAGTGATGGCAGACTGATTACAATGGATACAGAAACATTTGAGTTAAATGGGAGCAATTTTATATCTAAAATTTTTTGTGGTATATACAATTGGATTGGACATTTAATGTCAGATGTGGCTGGAAGCTCTGGAAGTTCAGGACGTGGAATGGGAATAGTAATGCCATTTTATGAATTGTTTAATCTGTGTGACTTTGGTGAATTTAATATTGGGAAAGAAAAAGGAACTATGGCAGATGTGGCTATGAAAGCTTTTGAAAATGGCTATGATGCAAGATTTGCATTAACAATGGCAATTCCAGTAGCCATAACAGATTTAAGCATAAAATTATTGTGGTCCTTAAGACGATATTTGCAATTCAAATTACCTATAAAAGAATGTATTCCGACAATGAAACATCCAGACCTTAGAATAATGTTGATAGTTGGAAATGGTACGTTATGTGTAATTGATGGAATAGATGCTGGAGTAAAATCAGGAGGTGATATAGTTACATTTTTTATGAGATTAAACTTAGTTGCATGGTTTAAACTTGTAAAGATGGTTGTAAAAGAAGTTCTGATACGTGTTGGAATACCAAGCTTTGAAAATAATATTGAAGCTTTAAAACGTGCAAGTGAAGGAATAGTGCTTTACTTGGATAAGTTGAAGGAAATAGATATAGAAGCATATAAAAAAGAGGTAGAAAGATTTAAAAAATGGGATAAACAGTTAAATGAAATAAAAGATGACATTGAATTAAACAGGTTTTTGTTAGAAACATATGATAAGTTTAATCTGGAACTTCCATGGAAAGGTGATTTTGATACTTTTATGTCAGATAAAAGTAATCATTTGGTTTTTAGTTAATGTTTAAGTGTAATAAATGTGGACAGTGTTGCAGAAACCTTAGATTAAATAGTTTATATGCATATCTGGATGATGGTACAGGATGTTGTAAATATCTTAAAGGTAATGAATGTTCTATTTATGACAAAAGACCAGTGATATGCAATGTTGATAAATGTTATGAGTTATATTTTTCTAATATTATGACTTTAGAAGAATATTATAAAAAGAATATGGAAGCTTGTGAAATTTTAAAAAATAAAAAAAGCTTAAATAAATATTAAGGAGGAAATAATTATGCCATTACCATTTATATTAGCAGGAGCAGCGATAGCTGCAGGAATAGGAGGAGTAGGAGCAGGTATCAATGGTGGAGTCAAAATGAAAGAGGCCAAAGACACCATGGAACATGCAAAAAGCATGATGGAACGTGCTCAGGAGTCAGTAGAAGAAAATAATAAAAAGACATTAAAAACTATGGATAAGATTGGAAAAAGAGAACTTGAAGTGTTATCTTCATTTAAGGATTTCTCTGATTTAATTGAAAAAATTCAGGGAAGGCCAGAATTTAAGAACTATAGTCAGGGAAAGTATGATATTCCAGAATATAATCCAGAAGATTTAAGGAATGTGTCTGTTGGAGCTGGCGTTTTGCTTGGTGGATTAGGAGGAGCAGCGGTTGGAACAGCAGGAGGCTTTGCAGCAGCAGGAGCTACTACATCAGCAGTTATGGCATTAGGAACAGCCTCGACAGGAACAGCAATCTCAACTTTAAGTGGAGCAGCAGCTACAAACGCTACACTTGCAGCATTAGGAGGTGGAGCAATTTCAGCAGGAGGCGGTGGTATGGCATTAGGAACTGCAGTTCTTGGTGGTGCAACGCTGGGAGTTGGATTGTTAGTTGGAGGCATAATATTTAACTTCACAGGAAATAAAATGTCTGATAAAGCTGATGATGCATATAGGCAGGCGAAAAAAGCACAAGAAGATGCTGAAAGAATAATTAATTATCTGAATGAATTGAATGATACTGCAAAAGATTTTTATGAAGCACTTAATGGAACAGCTGTTGTATATGAAGATTTATTAATGGCTTTGGATAGACTTATTAATCGTCAACATAAGGTAAAATGGGTTGAATATAGTAATTCTGAAAAGATGTTAGTGCAGAATTCAGCTCTGATAGTAGGTGTTTTATATAAGGTTTGTCAGACAAAGATTGTCAAGGAAAATAAGAACAAAGATGATTTTAATGAGATTAATAAGCTGGATGTAAGAATGGCAATAAAAGATTGTCAGTCTGTTGTGGAAGATTTAAAAGCATCCTAAAAACTATAAATTAACAAATTCGTCATTTCATATCAATATTTAAGAAAATCATATGTGATGAAAAAGATGAATAAAGAAAATAAGAGAGGCTGTCAATAAACAAGCCTCTCTTATTTTTTATAATGTAACAATATTTATATATCAGAGTATATTCCTACACCCCACTATAAGCACAATAACCCCCATCAACTGGCAATACGATGCCGTTTACGAAGCCAGCGGCATCATCGCTTGCAAGGAATAATGCTGCGCCGATGAGTTCCTCAGGATTGCCAAATCTGCCCATAGGAGTGCCGGCTATTATTTTCTTAGCTCTTGGTGTTGGTGAGCCGTCTTTGTTGAATAACAGGTCGTGGTTCTGTTCGGCAGCGTAGAAGCCGGGAGCGATGGCATTACATCTTATACCGCTTTCGCCGAAATGTGTGGCAAGCCATTGTGTGAGATTTAAGATAGCACATTTGGCATTGCTGTATGTAACGACCTTTGTTAAAGGAAGTATTGAAGATACAGAGGCAATGTTTATAATGCTTCCGCTTCTTTTTTTCACCATATCGCGGGTAAATACCTGAATAGGAAGAAGTGTTCCCATAAAGTTAAGGTCCATAACTTCTCTTATCTTAGTTTCATCAAGGTTCCAGAATGAATAATCATCTGCGCCCTCTTCTTTTTTAAGCATTTCTGTTGATGTAATTGTACCGGGCTGGTTGCCGCCAGCACCATTAATGAGGATATCGCAACTTCCTAAGTCGGCTTTGATAACTTCATATATTTTAGTAAGTTCTTCTTTGTCTGTTACATTACAGCAGTAGCCGTTGATAGTAATTGTAGCATTGTGTTCTTTTAAGGCATTGTCAGTAAGTTCACTGACAACTTTTGACATCTTTTCCTTATTACGTCCGATAAGTGCAACTTTTGCACCGCTTACAGCAAGTCCGTAAGCCATGGCAGAGCAGAGTGTTCCGCTTCCGCCAGTTACGATAGCAGTTTTTCCTGAAAGATTAACGCTAAATGGTATTTTCATAGTTAGTGACTCCTTTTTGAATTATTATTATATATGTATCTAATCTTCATTGAACCCATTCATAAGAAAGTCATTCCAGCGGGCATTGACTTCTTCAAGCTCCTTCTTTTCCATAATTTGGTTGCGATCTGACAGGATAGATATCATCTCATCTGCAATTTCTTCGACAGGGGGATGGTCGTAGTGGTATAAATATCCTATCATACGCTGTGCCGTGAAGTCGGTGTTAAGATTTTTGGTTATTATATCGCAGAATTCTTCCGGATAGCCTCTTTCAAGCATCAGCTTATATAGCTGCATACTTACTTCTGTTCGTTGTTTCATATCTGATAATCTCCATAGAGCATTGTTATATGTACATTATTAATGATGTAATATTAAGAAATCGTTAGAATTACAGCAAATGCACTAATCGGGATATACATGTTGCTATAAATAAAGTGGTTAGTTGTAAGAGTAATTACTATCAATTTCATTTATCATTATATATAAAAAAATCAAAATCTCAACCCATAACCCACAAAATAAGTAAAATTAAAACATAGTTTTGTAGAATATTATTATTGGCTTTCGTTGTTATTAGTTTTATATTAGGTGTGTTATTCAATTTTATTAATTAGTTTCATGTCTAAGAAAATTGAAAAATTATATTGATTATGTTATGATTAAATATCAATAATTCGTGATTATTATGTTGTACATAAGAGGTGTTTATGAAGATATTGTCGAGGGTTATAGACAGGGTAAAGTCAGTATATCAGTATGAAAAAACAACGCATATAGATGCAGGGGCTATCCAGAATGTTATGATAATATTTGTTATTGTTATGATGCTTATTAATATACAGAATTTCAGACTTGGAGAGTATTTTGTAACAGCACTTACGCTTGTAGTGTCAGGTATCAGCATATTTGCAATTCTTGCACTTGGATATTCAGATAAGATATATGTGATATGTATGGCTTCTGTGGTTATATTTCTTATATTATCAATACCGATATCGCTGCTTGGTCCAAACAGGGGATTTGCGCTGTTATGGTATTTTCTGATGCCGATTGTATCGATAGTTCTTCTTGGTATGCCTTTTGGTATTCCGGTGAGTGGAAGCTTTGGTATATATATTACGGTTATGTTTTATTCACCACTTAAAGGCTTGCTTATATATGATTATCCTAAGTATTATCTTTTTTATTATCCGATATTTTACTGGTCTTTCTGTATAATAGTTGTGGTTATGGATATATTTTACAAGCGTTATCAGATGAATCAGGAGGAGAATGAGAGAAGTCTGGAGCGCGATGTAACAGAGGCACTGTCAGAGAGAAAAAAGCTTATGATAGATGCGGTTACAGCCATAAGCCAGATGCTTGATGAAAAAGATGGTTACACACAGCAGCACTCAAAGAGGGTGGCTGAGTATTCTATGATTATTGCAAAAAATATGGACTGGGAGTTCTCAGAGGATGAGCTTGGTATCATATATAGGAGTGCTCTGTTACACGATATAGGAAAGATAGCTGTGCCGGACAAGGTGCTCAATAAGCCTGGCAAGCTTACTAATGAAGAGTGTGATATTATGAAAAAGCACACTGTATGGGGAGGAGAAATTCTTGAAGGTCTTGAGTTTCTTCCACAGGCTGACCTTGGAGCTATATATCATCATGAGCGTTTTGATGGAACTGGATATCCATATGGTATAAAGAGTGGCACACTTCCGCGTATGGTGCGGATAATAAGTGCGGCGGACTCGCTTGATGCCATGAATTCTAACAGGTGTTACAGGAAGCAGTGCGACAGGGAATATATTATAGGTGAGTTTGTGAAAGGCGCGGGAAAGCAGTTTGACAAAGAGGTTGCGGACACGGTTGTAAGGCTGATAGAGGATGGTAAGATAGTTATATAAATGTATTTTGATAAAAGATAATAGGAATTTGATATTGTATATTTTATTAGGTAAGAGTATTGTGTTTGTGTTACAAGGATATATATAATATTGATAAAAAAGGATGAGTATATGGAATTTAGGATAAAGAAATCATGGAAAGATATAAGTTATCGTGAGATATTATTATGTCCATATGAGGATAAAATGCTAGCATTGTGGGTAAAGCTTGCATTTTGGCTTGTATGGCTTATTAATATACCGGCAGGTATTATATATGGAGCATCATTTCAATATATAGCATATGTTTTATCAATTGTGTTTGCTATTGGAATTAATATTGCCATATCAGCAAAGAATTATAATATATGGATAGATTTTATTACGCTGGCACTAGTAAGCATACCAGTGTATGGTATATTTTTTAGTGCTTATATAAAGGCGTTCAGTGTTATGTATCCGGTATTTTTTTCGTTCAGTGTTGTATTTATTCTTGGAATAAAGTACAGTTTTTTTATTAATTTCGTATGTACAAGTTCAATTATATATTGCTGTCGTATTAATAAGAATCATATGATGATAGATATGTATGGAGAGAATGTGGTACTCAGACTCCCATATCTTTTTATATGTATGCTTCTTATAATATACTGTCTTATGTTTATTATACAGAAAAAATGGATTGAAAAAAACAGACGTAAACAGGTGCTTGAAAGCAGGATATCTGAGGAGAATACCAGACTTGAAAATATGTCTATGAAGGTTATGAATACTATGGTAAGGGCTCTTGGTGCGAAAATTCAGGGTGAAGAGGAGCACTTAAGGCAGGTGGCAGAGTACGCAAGGCAGATAGCCCATTATAAAGGACTTGAGGAGAAAATGTGTTCAAATGCATATAGTGCGGGGCTTCTTCATGAGATTGGAATGGTTGGAATACCGGATGCGCTTATCGAAAAGGAGAAGCTTACAGAAGAGGAATATGCTATATTTAAGACTTATGTTGACAAGAGTTATGCAATCATAATCATGCTCAGGTCTTCAAGTGCGGAGAGTATAGCAGAGGCGGTGCATTATCATAGGGAAAGTTATGATGGAAACGGATATCCTGATAAGTTAAAAGGCGAAGATATTCCTTTGCTTGCAAGGATTCTTGCGGTGGCAGATTATGCTGACAGGCACTTAAGAAGAGGAGAGGTTAGGGAAAGTGTAATAGAGAAGATAAATGCGCTGTCGGGTGTGCGATTTGAGCCGAAGGATGCACAGATTATGATAGATATATTGAGGGAGTAAGATATTTATAAATGAATTGACAATGAATATGAGAAATGACTAGATGAACTATAAATGAGCAAATTTAAAATATTGCACAATTATGTCCGCATCAGAAAAACAGATTTTTCATAATCTTTTGAAATGTATCTGAGATACAAACGAAAACAATTTATTTAGTGCATTTAAAAATATGCTTATTAATAGATGAAAATAAATTAAGGGAGATTAAATATTATGTCAAATATAAAGTTAGGATGCCACGTAGGTATGGCGGGTAAAGAAATGTTTCTTGCATCAGCAAAGGAGGCGGCTTCTTACGGGGCTAATGTTTTTATGTTGTATACAGGAGCACCACAGAACACAAGAAGAAAGGATATATCTGAGCTTAATATTGATGCAGGCTGGGAATATGCACATAGCCACGGCATTGATGAGATAGTTGTGCATGCGCCTTATATTATCAATCTTGCCAATACGGTCAAGCCTGAAACATATGAGCTTGCAGTTGAATTCCTTGAAAAGGAAATAGTAAGGACTGCGGCTATGAGAAGCCATATACTTGTGCTTCATCCGGGAAGTCATGTTAATGCTGGTGTTGAAGCTGGTATCTCACAGATAATAAAGGGGCTTAATACTGTGTTAAACCAGAATGATGATGATGTGTATATAGCACTTGAAACTATGGCTGGCAAGGGAAGTGAGATAGGAAGAACATTTGAAGAGTTAAAAGCAATATATGACGGAGTGGATAAGAAAGACAGACTCAGGGTATGTTTTGATACATGCCACGTCAATGATGCAGGATATGATATTGTCAATCATTATGATGAAGCATTTGATGAGTTCGACAAGGTTATCGGACTTGACCAGATAGCAGTATTTCATATTAATGACAGTATGAACCCGCTGGGTGCGCATAAGGATAGACACGCGAATGTAGATAAGGGAAATATCGGATATAATACACTTCACAGGCTTGTGCATGATGAAAGATTTGTGGATGTTCCTAAGATACTTGAGACACCTTGGATAGCAGTAGAAGGCAGTGATAAGAAGGTGCCACCTTATAAGGAAGAGATAGCATGGCTGTTACAGGATTAAAATGTGTAAAAAATGCAATTTTTCATAGGACAGACAGCCTGGATTGTGATAAAATGCAGATGAATAAAAAGTAAGACAGAAATGGAGGATTACTTATGAAGCTTATAGCAATCGTAGATGATAATTATGGAATGATGTTTAACAACAGAAGACAAAGTAAGGATTCAGTCCTTATAGATAGAATAGCAGAGCTGTCAAAGGACAGTAAGCTGTGGGTATCAATGTATACAAGGTCATTATTTCCACATAACACTAACATAGTGTTAAGCCAGAACTTTGGACAGGCTGATAAGGAGGACTACTGCTTTGTAGAGGATGACAAGGTATCAGATATTAAAGAACATATCGATATAATATACCTTTACAGATGGAACAGGGTATATCCTTCTGATACAACATTTCCAGAGAAGCTGCTTAACGACTTCGTGCTTGAGAATACAGATGAATTTCAGGGCAGTTCGCATGATAAGATAACAGAAGAAATATATAGAAAAAATAAATAAATACAAACGATTAAGATTAATATAAATGGAGATTTGTTATGCTTAAAATATTAGGAAAAAAGCTGCGATGGCTCTATGTGACACTTGCCATTACACTGGCACTGGCCATGAGTACAGGTCTTGTGGCATGTTCATACTCAGTTGATACATCGGGAACAGTACAGAACACAGTACAGAGTTCTTCGCAGAACAGCAGTGATAAAAGTACTGCTTCTAAAGATACAGGCAGTAAAGACAGTACATCGGGTGCAGCCGGATATGAGGAATTTATAGCGTCAATAGCTTCACTTCCAGAGTATACGGGAAGCCCATATATCATTGTTAATGACAACACGCCGTTCTTTACGGATGATGATATGACAACAACATCTTTCGAGAACTATGGAGAGCTTGACTCTCTTGGAAGATGTACAGCAGCTTATGCCAATGTAGGACAGGATCTTATGCCAACTGAGAAGAGAGGTTCTATAAGTTCAGTTAAGCCTACAGGCTGGCAGACAGTAAAGTATGACAATGTTGATGGAAAGTATCTTTACAACAGATGCCACCTTATAGGTTACCAGCTTACAGCAGAGAATGCGAATAAGAAAAATCTTATCACAGGAACAAGGTATCTTAATGTGGATGGTATGCTTCCTTTTGAAAATATGGTAGCCGATTATATTAAAGAAACTAATAATCATGTACTATACAGAGTTACACCTATATTCACAGATGATAATCTTGTTGCTAACGGCGTTCTTATGGAGGCAAAGTCTGTTGAGGATGATGGTGATGGTATTCTGTTTAATGTATACTGTTACAATGCCCAGCCGGGAATAGTCATAGATTATGCGACTGGTGACAGCCATGAAGAATAAATAATAAGTAAGAATAATAAAGTGTGATATAAGTATAATAACCAGATTATCTGTAACAGGAGTTGCAGATAGTCTGGTTATTTTTTTCCAGTATTTCCAAAAAATTGCAATATTTAAAATATTTTCCAATTATTTTTTCCGTGTGACCGCCGTGTGACCATAGTTATGCATAATAGCTACCGTAGAATATATTAAAGCTTCTGCTAAGAGCCGGAAGATGGCTTTGTAAGGCAGCAGTTAAGGAAAGGAGTTGGAGGATGATTAAAAAACCGGAATGGCTTCATATAAAGATGCCATCAGGTCATAAGAGGATGACACGTAATGTTTTATTAACAGTATGTGCAGCTTTTAGTCTTATATTCACGGGCGCATTTGCTACGTATGCACTTTTAAAGACTGTGACACCTACGGCAACGAATGTGTTCCAGTCAGATAAGAATATAAGAATAACTCTGGATGAGCCGGAGTGGGAAGACCACGGCAAATCAGAGGCTAAGGCTTATGTTCCGGGGCAGAAGATTGATAAGGACCCGACTGTTACTCTGGAGGCTGGCAGTGTTGCTACGTATGCAGCTTTAAAGGTACAGTACTTTGACAGCAGCAATAATGCGGTTACAAGAGAGGAGTTTGGTAATAAGTATCTTAATAAAGATACCTCTGCTACACAGGAGGATGCTGGAATTGATTATTCCGACAAATGGGAATATATAGGAACAGTATCAGAAGAAAAAGCAGATGTATATATATACAGGGACATTTTAAAGCAGGATATTAAAGAAACTGCTGAAACCGAAAATGTAACCGCACCTTTATTTACAAGGGTTTACCTTGATAAGGGGATAGAACAGGATAAGGAAACGAAGAGGCTTCCAAAGTTTAACATAAAAATAACAGCGTATGCCATTCAGGCAGATGGAATTACTTATGATGATGCTAAAACAGAGATGATGGAATATGTTAATAATAGAAGTGTGGAGGGATTATAATAATGAATAAGATGAAGAAGATTACAGCAACAGCAGCAGCTATGGTACTTTCAGCAGGTATTGCAGTAGGAGGAACTCTTGCTTATCTGAATTCAGTAACAGAAACTAAGACCAATACATTTACATCAAGTAAGAACATAACAACAACTCTTACAGAAACTGAGTGGCTTGAGAATTCAGGTAAGGATTATACACCGGGTGATGTCATAAAGAAGAACCCTGTTATGATTAATGAGTCAGACCAGGCTGTATATATGGCTATTAAGGTGGATTATGCAGATGCTGACGGTAATCTTATGAGTGCAGAGACTTTTAAAAAGTACGCAGCAGTTACGGATTATGACAAGACTAACTGGGAGATGGTATCGTCTAATAAAGACGGAAGTGAAATCTGGGTATATAAGAAAGCGGTTGATGCCAATTCATCAACAGAAGCATTATTTAACAATGTAGAAGTGTATACAGGCATTACAGAGGAATGGTCAGAGCTTACAAAGAAAACAACTATATATAAGTGCGATGAAGATGGTAATAAGATTGGTATAGTTGATGTTACTACAGAACAGTATGACCCAACAGTTGTCTATAAGGATGCAGAGGGTAATATCGTAGATGCTGGTACTCTTCCAACATTTAACATCAAGGTAACTGGTTTCGCGGTCCAGGCATCAACATTTGCTGATTATAAGGAAGCACAGCCAGAACTTATAAGTCTCGTAAACAGCAAGACTGCCGCAGATGCACAGTTTTAATATGGATAATCTGATTATATTAAGGAGAGGTAATAATGGTTAAAAGCAGAAAAAAGCTGGCAATAGGTCTTACAGCTTCTATATTATGTATAACATCCGTAGTTGGAGGAACACTTGCTTACTTTACAGATAAGGATGCACGTTCTAATGTCGTTACGCTTGGTCATGTGACAGGAACACTTACTGAAACGGGTGAACATGTAAGGGAGGATAATACAACAGGTAAGGATTACAGTAATGTAAAACCGGGCGATGTATTAGCCAAAGACCCTACAGTTAATCTTAAGGAGGACTCAGAGGATGCTTATGTACGTGTGAAGATAGACTACAAGGGACTTACAGCTGAGCAGGCAGCAGATATTGAGGCAGTTCTTGATATTCAGGAGGGCTGGACTAAGGCAGAGGATGGATATTACTACTATAATAATATTCTTTCTAATAAGAATGATATGCCAAAGTCAGCTACTCTTTTTACAAAGGTGACAATTCCAACAGAGTGGGGTAATGACGAAGCTGATATGACATTTAATATAGATGCCACGGCAGAGTTTATACAGGCAGATAACTTCACACCTGTAAAGGATGCCAATGGTAATATTACTGGCTGGGGAAGCGTAAATATAAAGAAAGCGTGAAAATGTATGTCATAAACCGGACATACCGGGCATAGAATAGAAAGTGTGTGAAAACGGGGCAAATTAAGTAATTTGCCCCGTTTGTGTGAAACGCACATAACAGGTTTTAAAAAGTGTATGAAATGAGGAGTATTATGCGAAAAAAGCTGTTAATTACTGCGGCAGCAATAATACTGTCGGCTGGTTCCATAACAGGTGGAACTATGGCTGTCTATAGTGCTGCGACACATACAGATAAAACAATATCGACATCTTCTATAGGAGTAAGTCTGAATATTGCAGATGATGGAGGTAACGTGGCTGACAGTGGGAAGATTACAAGCCAGAGGGTTGTTCAGAAGGTATCAGCACAGAATACAGGTGGAAAGCCACAGTATGTAAGGGTGAAGGTCGATAAGCAGTGGCTTGACAGTGACAGTCAGACAGTAGTCACACAGAGGAATGGAGAGGAACTTAATACAGATTATATAGGTATAAGTTACGTGAATACAGATGACTGGATATATGCAGAGAGCACAGATGATAATGGGGGTAATGCAGGATATTTATACTATAAGGATGTAGTATATCCGGGTGACAGCACAAGTGATTTTATGGATGCTTATACAATACTTTACGGGGTTAATGAGAATACTAATGCGTATAGTGACCTATCGGTAAAGGTTGATTATAATGCAGATGCAATACAAACGGTTGCTGCCAGAGCTGCTATGTTATATGAGTGGGGCGTAGTTGCAGATATAGATGAGCATGGCAGGCTTACAGCAGTCAGACAGCCTGATATGAATTCATCGTATGAGGTTACAGATGATATAACAAAGGTGATAAGTAAGGATAATCAGGATGTATCAGACGGCTATGTGGCAGCAGATGTGAAGAGTGATGAAGATACAGTCATAATGCTTGACAGTAGTGCAACACATTTCAGCGTTGTTGAGAAGGATATAAGCTTTATTAATATGGAACCGGGCGAAACAAGAGAAGGAATGGTTCGTCTGTTTAATAATTCTGACAAGATAATGAACTTCTATATAAACAGTACGCTCCTTGATAATATTGCAGAGGAGGGAGCTGGAACTGGTGTATACAATATAAAAATATATAAGCAGGGTGAAGGTGACAATGATTATTCGCTTTTATATGACGGAATGATAGGAAGCGGGAATAACGATATTCTTGTGAGTGACCAGCTGCTTGCAACACTTTCAGGGGGAGAGAGTGCAGGTATAAAGATAATTGTAACACTTGACGGAGAGTCAATGGATAATTCTTATATGAATAAGCAGGGAAAAATAAGACTGAATGTAAGTGCAGTACAGTCAGGTGAGCCTTCAACAACAGTAAAGACTGTTAAGACAGGCGACAGCACAATGGTTATGCTGTATGGCACACTTGCCATTATAGCAGGAGTTGCGTGCATTGGAACTATTACAGGGCTGTATGCGCGAAAAAGAGCCAAGGATAACACTATAAGCAAAAAATCTTAGCAGGTGGTGTGTTGCAGGAATGTGGAATTGTATATGTTACGTTTCTTGATGACTTTAGTATGACATACAACGGGAAGATACTTGATGTAAGCGGGATAAAGTCAGATAAGATAACAGAGCTTCTTGCGTATATAATAAGCCACAGATATAACAACATATCAGTGGGGGAGTTATCAGATGCGATGTGGAGTGATGAGGAGAGTGACAATCCTGCCAATGCATTAAAAAATCTTGTATACAGAACAAGAGGTATACTAAAGTTATGCTTTGGTGCAACAGATTTCATAAAGACGGGAAGAGGTTATTACAGTTGGAACAGGGACGTAGCTGTGAAAACGGACTCCGAGGAATTTGAACGTCTGTATGAGAAGGCTGGGGCAGAGAGCCGGTATGAAAGAAGGATAGAATATCAGAAGAGAGCCGTGGCATATTATAAGAAGCATTTTCTTGAGCAATACACAGACTGTTACTGGGTTGTGACACTCAATGCATATTATCATAGTCTTTATATAAATGTGGTTGTAAAGCTGTCAAAAGAGTTATATGAACAGAATGACTATAAAACTATGGAAATGATATGTAATCATGCACTTATGCTTGATGAACTGTCAGAGGATGTACACTACTACTATATGAGGGCACTTATAAGCCAGAACCGTGGAGGTGAGGCCGGAAAGCACTTTGAGAAGTTGAAGGAGCTTTTTAATGAAAGGCTGTGTGTAGCGCCGTCAAAGAAGCTATGCAGCCTCAACGACAATATAACTATGCAGGGCAGCAGTGTATTACACAGACATTCAAGCGGGGCTGTGCTTTGTGATTATGATATGTTTAAGAAAAGCTGCGAGTTAGAGAAGCGGCGGTTAAGAAGAAGCTGCGGAAGTGCATATATTGTAAAGTTCACAGGCGGCATAGCTAAGCATTTTCTTAGTACACTCACACATTCACTGAGGGAGAGTGATATTGTATCAGTGTATGATAAAGCACATTATATTATTCTTCTTTCTGACTGTAGCAGGGACAATGCAAAGGAGATAGCGGAACGGATAATAGATAATTGTAAAAAGACAAAGCAGAAAAATATACCGGAATATCAGTTGCAGAAACTGGATTGTGATAGCAATGAACTGAAGGATTAGATGAATTATAAAGTATATTCATAAGTATTACATTAATCTGGAAGGAGATAATATGGTGAGCAAGTTAAAGCATAAGAAGCTGTTGACTATACTGATAGGTGTATGTGCGTTCGTTATGCTGTGTGGCACTGTTCTGGCAGTGATATATACTACGGGAGTGAATGGTGTGACATTAGCAGGTACGAAGCAGGATGCGGCTGATAAGAACAATAAGGCACAGCAGGAGGGAAGTGTTACGGCTAATAGTGTAAATGCTCCTGCGGTGATGGCAGACGGTGAAAGTACAGATGATACTTCGTCTACTACGCTGGAGGGTTACTGCACATTTTATGATTATGTGGTAGCACCTTATACCGGAATCCAGAATAAAAGAAGATACAAGGAATATCCTAAAAGAAGTATCAACACATCCTCTAATTATTCCAACAATGGAAAGAGTAAGCTGACAGTGGGAACAACAGACCAGAATTACAGACAGAATCGTTATTCCTGTCTTGTAAACGGTCTTGATGTCAATACCTGTATATATTATAACGATGGAAAGTTCAAGACAGTAAGTACATTTGACGGAACAAAAAAAGAGTACTATCTTGCTTCACAGGGAATAATAAAAGGTCTTGACCCGGATGATTATAGAAAAGTTATATTCAATGTGGATGAACCGGGACTTTTCACAGATGATGCAAAGATAGGAAAGACGGTTATAAAGGATTATAAGCTTGTATTTAAAAAAGCTGATAATGGCAACAGAAGTTCAACTTATACGCTAGATTATGTATTATCGCCAAAGGGCAATAAGACACCAGCAGGAGATAATTTCTTTCCACTTAATGACTCAGACTCCAATGTGCTTGATGGCGGTTATGGCGGCGCAGATGGTAATATAGGAACTAACTATTACTTTGGTATGCGTTATGATGTAGAATTTGCACTGAACGGCTATGATGATGACCTGTTATATAAGTTCACTGGTGATGATGACCTGTGGGTATTTCTTGATGGTGAACTTGTATTAGACCTTGGTGGAATTCATCCATCGTGTGGCGGAGATGTTGATTTATGGCAGACAGGACCGCTTGCTAAGGAGCTTGCGGCTGCCGGATATGACAAGTCAGGTGTTGACCAGCATAAGAAGCATATAATAACAGTTCTTTATATGGAAAGAGGCGGTAATCTCTCTAACTGTAATATGAAGTTTACTGTTCCTGATAGTGCAAGAATTATCACTATAGATGACTATGATGTTGATAAGACAGTAACTCTTAACAACTGGGAAGACAGAACCTATGATGTTACACTCGGTGCATATTTAAAGGATACTGAAGGTGTTATCATCAAGGATATAACTAATGTGACGGTAAGGGATTATATCGACAGCAGATTTAATGTTATTGATGATAATGGAAATATTGTGACAGCAGATAAAGATTATGCTGATAACCATAGTGGCTATGCGTATGTAATGCAGTCGGATCCGCTTACGGTTAATGGTGGAACTATAGGCTATGATACTGATAAAGGAATGGTGTATGTTGAGTGGAATAACCAGACAGTTGAGAGTAATGCAGGGGAGTCCTCATCAGATGACAAGTCACAGGAAAATGCAGGTGAAGCTGATACAAGATATGGCTGGAAAAAGGTTATTCATGTAAAGGCTGCTTACAACTATGCCGGTGGCAATAATGTCACAACAAACGGAGCCGGTTCGGGTGTCACTGTTGACGGAAAGTTCAAGGAATTCCCACAGCCAAGGGTTAATGTAAGGACAATTCCTGCTGTTAAAAATATAGAGGACGTAATATTCTATGGTGACACACTTACAGATACAGTATCCAAGGAAAATGTATTACAGAATATGCTTGAGTTAAACGGAGCTAATCTTCGTGAGGACGGAGAGCCGCTTTCTTACGGTGATTTCAGCATTTTATGGTATAAGGATGACAAAGAGGTAAGTGAAGCTGATATAGGTAAGTCTATTCCTGAGTCAGATACAGCTTATAAGGTTAAAGTGAATTATGGAGTGACAAAGGTAAGTGCTGATGATGAATGTACGAAGAATTCCAAGGGTTATATAGCGGATGAGAAGCTTTATAATGTGGAAACAGATGTTAATGGCAGCAGGTATGACTATGCTATGTATACAATCCATGTCGTAAAGGGTGAGCTCGATATAACAAAGCTTATAGATGAGCAGTACACAGATAATAAGATTATAAGAGCCAATCAGACATATGTATTCAGAATAGAGCAGTATGGTTTTAGTAATGTTGACAAAGAGGAAGTAAAAGGTCAACTTTCTGCAGTATTTTATCAGCCTGTAGCATTTGATGCCAACGGTGATGTTATTAAGAAAACATCAGTCATAAGCGGCTTAAGAAAGGGCTTTTATACCGTGAGAGAGGATACAGACTGGACTATGGAGTATAACCTTGCAGACACATCTGATAATTACAGTGGTAATGATAATGGTGCAGGTGAGGCGTGTGATATGTTTATTGGAAAGACTTTAAGAAGGGCTGACTATGCTGATGGCATAAGAGCAGAATTCTACGGACTTGACAGCACTCATTATGGTTATCTTGCAGACGGTGAGAGTGCCAGAGCAGAGTTTGTCAATAATAAGTCTGACAAGTGGAAATGGCTTAGTGATGCAGCCTCTGCCATCAATAGTTTTATAGGCATAAAGGCTGAAGAAAGATAAGGTGTTATATGGAAAAATCTGATAAAAGAACCAGAAAACTTCTTAAAAATCTGACAGATATTATATTTGTTATTATGATAGCCGTGCTTGCAATCATATATCTTCCGGGACTTGCAGGATATAAGGGCTACTGTGTGCTGTCAGCAAGTATGCAGCCAAAGTATTCTGTCGGAAGTATGGTGTATGTAAGACACGCTGATATGCAGGATATAACTACAGGGGATGTTATAACATTTTATATTAATGAGGATACTCTGGTTACACACCGTGTTGTAGGCAAAGAAAGTGAGAGCGGCGGCTTTCTTACAAAGGGTGATGCCAACGAGGTAAATGACGGAGGAACTGTATTATATGATAATATAGTTGGTAAAGTGGCATTTAGTATTCCTTTGTTAGGTTATGTATCATCGTGGATAAGTTCAACGTCCGGAAAGAGCATAGTTATAGGTGTACTGCTTGTTATTATGCTCATTGAAATAATCGCAGGCAGAGTTGAGAGGATGAGCTGTACTAATGCATTACAGTGATGGAAAGGAGAATATAGGTTATGACTAAGAAAATAGTGGCATCAGCGGGAATTCTGGCTGCTATTACGGCTCTTATTACAGGGGCGGCGACATATGCAAGTCTTAGTACGAGGACTGAGAGTGTAATAAACAGCTTTCAGGGGGCGTGTGTCAATATAGGTGTTGTTGAAAAAAATAATACAGGTGATGTTCTTGTATTAGAAGATGAGGGAACAGATGATAATGGTGTATATGGTGAAAATAATAGTAATAATACCAATATATATGAAAAGATAAGTGAGGATGAAAGAACAGCCGCTAAAGAGGTGTCTGTAAAAAATATAACATCAGAAAATTATCCGACTACAGACACCTGTGTAAGGGTAAGGCTTGTTCCTATACTTGTGTATGATGATAATGAAGTCACAAGAAAAGCAGGAGTGGCAGGTCAGACAGTTCCAGCTGACTTAAGAAATAATGTTGAGTATGTATTATCAGACGGCGTGGATGTTATAGCGGACTTAAGTGAAATTAATATAAATGCTGCTGATAAAAGGTGGGTATATAAAGAAAATGAAACAGGTGATGTAAATGACAGATACTACTATTATATGGCACCTTTAGCACCAGATGAGGTATCTTCCTGCCTTCTTAAAGCAGTGACTTATAAGGGAGCGCTTCCTGCTGATACACATTTTGAGTTAAGAGTTCTTGCAGAGGGTATAGCAAGGGTACAGCTCGAATATGTGAGGTAGGGAAGTGTTTCTTAGATGAAGCGCATATGCTATATAAAATTTGATAAATATAAGTGTTTTTATGTATATTTTTAAAATTATGCAGGGCTATGAAAATTAACTCTAAGTTTGATTAAAAATGCGCTTGTAATTGAGTGTGTGCTGATTTACAATTATAAGAACTAAAGTTAAGAAAGAAGGAATATGGTATTATGCAGTTTAACATTTTACAGAAAGCAATGATTGATGCCATGAAGGCAAGAGATAAGCAGAGAAAGGATTCTATAGCTGTACTTGTATCAGCAGCAAAGAAGCTTGCCATAGATGCAGGATGCAGGGAAGATATTCCTGATGAAATGGTTGACCAGGCAATTCTTAAGGAAATCAAGAGTGTAAAAGAGCAGATTGATACCTGTCCGGCAGATAGAACAGAGCTTTTAGAGGAATATAACGCACGTCTTGAGGTTATGTCTGAATTCGCACCAAAGATGCTTTCAGAGGATGAGGTAAGAGCTATACTTACAGAGAAGTTTGCAGATGTTCTGGCAACAAAGAATAAGGGTCAGATTATGAAAGCAGTTATGGCTAAGTTGAAAGGAAAAGCGGACGGCAAGGTTATCAATGCTGTTGTGGCTGAGTATTGCAAGTAGTAGTGCCATTTTATGATGATTTTTTAATAAAAGATAGTCATAAGAAGTGGTGTGGGACCTTCCTGGTATTGACCTGTAAGGCATATCATCGCAAAGAAAAAGAATATGTCATAAAACAGTAAATATAAAAGAGGATATTGCATGGATAACGAAGATCTGCCAGATATTTGTTTCTGGTGAAGATTATGTATCTTAGGCAGTATCCTCTTTTTGTTTATTACTTGAATATATTTAAATAAATTACAAAAGTATATGTTTTGTAATTGGGTTAAAATGATTTAATGATAGAACGTGGTATATAATCAAATTTATCAATCTCCTTTATTGGCTATAAAAATGGGAATATAGTCCTATAAAATTTTTATAAATTAGGAAAATAGGGTATACATTACATGATTTTGTGGTATACTATGAATGCCTATGAATTATTATGCCTGATATTAGAACAATATTACTGATTATTAGTGATATAATCAGCCATTATGGTTTAAGTTAAGTGACATATAAAAGCATATTTGATGAAAGGAAGCAGTAATATGGCTGGTAAAGAACAGAAAAGCAAGATAAAAACAGTAGATGCAATAATTCAGAGTATATTTATAATTGCGCTTATTGTGATTGTTGTGTTTATGATTATAGAGATTAATAATCTACAGGGTACAGCAAGGGTTATTAACTATTCTGGTCTTGTAAGAGGTGCAACACAAAGAGAAGTAAAGTTAGAGATAACAGGTAATGGTGATGATGAGCTTATCACGTATCTTGATAAAATATTAGGAGACTTAAGATATGAGGATAGTGATTATGACCTTGTAAGCCTTCATGACGTAGATTATAACAGAAAGCTTGATATACAGATAGATTATTGGAAGAACTTAAAAGAAGAAATATATAAGGTAAGACAGTATGGATATGAAAATACTGATATAGTTGCTATGAGCGAAGAATATTTCACACTTGCTGATGAAACAGTGTCAGCAGCTGAAAAGTATTCAGAGGGAATTGCACACAAAATCAGACAGCTTGAGATAGCATCAGTGGTTGATATGGCGATACTTGTACTTATGATTATTATACAGAGTGTAAGGACTATTGGTATATCAGCAAGAAATAATGTGCTTGAACAGAAGGCTTATCTTGATATACACACAGGGCTTTCTAATAAAAGTAAGTGTGAAGAGCTGCTCAATGACAAGCGTTTTATAAATAATCCGCAGGCGTGTATTATGTTTGACATTAATAATCTTAAGATAGCTAATGATACATTTGGACATTCGGTTGGTGACCAGATGATTAATAACTTTGCAAGACTGCTTCGTAATGCAGTTCCAGATAAGGATTTCGTTGGAAGATACGGCGGAGATGAGTTTGTGGCTGTTATATATGATACGGATAAGGAAAGGATTGGTGAAATACTTGCAGGGCTTAAGAGAGAAGTTGACCAGTTCAATACAAATGCACCTTCAGTAATGATAAGCTATGCTTATGGCTGGGCAATATCGACAGACTATACTGAATGTACACTAAGAACATTGTTTGATAAAGCTGATAAATATATGTATGATAATAAACAACGAAGTAAAATGGGGAAAATTGTCTGAACAGTACAGCAAATATATTTCAAAGTGTGAAAAAAAGTAATATATTGTGTTGAAAAAATAAAATATTATATTATAATAGATATTATAGCGCATATTGTATATGCTTATGGGTTATACATGTATTACATAAGAAGGGGGCAGATAGATGACTATTGAAAAAAGAAAGTCAAGAAGAACAGATATAAGTGTAATGATATCGATAAGACAGCTTGGTGATAAATTTGTATCAGGATATTCACCAGATACAGTTGAGGTTCACGTAATAGATATTTCGCAGGATGGTATCGCATTTGAGTCAGACCATAATTTCAAGAAGAATTCATATTATGATACCGTTATTACACTTGTCAATAAGGAGTCTATTTCAACAGTTATAGAGATAGTCAGGGATAAGAATAATGGTGATAAGGACACTGTATATGGATGCAGGTTTATCGGCATCAGTCCAGAGGACAAGTTCAAGATAAGTGTGTATCAGATAGTTGATGACAGTCAGAGAGAACATGCTGAATAATATTGACATATATTTTTATTAAATAAAAGGGGCTGTCGCACGAAGCGCTATTCATACAATATGTAGATATTAAATCTGTTATTAGTATCTGCATATTGTATAGATTATGCTTAATGCGACAGCCTTTCTTATTTTTATATTTATATTATTTTTTATATTTATATTATCAGCTATAAATGAGCAAATACAGAAAAATGCTCAAAAATAATTTGTTTTTTTTATGTCTCAGATACATTTTAATAGATTATGAAAAATCTTTTTTCTAACGCGGACATACCTGTGCAATATTTTAAATTTGCTCATTAATTATTATTATCTTGCTGACTTATTGTTAGTTACATTTGTAGTTGTGCCTGTAGTTTTATTCTTGGTATCAGTTTTGGTTGTGTCGGTAGTTTTACTTGTAGTTGATGAACCTGAGCTGTTTTTATTATTTAAAGGGTCCATTGTTTCCTTAGACGATTCATGTGTGCTTATATATTCATCAACATCAAATACCTCACCGTCAAGAACTTTGTTCATCATAGCAGTAGCATTTTTAATATCATCGACATAAGGAAGAACGATTGAAGCATTATATGCGCCAACGACCTCTAAGTGTCTTTTTTCGTCAGTAGCACCGTTTATTCCATAAGACTGTATATTCCAAGGTGTGTTGTTGCTTAACTGGGCTTTTACAAGTTCAGATATCGCCTTGTTAGGAATATTAGTAAGGAACAGGTCGCTTACAGCATCCATTACAGCTGAATACTTTGTAAGTATAGCAGGTGACATGGCTTTCTGGATAATTCCCTTTATAACTGCGGTCTGGTTACGGCCTCTCTGGAAATCACCGGCTGTGAAGGCCTTTCTTTCTCTTGCAAATGCTATGGTTTTATCACCATCACACTCATTTTCTCCCTTTACAAAGTGGTAGGAAACGGGTGCGGCCTCCTCTCCGTTAGTGAATTCTACTTCTGAGTCGATAGTTATTCCACCAAGGGCATCTACAACGGACTTACTTCCAAGAAAGTTAATCTTTATATAATAATCTATGTTAATGCCATAGAGGTTTTCAAGGGCTTCCATAGACTTATCTATACCATAACCTCCTGCATGCGTAAGCTTGTCGTAGCCTGTAACTCCTCTGTTGTTAGAGATAGGAATATAGGAGTCTCTAGGAGTTGTCACAAGAAGAACCTGCCTGGTTTCTGGATTGACAACAACAAGGATATTAACATCGCTTAATGCATTGTCTGTAAGAGCCTTATCCTCACCGTCATCGCTGGATATTCCTGAAACATATATTATAAATGGGTCTTTAGCTGCATTTATATTGGAAGCATCAAGTGCAACCTGTTTTTCATAGCGGTAGGTCTTTATAATCTTAATATTGCTTTCAAAATCTTCATAATCTTGTGTAATCATACTTATCATCGAGTGGTTTATGACAATAGCCTGTACATATTTTCCAGCATAAAAAGCATCGATGAGTTCATTCCATGTTTTATACTTTGACATATTAAGAGTATGACCGGTTTCAGACTGGATACTGTCAATGGCAGTCGGAATATTTTCGCTTGCCGCTACTGAATTATAAGCATACTTATAGTTTACTGTGTCGGAAATGTTAGCTGCCTTATCGTGGGCAAGTACACACACATCTACTATATCAACTGAAGTTTCTGTTTTTCCAAGCTTTGAGAGCACAGCATCAAATTTGGCAGTAAAAAGGTATGAAAACAGTATGAGGACAGAAAGCATAACAGATATGAACTTTCCAAGCATGTGTGACCTTGAAAACTGTGCTGTAAAGTCATACAGCAGTATAAGAACGAGAATTACATTTATAATGATAAGATACTTCATAGGGAGTATATCAAGTCTGAATATAGTAATCTGAAAAAGAACAGTCAGTACTAACTGTATACAGGCAAGTAAAAGTCCTATGACAAGTGCCCATCCACGGCGCTTCCTGCGGCGTTCAAGCTTGGAAAGCCTGATGTTTGGCCTGAATAAATATTTTAAATCACTTTTTGATGGTGATGGTTTTGACATAATTATCTCCATTCTGCACATATATGTGTGTGCTAAATTTTATATATTTTAACACACATATTATGTCGGGGTCAAAAGATAATTGGCGATTTTGTAAAAAATGGAAAAATTTAGTGTAAAAAATATTAAATAAAAATGAAAACATAACTTTCAAGTTGGTAAGCTGTATGTTATTATATTAGATAACGTAAACAAAAAAGGAGTAAACAAATGAACGAAAACAATCAGACTGTTGTTCGTGATGCACGGAAGTTAGGTATTCCTAAGATGCTTATACTTGGTATACAGCATATGTTCGCGATGTTTGGTGCAACTATTCTTGTGCCAATCCTTGTGTCAGGTTACTTTCAGGCAGCATGTAACGAACCATTATCAAGGGGACTTACTGTCTCTGTCACACTGTTTTGTGCAGGTGCAGGAACACTTATATTCCACTTATGTTCCAAGTTTAAGGTGCCAGCCTTTCTTGGCTCATCTTTCGCATTTTTAGGTGGCTTCTATACTGTTGCCAACTTAAACAGTGGAATGTATGCAGATATGGGAGCTAATGAAAAAGCAGCCTATGCATGTGGTGGTATTGTAGTTGCTGGTATCTTTTATCTTGTTGCGGCACTTATATTCAAGATTGTAGGTGTAAACAGGGTTATGAGATTTCTCCCACCAGTTGTTACAGGTCCTATCATTATATGTATCGGACTTTCACTTGCATCATCAGCGATATCTAATGCCTCAACTAACTGGATTCTTGCCATAGCTGCACTTGCAGTTATTATAATATTTAACATATGGGGCAAGGGAATGTTTAAGATTATACCTATTCTTATGGGGGTAGTTATATCTTATGTATTCGCACTTATACTTAATGCATTCGGTGTGACTAATGCAGATGGTTCAGCGATACTTAACTTTACATCTATATCCTCTGCAGGCTGGATAGGTATACCTCAGTTCCAGTTATGTAAGTTTGATATTACATCTATACTTGTTATGGCACCTATCGCTATAGCAACTATGATGGAGCACGTTGGTGATATGTCAGCTATTTCAGCTACAGTTGATGAAAACTTTATAGCAGACCCAGGTCTTCACCGTACACTTATGGGTGATGGTCTTGCAACTGCATTTGCAGGTTTCTTAGGTGGACCAGCCAACACAACATATGGAGAAAACACAGGTGTTCTTGAGCTTTCAAAGGTATATGACCCTAGGGTTATAAGAATAGCAGCAGGACTTGCCATTGTATTATCTTTCATACCTAAGTTTTCAGCTGTTATCTCAACTATGCCAGCCGCTATTATCGGTGGTGTATCATTTATGCTTTATGGTATGATATCAGCTATCGGTGTAAGAAATGTTGTTGAGAATAAGGTCGACCTTACGAAGTCACGTAACCTTATAATAGCAGGCGTTATATTCGTATGTGGACTTGGTTTCTCAGATGGCCTTACATTTACAGTAGCAGGAACACATATCACACTTACAGCTCTTGCAATAGCAGCTATAGCAGGTATTCTTCTTAATGCTATATTACCAGGCAACGATTACAACTTTGGTATTAATCCAGAGGGCGACCAGAGCCGTGGAGTGTATGTAAGTAATACAGATAATAAGTAATTTATTGAAAATGTTGTTTTAGGATTGCTGCTGGATAGTAATGTTTATATGGAATTAGTGGTTGCGCGCATATGGTCCACATTCTGTATATTATATGAAATGTTCAGGAGTCTAATTAATTATTATAAAGATGTGCGCAGAAATGAGGATTGTTATGAATTTTAAAGATGAAAAGAATATTACAATATTTGAGCATCCACTTATCAAGCATAAGATTTCACTTCTTCGTGATAAGAACACAGGTACTAATGAGTTCAGAAAGTTAGTCGAAGAGATAGCTATGCTTGAAGGTTTTGAAGCTATGTGTGACCTTGAAGTTCAGGATGTGGAGATTGAAACTCCTATCGAAAAGTGTGTGACACCTATGATAGCAGGCAGAAAGCTTGCCGTTGTTCCAATACTTAGAGCTGGTCTTGGTATGGTATCAGGCATTCTTGCACTTGTCCCAACTGCCAAGGTAGGTCATATCGGTATGTACAGGGATGAAGAAACTCTTGAACCACATGAATATTACTGTAAGCTTCCAAAGCCAATTGAGGAAAGACTTATCGTTGTAACAGATCCTATGCTTGCAACTGGTGGTTCGGCTATTGATGCTATCGACCAGATAAAGAAGCACGGTGGCAAGAAGATTAAGTTTATGTGTATTCTTGCAGCAGAGGAAGGTCTTGAAAGACTTCATAAGGCTCATCCAGATGTTCAGGTATATGTTGGACAGCTTGATAAGAAGCTTAATGAAAATGGATATATATGCCCTGGACTTGGTGATGCCGGGGATAGAATATTTGGTACTAAGTAGGGTAATTAATGATTACTAATTAGGACTGGTTAATATAGTTAGTTATGTTGACGCTGCCATTCGGACGCGCCGTCCTTGGCGCGGCTTCATTTGTGGGTACATCCTTGTACCCACATAGCTGTGAATTAAGGGAAAGTATAAGAAACAGCACAATCCGCTTTCAAGTGTGTCCTACATTATATGCATAACAGTCTTTGCGTTCCTTATATATGTCTTTGGTATAATCTAATAAATATAAGTTATGTAATTCACTAAAATTATTACTTATAAGCAATAGCTGCTTCTGCCTTTTCTAAATCTTCTTTTGAGTATCTGGTTAGTATCTGTTCTTTGGTTACGCCGAATTCAAGCATTGAGATAATGGACTGTTTTTCCTGCTCAACACCTTGTTCAATGCCTTATTCGATACCATATTTAATGCCTTCGGTTTTTCTACGTTCCATCCATTCAGCTTCTAATTCTTTAAATGCATTACACATAATATTCCATCCTGTCAAATGTTCGATCTGACTACTGTATAGATTTAATATTTTTATTATAAAATTGGAGTCTGTCGGAAGCAAGTAGCAGGATAGAATTTGATTTTCTAAAAACTTAAAGATGAGAAGGCAAAGTATTATTTATAAGGTATACATTTGGAATATACAAAAAGTAAAAAATGTGTTAAAATATAAACAAAGCTAGTGATGCGTAAAACACATACAATTAAATATACGAAAGGGGTTTGATTATGAAGAAACAAGAGAATATATCAATAAAGGCAAAGCTGCTGGGAAGCATTATACCGGTAGTTGTGGTTATAGTGCTTGCGCTTGTGCTTATATCGTATCAGGCATCGGCAGGAATTATTGAGAAGTATTCGCAAAATCTTCTGGAATCGTCAGTCAGTAACCAGTCATCTAAGATAGAGGCATGGCTTAATG
This sequence comes from Eubacterium sp. CAG:252, assembly GCA_000436535.1. Lineage (GTDB taxonomy): Bacteria > Bacillota > Clostridia > Lachnospirales > Lachnospiraceae > Lachnospira. The sequence goes on along the minus strand of FR886316.1, from coordinate 10,462 downwards.
AAAATCTTGCTTCTTTCCAGATGGCTAAGACTACTATAGAGGAAATACATCCAGACGATGCACAGTTAAAGACTATTCTTGACGGATATTATGGTTATAATGACAATTATCCGGACGGTCTTTATGTAGCTGATTCTAATGGCAATATGATAACAGCTACGGGTTCATCCAAGAAGGATACTAATCCTACACAGAGCACATGGTATAAGGAAGGTCTTACAAGAGTTAATATGGCAGTAGGTTCAGCCTATAAGGATGCCACAGGAGCCAATGTCATAAGTGCTTCGGGTATTCTTGATGATGGAACTGACAATATAAGAGTTATATCAGCAGATATGACACTTGACAGAATAGCTATTATCGTTAATTCATTCATAGATATGGATGATGCAGAAGCATTTCTTGTAGATAAGAATACAGGAACTATACTTGCTAACAGAGAGTCTTCACTTATATCACAGAAGTTAGGAGCATCAGGTCAGAGCGAATATTACAGCAAGGTAGCAGAAAAGGTGGCAGATAAGTCTTACGACTTTACAACGATTGATGGCAATATGACAGTGTTTAAGGAGGTAGATGGTACCGACTGGCTTCTGGTTTCATATATTCCTAAAGATGTGGTACTTGCAGACCTTATTAATCTTAGAACTATTATGATTATAGTTGGAATCATCAGTGTAATTATACTCTGCATACTTGTTGAGCGTATGACACATGTTGTTGTAAAGCCGGTTAAGCAGATGACTAATGCGATTACACAGATGGCATCCGGTGACTTTACAGTGGCTATAGCGGCTAAGGGCAGGGATGAGATAGCCCAGATGGGTTACAGTATTCAGGCGTTTTTAGAGTCAATGAAGCAGATGATAGCCCAGATAGGCAAAGTATCAGACAGACTTAATGAACAGGCAGGTTCAAGCAAGAGCGTATCGGTTGAGATGAATATGGCTGCGGATATACAGTCAAAGTCTATGATGGAGCTTAATGATACAGTAGACCAGCTTTCGGTGTCTGTTAATGAGATAGCCCAGAATGCTACACAGCTTGCAGGAGTTGCTGCTGAAACAAAGCAGGATGGTGATTCTGTTGACAGCAAGATGAGGCAGACTGTAGAGGTATCTAAGAAGGGCAGACAGGATATGGAGCAGGTAGGCAATGCGCTTACAAGTATAGAAGAGTCCATAAGAAATCTTGAGAATGCCGTTAATAAGGTTGGAGCTGCATCTAAGGAAATTGTCAATATTATCAAGTTTATTGGCGATATAGCAGATGAAACTAACCTGTTATCACTTAATGCGTCAATAGAGGCAGCAAGAGCAGGAGAAGCAGGACGAGGCTTTGCAGTTGTAGCCTCTGAGATAGGTACGCTTGCGAATAACAGTGCTGAGTCCGTAGCTAATATTACTGAGCTTATCACAGAGATTAACAGACTTGTTGAAAATGCAGTAAGCCAGGCTGGAAGCAGTGTTGACGAGATAGCTGACAGTGCAATGCTCATACATACAGCAGTAGATACATTTAATACAATATATAACAATATTAATGATACTAATTCACTTATGGCTAATGTTGTTGAGAAGATTGGTCAGGTTGATGAGGTAGCAACTAATGTTGCGGCGATATGTGAAGAGCAGGCTGCAAGTTCGGATGAGATAATGGCAACATCTGAGTCTATGCTTGGACAGGCTAAGAATATTTCAAAGAACAGTGGACAGGTTGAGGTATCAGCGGAAGAACTGGCTGCATCAGCACAGCAGCTCTACAGCGAAATACAGCAGTTTAAGATCTAAAGTCTGTAAATACATATGGAGGTCAGACATGAAGAAAAAAGTATGTTTATTAATGTGTATAATAATGATAATTGGCTGTATGACTGGCTGCGGTTCTACAAGTAACGCATCGTCATCTTCCGCAGGAAGTGGAAGTGTCAAAATGCTTCTTACACTTGGAACAGCAGATGCTTTCAGAACACAGCTTGTTGAGAAGGCGAAGGAAACAGCAAAGCAATATAATGCACAGCTTGATGTATATGATGCCAATGGTTCTATTGAGAAGCAGGTTGAGCACATAAAGCAGGCTGTATCAGGAAATTATAATGTAATACTCTGTAATATGGTTGACAGTGATACAGCGCTTGAGCTAGAGGCACTTGCAGGTGACATTCCTATAGTATTCTTTAATACATCACCAGAAGACTCAAGACTTGAAGCAGGAAAGTATATGTATGTAGGTTCGGACGAAGAAACGGCAGGACAGTATCAGGCTGAGTATGTTCTTGATAAGTTAAAGTCATCATCACAGCTTAATATAGCTATAATAAAAGGACCATCAAGCCACTCTGCAACAAAGGGCAGAACCAATGCAGTCAGGGAAACACTTGATGCATCCGGCAAGAACATTAATTATGTGTTTATTGACCATGCAGACTGGGAACAGAGCCGCGCAGAGGAGCTTTATAATATATTTTTAAAGACAGGACAGAAGTGCGATGCTGTTATATGTAATAATGATACTATGGCACTTGGAATAGCAGATGCGTGCAGCAAGGCAGGCATAAGTTATCCTCTTATACTTGGAATAGATGCCACAAGTGACGGATGTAAAGCTATAGAGGCAGGAAGCATGTCATTTACAGTATATCAGTCAGCAAGCGGACAGGGCGAAAGACTTATCGAGGTTGCACAGGCGCTTGGTTCAGGCAGGAGTACCAAAGATATTGAAGGATTATCAGAGGATGGAAAGTATGTATGGGTTCCATTTGAGAAGGTTGATTCATCTAATGTTTCAAAGTATAAGTAATATTTGTCACGTTTAGGTGTTCACTGATAAGAAAATGTGTTATTATATGATGAAGCAGTGGTTTGGTATAAATCGCTGCTTCATCGTGTATAAAGGGTTATAGACGGATTAAATACAAAAAGAATAAAACAGGAGAGTATATTATGCCAGTATTTGACTTTAAAAATGCATCTAATTCATCAACATTTGAATGTACTTATACAACATTTAATTCAGATAACAATGTTGCAACACCAGAGTATCCAATATTTGTTCTTGATAACAAGGAACATAAGTGGGAAACTACATCAGTCGGAATGTTTGCTAATCCTTATAAGAAGACAGCATTTGAATTTCAGACAGAAGAGGGGAATATTCTTAGCAATATATTAAAGGTTGATGCAAGATTTACAGCACTTATCAAGTGGCTTGGCGAGAACAGAATTAAAGTTAAGCTTACAGGTGAGAATATTGAAGATGGATATGCTGTATACAGAATACAGGAGATTGCATTTAACAACAGCCAGAAGTTATCATCTGAGGATGGTTTCTTACAGTATATGATAGAAAGACTTCTTGAGAGCAGTATTATAGCAGAAAATGTTGATGAGGACCTTGACGAGTCTGGCGACAGCATGAAGCTTACAAGCATAACAAGTATATCTGATTTTCTTAATTGTGCTGGCATGACACTTCCTGAAAATATAAGACTGTGGGCAAGACGTAATCTTGCAGTTGCACGTTCAAGTGAAGTGACACCGGAAGAAAAAAGACATGCACAGAGAGCGCTTTCTATTATGCTTAATATCAAGTGGAAGAGCAATTACTTTGAGTCGATAGACCCGGTTGAAGCAAGAAGAATACTCGATGAAGAACTGTTTGGTATGGAGTCAGTTAAGCAGCGTATTATAGAAACTGTTATTCAGATTAACCGTACACATACACTTCCTTCATATGGAATTCTGCTTATAGGACCTGCCGGAACAGGAAAGTCACAGATAGCATATCTTGTTGCCAAAATCCTTAAAATGCCTTGGACAACTCTTGATATGAGTTCTATTAACGATGCCGAGCAGCTTACCGGTTCATCAAGAATATACTCAAATGCAAAACCAGGTATTATTATGGAGTCATACAGCAACGCTGGTGAGTCTAATCTTGTATTTATTATAAATGAGCTTGATAAGGCCACATCTAGTAATGGAAATGCTAATCCTGCAGATGTGCTCCTTACATTGCTTGATAATCTTGGATTTACAGATAACTATATGGAATGTCTTATTCCTACATCCGGAGTATATCCTATAGCAACAGCAAACTATAAGGAACAGATAAGCGCACCGCTTCTTTCAAGATTTGCAATAATAGACATTCCAGATTATACAAGAGAAGAAAAGAAGACTATATTTACAAAGTTCTCACTTCCTAAGGTACTTAAGAAGATAGGGCTTCACGAAGATGAATGTACTATACTTGATGAGGGATTAGAGGTGGTTCTTGATATATTCAAGGATACTACAGGTATACGTGACCTTGAGCAGGCAGCGGAACATCTTGCAGCACATGCACTTTATCTTATCGAGGTTGAACATATGAAGAGTGTTACATATGATGCAGATATGGTAAGGGAGTTATTTGCGTAAAACAACTTGTTGTGCAAGATAAAAACAAAAAATATATATAAAGCAACAGAGAAATATATGCTAGGTTTAAGGAAAATGTGAAGCCTTGAAATGCATATAAAAAGTAACAGAGAAATATAATATATGCTGGATATTAGGCACGAAAATCGTGTGAAATTGGTATGGCCGATGGAGGAACAGATAAATATATGTTAGGTTTCAGGAATATCGAAGATAATACATATAATGATATCAGGGAAAAGTCTCTTATGCAGTGGCTTGATGATATGTCAAAGCATGAGGATATCGCAGTAAGAGGCGGTGTCAAGCTTGCGAGGGAATATTATTCTTATCTTAAGGCTGAGAATGACAGACTTAAGGAGGAGAGCAGGTTAAAGAGCGAATATCTTAAGAAAGTAGCAGCAAAGAGATAAAATGCGTGAACGAAAATATATTTGTAAAATTATAAGTAATATTATTGCGATTATTCTGCTGGCTGGTATTATGACATACATGTCAGGCTGTGGAAAAAAGCAGGTGGATACTGCTAATATGGCAGATACTAGTATTAATGACAGTCAGTTAGTAGAAGATAAAGTAAGCAGCCAGAGTATGCAGTCAGAAGATAATTCGCAGACTATGGCAGAAGAAGAAACAGAAACAGAAAGTGAGCCGGAAGACCAGACAGAAGAAACAGAAAATACAGAAACTTCGCAGGATAGTGAAAGTGAAGCTTCTAGTAATCAGAAGGAAAATGTATCATCTGGAGGTACTTCTTCATCTGAAATAGAAGACAGTCAGGACAATGGTGATAATAATGCCCCAGAGGATAATAGTGATAGTGACTCTGGTTCACAATATGATGATAACAGAATAACTATATGCATAGATCCCGGTCATGGTGGAAGCAATGAGGGAACCAAGGAAACTTATGATGGTTCACTTATTAAGGAAAAGAATATAACTATGGCAATATCAAGAAAGCTGAAGTATTATCTTGAACAGAATGATAATATAAGAGTAGTTATGACAAGGAATTCCGACAGTGATGTAAGTCTTAGTGGACGTATTGATTATGCCGCGAGCAATAATGCTGATTATGTAATTTCAGTCCATATAAACAGTAAAAGTCAGGATGTTATAGATGCCAGCGGTTGTATGGTGCTTATGAGCTGTAGCAGATATCAGCCGGCTAATGCAAGATTTGGCAGTATATATGACAGGGAAAAAAGTCTTGCGTATTCTATCTTGTCAAGACTTAACAGTATCGGTATACCTATAGCGAATGATACATGGAATCCAGATGAGTATCAGGATGGAATTCTGCAAAGAGTGAATACAGCAGATGAATTATATCCAGATGGTTCTATGGCTGATTATTATGGTCTTATCAATGAGGGAACAAGAGCAGGTATTCCAACAATTATAGTTGAACATGCATTTTTAAGTAATGCAGGTGATTACAGAAACTACTTAAGTTCAGATGCACAGCTTGATGCACTTGCGAGGGCAGATGCTGCAGGAATACTGGATGTAGTGCTTAGATAATTAGGCGCCGTTATGTGAAAAGCATAGCGGCGTTTTTACGTGTAATGCGTTTTAAGCATAAAAATGTATTAACAATAGGTATTAGACATAGAGGATATAATAAGCTACATTAAATATGAGATACATGGTCAAAAATCCTTTTGAACCTAACATCAATATGTTATATTAATATATTTCATATATAAGCTATTGACTTAGAGTTAACTCAAAGCAGTATTATATGTATGAGATAAGCATTTATGATTAATCAGATTACTCCATGCTCCGCATTCCAGTAATCATTTAATATCTATATCATAATATGACATTTATTGGAACTTACATCAGGTATAATAATTAATGTTTACTACGTATAAGTAAACGGAAAATGCATAATACTTGTGTATAGTGTGCGGGATTGAAGATGATGGCAGTGGATTGTCAGTAATACTGATATACCACAGAAATGGAGGTTATTATGAGAAAGTTAAAAATATGCAAAGCTATTGCTGTTACACTTGTGGCTGGAATGATTATAACTTGTTATAAAGGAAGCATAACAAAGAGACACTATGAAATGGCATATGCTGGTAATGGAAGTTTTAATAGTGAAGTAAGCAGTGTTGTAGATATAGAAGATAATGCTGATGATAAAAATGCAAATGAAGATAAAGATTTTCTTATAATTACATGGGATGAAGAGAGTCAGGTTGTGGACAGGCTTGCAGATATTATGAATGCAGATATATATAAGCCACAGATTAGTGGAAGTTATATAAAGGTCTATGATGATATTGATATGTCAGCATATTCAACATATTTTGTTAATCTTAGCAGTGAAAGTAAGAAGAGTGTAAAGGTATTAGAGCAGCTTGCAGATGAAGGTTATCTTGATAAAAAGACAATAATACCTATATATGATTTGGATAATTCATTCTTTGGGCTTATAAGTGACCTCGAGGAAAGAACAGAGGAGTCTGTATGGCTTACAGGGGGAACGCTTGACTATGAGGCATCAGATGAAGAGATTAATAGATGGATAAAAGGACTTGGCCTTTTTTTTGTAAGTGATGCTGAATGTAGTGATGAAGCAGTAAAATGTACAGAAAATATAGCAGATACAGGATGCACCGGAAATGAAAAGAATACAGACGGTATAGAACAAAAAGGTTGCGTCAAGCAAAGCTGCACTGGCAGATAATCCAGATAAACTGGAATTTTATATTTTTTGATAAATACGATATTGAATGATAATTACAGACTGATATAATAATGTAAGGGTTAAAGAGTTATTTGTGTCAGCGTGATAAGACATTTCTAATCCAGAATATTATTATATGATTAACACTTGAAATGGAACAGATAACGGAAAGGAATACGAAAAATAATATGACAGATAAAAATACTGAAAAGATAAGCAACAAGTATTATACTGGAGAAAGACCGCTATTTAATGAGAGTAATCTTGAAATAGATAAAACTATATTCGGAGAGGGCGAATCGCCGCTCAAGGAGTCAGATAATATCAGGCTTAAGGACAGCAGCTTCCAGTGGAAGTATCCTCTGTGGTATGCAAAGGACATAACTGCCGATAACTGTACATGGGCTAAGATGGCAAGAGCCGGAGTGTGGTATACTGATAATATACTTATAAAGGATACATTTATAGAAGCACCCAAAAACTTCAGAAGATGTAAGGAGCTTACACTTTCCAATGTGGTTATGCCGAATGCAGAGGAAACCCTGTGGAACTGTGACGGGGTTACTATGGAAAATGTAAGTGCCAATGGCGATTACTTTGCGATGAATAGTAAAAATATGAAGATAAATAACTTTCAGCTTTCTGGGAATTATCCATTTGACGGCTCAGAAAATGTTGAGATACATAATGCCAAAATGCTGTCAAAGGATGCTTTCTGGAATACTAATAATGTTACAGTATATGACTCTTATATATCAGGTGAGTATCTTGGCTGGAATTCTAAGAATCTGACACTTATCAACTGTACAATCGAAAGTCTTCAGGGAATGTGTTATATTGATAATCTTGTTATGAAGAACTGTACACTTATTAATACTACACTTGCATTTGAGTATTCTGCAGTGGATGTAGAGGTCAATGGTAAGATAGACAGTGTGTTTAATCCATCTAAGGGCATAATAAAAGCCGATGAGATATGTGAGCTTATTATGCAAAAAGATAAGATTAATCCAGAGGATACAGAAATTATATGCCAGAATATTCATAAGAAAACAGATGTAATATCGTAAGTTTGTTAATATTAACGGCAAATTCATAAGCCTGAGGTTGTCATAGTATTACGTGAACTGCAAAATAATTGATACAAATGTTACAAAAAGGAGAATGTCAGTTGAATAGACACTCTCCTTATTAGTTCTCTTGGCGTAGTCGACTATAGACTGTACCATAGCCTGATTTTGTGGCTTGTTTTTAATATCTTTTATAAAGCTCATATCAACTTTTAATTCATCAAAAGGAAGTTCAAGAGCAAGGCTTAATGAACTGTTTCCTGTTCCAAAGTTATCAAGAGCTATCTTTATTCCTTGTTATATCTGTCTTAAGATTACTGATAGAGATATAAGACTTTGTGGAAAGTGCTGTGACAGCCTTTATTATATCTATAAAAGAGTTATCCATATCTTTCCAGAATAAATATTCAGTACTCATTAAATATTCTCCAATCTTTAATACCCCGCAAAATATTGCACTAAAGTTACCACGTATAATAATATAAATTATAATCCGTAATTCAGTTTATTTGCGGCTTATATTGTAGCTGCAGCGATTTTTTCGGCTGGCAGCATATTTTTATAATTACTCATAAATGTGTTAAAACCAGCGACATCAGCAGTGTCAGGCTCAAGAGTACTGCTCTGCGAAGAATTGAATATATGTGTGTCAAGATAATCCGCAAGCGGTATATTGTTACATTTTTTATATTCAGCATATGCTGCAAGTACAGCTATTCCCCATGCTCCGCCTTCACCGGCATTAGACATAACGCATACTGGAGTATTAATCGCGGCGGATAACATACGCTGGCCTATAACCGGAGTCTTAAAAAGTCCGCCGTGTCCTGTAATCTTGGTAAGTTCTATATTTTCTTCATTAAGAAGGATATCCATGCCGCTTTTAAGTGGCGCAAGGGCTGAATATATATTAGTCCGCATAAAGTTAGGCAGATTAAATGAGCTTCTGGCATTATGTATAAACATAGGACAGCCTTCATTAAGTCCTAGAACAGGTTCTCCTGAATAACAGTTGTAGCTTATAAGTCCACCGCAGTCGGCATCTCCAATGCCAGCCTGATTAAACATAAGAGTGTATAGCTTATCGTTACTTATATCAAGTCCGGCAGCACTGGCAAATTCCCCAAACAGATGTACCCATGCATTGATGTCAGAGGTGCAGTTGTTGCAGTGAACCATGGCAACAGGTGAACCATCAGGAGTTGTAACAATGTCTATTTCTTTGTGGAGTGCTGTGAGTGGGTGTTTTAAAACGACCATAGAGAATATGGAGGTTCCGGCAGATACATTGCCAGTTCCCTGTCTTACGCTGTTTGTTGCAGTCATGCCAGTTCCGGCATCACCCTCGGGAGGGCAGAGCATACATCCGGGCTTCAGAATTCCGGAAGGGTCAAGAAGCAGGGCACCTTCTTTAGTGAGATATCCAGCATCATCACCTGCTACAAGAATATCTGGCAGAAGCTGTCTTATATTCCAGCTTATATCAGAAGTTAGATTATTTTTGCTGTCTGTATTTTTGATAAGATGGTCAAATGTATCAAGCATATGTTTATCATATGAGAGTGTGTCAGAGTCAACAGGAAACATGCCGGATGCATCTCCGATGCCAAGTACTTTGCTGCCAGTAAGCTTCCAATGTATAAACCCAGCAAGTGTAGTTATATATGCAATACGGTTTACATGTTCTTCATTGTTTAATACAGCCTGATAAAGATGAGCAATACTCCAGCGCTCAGGAATATTAAAGCCAAAAGCATTGGTTAGTACATTGGCAGCTTCGCCTGTTGTAGTGTTACGCCATGTCCTGAATGGAACAAGAAGGTTATTGTCCTTATCAAAGGCAAGATATCCGTGCATCATGGCACTTATGCCAAGTCCCTTAAGACAGGTAAGCTGTGAGTCATATTTATCAAGAATGTCTTTACACAGGCTTTGGTAGCAGTCCTGAAGCCCTGTTATTATGTCCTCCATATGGTATGTCCATATATTATGTTCAAGACGATTTTCCCATATATGGCTGCCCTGTGCAACAGGAGTTCCATCCTCAAGAATAAGAACCGCCTTTATTCTTGTAGAACCGAATTCAATTCCAAGAAATGTTTCGCCGTCATTGATATTTTTAATAATAAGTTCCTTATTATAATGCATTGATAAGCTCCTTTATTCAAATGTTTTTAATTAGGTATCTTATGATGTGAGTGTCAAAAGTAAATTTTGCCACTCACCGATGTATCAGGATTGCTACATTGCTATGCAATTCACGC
>FR886315.1 GCA_000436535.1 Eubacterium sp. CAG:252 | reverse complement strand
ACCCCTCCCATATGTCAACAACTTTTTTCAACTTTTTTCGATTTTTTTTGCATTTTCTTTTTATGATTAATCAAAAAAACTGCCAAAGCCGCTTATTTACTGGCTTTGGCAGTCCTTTCTATTTTTCAGGATTTCGCTTAATATTTCGTCTGCGACATCATCTTTTGACATAATTGGCAGTTCTTTGCAATCATTTTTCGTAATTATAGTTACAACATTTGTGTCTGTTCCAAAGCCTGCACCTTTAACTTTTACATTATTGGCAACTATCATATCAAGATTTTTCTTCTCAAGCTTTGCCTTGGAATTCTCAAGCATATTTTCTGTTTCCATAGAAAATCCACACAAAAAATTATTATTTTTTTTATTTTTTCCAAGAGTTCCTATAATATCTTCTGTTCTGGTAAGTTCTATCGACATATCACCATCTTTTTTCTTGATTTTGTTGTCACTTACAGTTGCAGGACGATAATCTGCCACTGCGGCAGCCTTTATTATTATATCTGAATATTCTGATGCTTTCATAACTTCATAATACATATCCTTAGCCGACACAATATTAACCATATTTACAAATGGAACCGGTGCAATATTCACTTTTCCTGATATTAAAGTTACTTCTGCTCCTCTTAACATAGCTTCTTTAGCTATTGCATAACCCATTTTGCCCGTTGAATTATTGGATATAAAACGCACAGGGTCTATTATCTCCCTTGTCGGTCCTGCTGTAACACATACACGCAGCCCTTTCATATCCTTTTCTCTGGCAATTTCTTTTAAAATATGCCACTCAAGTACCTCTGGTGATGGCATCTTGCCCCTTCCTGTATCACCACACGCAAGATAGCCGCTGTCAGGCTCTATTATCTCCATACCATAGTGCGCAAGCTTTTTAATATTATCCTGAACTATGGCATTATCATACATATTAGTATTCATAGCTGGTGACACCATTATCTTGCATTTGCACGCAAGAACAGTTGTAGTGAGCATATCGTCTGCAATTCCATTTGCCATCTTTCCTATAATATCAGCGGATGCCGGCGCAACCATCACGCAGTCAGCCTTCTTTGCAAGCGATACATGTTCAACATTGAACTGGAAATTTCTGTCAAATGTGTCAACAATGCACTTATTGCCTGTAAGCGTTTCAAATGTAATTGGTGTAATAAAATTGGTTGCATTTTTAGTCATAATAACGTCAACATTACAATGTTTTTTTACAAGACGGCTTGCAAGCTCTGCTATTTTATAAGCTGCTATACTTCCCGTTACACATAAAAGTACATTTTTACCCTTTAACATACTATTCTACTCTCCTGTCTGACCTTTTTTATAGTCTTACCTTTAACTTATCTCTAACTACAAACTCACTTTACAAAATCTTATAAATATTAAACGTATCATTGTAATACGTACATATTTATATAACTACAAATAAACAAATCTGAAAATCATATAAATTATGATATACAATATACTATAAACGAGCAAATATAGAAAAACATAGAAAATAAAAAATATCACTCAACATTTTTATCATAAATTATACGCAAGCCCTTAAGAAGTAGTCCCGGGTCAACCTTTATATCATGTCTGCAATGAGGTATTATAACCTCTGCAAGTCCGCCTGTGGCTATAATAATGGCGTCCTTTTTTCCGTTCTGTCCAAAGCCATTAGCTTCCTTCATCCTGTCTATCATTCCGTCAATGCATGAAGCATTACCATATACAACGCCGCTTTTCATACAGTCTATAGTATTCTTTCCCATAACGCTTTTAGGCGCATCAAGTGCTATCCTTGGAAGCTGTGCTGTCCTTGATACAAGTGAATCCACTGACACTCTTATTCCCGGAAGTATAACTCCACCTATGTAGTTCTCATTCTCATCAACAACACTCATAGTTGTAGCTGTTCCCATATCTATAATTATAGCTGGTGCTCCGTATACGTTTAACGCAGCTACAGCATCAACTATCTGGTCACTACCGACCTGTCTTGGCTGGTCCATAAGAATATTAAGTCCGGTCTTTATTCCCGGTCCTACTATAAGCGGAGATATTCCTATAGTTTTTTCCACTGCTGCCTTAATAATATTAGACAGTTGTGGAACTACTGACGACATAATAGCCCCTTTAATATCCTGTGGTTCTATCTTGTACAATTCCAATACCGTCTTAAAACCTATGGCATATTCAAGCTCTGTCTTTGAGAAATCTGTTGATAATCTCTCTTCAAACAAAACACCCTTATCATCCACACAGCCTATTACTATGTTGGTGTTTCCCATATCAATAGCCAAAATCATGCCCTTTTCATTTTTTCTTAATCTGGTCATAGCATTTCCCGCCTCTTTATTTTATAAAATGTATAATAAATATTCTAAATATATCTCATCTCTATTTATTATAAATATATCTTTTGCAACTCTGTTTTAGTAATCGAACAAAAATATAAAGACAATTTATTTCGTTTGTAACTCATCTGTGTCCAAATTAACAATATATATACTTTCGCAACAACAAATATAGTTCATAGTTCTTTATCAAGTATATGCAGACACCAAAAAACAATCTATATTACATTTTTCATCAAATAGTAACTAACAAAGTTCAGCATACATATGCTTTCCCAAAGCATCAAGCCCTGTACACTTCACATTATAAATATTATTAACCACTTCATTATCATCTTTATCAAGCTGCTCTGCCGGCACAAGTATTCTTATATAATTCTTTGTATATCCTGTATAATATTCCCTGCCATCTATAAGCTGCTTTTCTTCTATAAGAACATCCATAACAGAATTCTCATAAAGCTTCCTATATTCTAAAGACATTTTTTCTTCTAATTCTATAAGTATATTGCTTCGCTTCGTCTTTATCCTGTCATCAACCTGCTCTGGCATCTTATCTGCAACAGTGCCTTTTCTTCTTGAATACTTGAATATATGCATTTCGTAAAAATGTACTTTTTCAAGAAATGCTTTTGTAATCTCGAAGTCTTCATCTGTTTCTGCTGGAAAACCAACTATAACATCTGTGGTTATCGCTGGATTATCATAGTATTTTCTTAATATATTGCAGCCCTCAAGATACTCTTCTGACGTATACTTTCTGTTCATCGCCTTAAGAGTCCTGTCACAGCCACTCTGTAATGACAGATGAAAATGTGGACATAATTTGTCCAATCTGCTTATCTCGCTGACGAATTCATCAGTTACAATTCTTGGCTCTAATGAACCTAATCTTATACGTTCTATGCCTGATACAGCGTGTACAAGCTTTATGACATCAAGAAGCGTTTCTTTGCCTGTATCCTTACCGTATGAACTAAGATGGATACCTGTAAGCACAACTTCCTTATATCCATTAGCTGCAAGCCTTTTCACTTCATCTACTATATCACTGGCAGCACGGCTTCTTATTCTCCCTCGTGTATATGGAATGATACAATAAGAACAGAACTGGTTACATCCGTCCTGTATCTTTATATACGCTCTTGTGTGTTCCGTTACCTTATCTATCTTAAGTTCTTCATAAGTTGTTTCTTTGTTATTAATATCAAGTACATAATCATCACGGCTGTTGTCCTTATAATACTCATCAAGTATATCAACAATATTAATCTTTACATTATTGCCAAGAACAATATCCACCGCATCATCCTTCTTAACGCCGTCCTCATCCGCCTGAACATAACAGCCGGCAGCTATAACTACAGCTTCAGGATTCATTTTCTTTGCCTTATGAAGCATCTGGCGTGACTTTCTGTCAGCTATATTAGTAACTGAACATGTATTGATTATATACACATCTGCAAGTATATTCTCATCAAACGGCACTATCTCATATCCAGCTTCACTAAGCATAAGCTCCATAGACTCCGCCTCATATGAGTTTACCTTGCAGCCAAGATTATGTATAGCTACTTTTCTCAATATATTCCTCATTTCTGTGCCTATAGCACTATTAATTAAACATTACTCTGTTATAAAGGCAGAATACATTCCGCCACTGACATCATTATATATATACCAAAATCACCTGACAAGATATAAAGGACACATTTAAACATGACATTTAAGCCACTTTATTCTTGACATAACCCGCATAAACATTATAATTAATACATAAGTAATTATTCTATGTGGGAGGTAGCTCAATGAAAACAGTTCAGATTTCATTAAACTCAATCGACAAAGTTAAGTCTTTCGTCAACGACATCACTAAGTTCGATGTAGACTTTGACCTTGTATCAGGAAGATATGTTATAGATGCTAAGTCTATTATGGGTATCTTCAGTCTTGATCTTTCAAAGCCAATTGATCTTAACATTCATGCTGAGAATGATATAGACACAATACTTGCAGTATTAAAGCCATACATCGTATAATCTGCACATTATTAAGATTTTTATAAACCGGCTTTACAGCTTTGTATATTTATACAGTATGCAGCTTATAAAGTCTGCCCGGGTTATACCGAAACCGGATGCCACACTTTCGTGTGACATCCGTTTTTTATTTTCATTTTACTTAACTATTATCTTTTCAGTTGTTTCAATAGCAGTCTTCATAAGGTCATCTATAACCTCATCAAGATTATGCTCATGCTGCTTTATAATATTAAGGTTAGGCTTTGTAACTGGATGCTTTGCAACGAATATTGTACAGCAGTCCTCAAATGGCTGGATTGATGTTTCATATGTTCCTATCTTTTCTGATATGTCAATAATCTCCTGCTTATCAAAGCCGATAACTGGTCTGTATACAGGCATTGTACACACTTCATTAGTACAGTAAAGGCTGTGCATAGTCTGACTTGCAACCTGTCCTATACTTTCACCAGTTATAAGACCCATACACTTGCTTTCCTTGCCAAGTTCCTCTGCTATCTTCATCATATATCTTCTCATAATAATAGTAAGCTCATCATGAGGGCACTTTTCATATATTGCAAGCTGTATGTCTGTAAAGTTGACAACATTAAGCACTATAGGACCTGCATACTTAGATACAAGTCTTGCAAGGTCTACAACCTTCTGCTTTGCACGTTCACTTGTGTATGGTGGCGCATGGAAGTAAGTTGCCTCTATCTGGACACCTCTCTTGGCTATCATATATCCGGCAACAGGGCTGTCGATACCGCCTGAAAGTAAGAGCATTGCCTTTCCTGCTGTTCCGATAGGCATTCCCCCTGGTCCTGGTATCTCTATTGAATATATATTAATATTCTTTCTAATCTCTATCTGTAAAAGGACTTCCGGCTTATGGACATCAACCTTCATCTCTGGAAATGCATCAAGAATTCTTCCACCCATTTCCATATTAATCTCCATGGAATTCATAGGATAATTCTTTCTTGCACGTCTTGCATCAACCTTAAATGTGACATTTTTATCAGGATATGCCTCATCAAGATACTTTATAACATGCTCTGCAAGGTCATCAAAGCCATTATCCTCTATCTGCACGACAGGACATATTCCTATTATACCAAATACCGTCTTTAAAGCCTCAACAGCCTCATCATAATCGAACTCACTCTGTGCTGTTGCATATATTCTTCCATTTTCCTTTGATACAACAAAATCGCCATCAATCTTATTAAGCGCGAAACGTATCTGTCTTACAAGTGCATCTTCAAAAAGGTATCTGTTCTTACCTTTTACACCTATTTCACCATATTTTATCAAAAATGCTTTGTACATTATTCATCTCCCTTTCACATATTCTTAATGTCTTGTATACTTTCTAAGCACTGGCAATAATTCCTTAAGTGCTTCTATTGCATAGTCCAGTTCTTCTTTAGTTGTATCATAACAGAAGCTGAACCTTATCGTACTGTCAAGCAAATCTTTATCAAGACCTATTGCAACAAGTGTGTTGCTGAGTCCCGGCTTATTAGAAGAACAAGCCGAACCAGAAGATACATATATCTGCTTATCTTCAAGCGCATGTAAAAGCACCTCTGCCCTTACGCCTCTGAAGCTTACACTTACTATCTGTGGTGCACTTTCTCTTCCCTTTGATGAATTTACCTGAACATCTTCTAACTGTTCAAGCTGTGATATAAAGTAATCCTTAAGCTCATAAAGCCTGTCAATCTTTGCATCAAAATCATCATTATATATAAGTCTTACAGCTTCACCAAGACCTGCTATTGCCGGAACATTTTCAGTACCGGAACGCATGCCCTTCTGCTGTCCTCCGCCGTATATTATCGGCTTTATTCTTGTCTTATCCTTGATATAAAGGAAACCACTTCCCTTAGGGCCATGTATCTTATGTCCGCTTACAGAAAGCAGGTCTATACCAAGCCTTTTAGGTATAATCTTAAACTTTCCATATGCCTGTATCGCATCAACATGAAATACTATATCCGGATTATAACTCTTAACAATATGTCCGATTTCTTCAATCGGCTCAACTGTTCCTATCTCGTTGTTCGTATACATAACTGATACAAGTATAGTTTCATCATCAAGTTCACGCTTAAGCTCTTCAAGGTCTACAACACCCTTGCTGTCAACCTTAAGATACGTCACTCTGAACCCCTGCTCCTCAAGGAAGTTAAATGGCTCCTTCACAGATGAATGTTCCACCGATGATACAATCACATGATTGCCTTTTCTTTTATTAGCCATAGCAGTTCCTATAACTGCCATATTATTAGATTCTGTTCCTCCTGATGTAAAGAGAATTTCTTTTTCCTGACACTTCAATGTCTTTGCTATAATCTCTTTAGCATCTTTTATATACTTTTCAGCCTCAACGCCTTTCATATGCTTTGAGGAAGGATTGCCATAATCCTCCTGCATAACCTTTACGCACACATCAACAACCTCTGGTGCGCACTTAGTTGTAGCTGAATTATCAAGATACGCCTGCATTTTTACTCCATTCCTACATCTTTATCATAACTTTTATCTGCACTTATTATTCTTCCATATTATACATAATGACAGACATAAGCATCATACCAGCTGTTTCTGTCCTTAGAATACGCTTACCGAGTGTTATTATACTACAACCTGCTTCTTTGGCAAGTTCAAGTTCATCACCATCAAAGCCGCCCTCAGGACCTATAAATATTCCTACAGAACTTCCGTTACTTATTCCCGATACAACTTTTCTTGTATACTCCATGCCCTCTGCACATTCATATGGAAGCAAAAGCATATCAAGCTCTTTTGCCTTCTCTAATGCCTGTCTGAATGTAAGAACATCTGACACCTCTGGAATTATGCTTCTTTTGCTCTGTTTGGCTGCACTTTCAGATATAGAATTCCATCTTGCAATCTTTGTCTTAGCCTTCTTATCATCAAGCTTCACAACGCTTCTTTTCATAGCTACAGGAACTATCTCATACACTCCAAGCTCAACCATCTTCTGGATAATAAGCTCCATTTTATCAGACTTTGGAAGTCCCTGAAAAAGATATACCTTAACTGGAAGTTCATTACCTTTTTCATTGACCTCTGTAATTCTGCTTCTTACCACATCATCACCTATAGTATCAATAACACAGTGATAATCATAATTATCGCCACTGCTGATAAGCACCTCATCACCCGGCTTAAGTCTTATAACATTCTTAATATGGTTGACATCTCCGCCACGTATATCTATATAATCATCAAATATATTTTCGTGTTCTGCAAAAAAATGATACATAAGTATTCTCCTATCTGCGTCTTGCAGTTACATTGACCCACTCACCATCATGATTTATCTCAACTATCTCAAGCTCTGGATTCTTCTTGAAAGCTTCTACAACTTCCTCTTCCTTGGTGTTGATTATTCCTGATGTGATAAAGTAAGCTCCATGTTTCATATGTCTGTGTATATTAACTGAAAGTGGCTCTAACACGTCTGCAAGGATATTGGCACATACTATGTCATAACACTCATAACCACACGCATCCTGAACTTTCTTATCATCTATGATATTACCTTCTATCACCTCAAACTGTTCAGATGTGATGTTATTCTGCTCTGAATTCTCATGTGAAGCTATAATTGCATTAGGGTCAAGGTCTGTTCCAAATGCATGTGCAGCACCATATTTTAAAGCTACAACTGATAATATACCGCTTCCACAACCTACATCAAGAACATTATCGCCGTCTTTTACATACTTTTCAAGCTGCTTTATAACCATTCTTGTTGTTTCATGAGAACCTGTTCCGAAGGCTGTTCCCGGGTCTATACTAAGAACCGGATGTCCCTTCATTTCTTCTGTAACCTCTTCCCATGTAGGCTTAATATACAGATTACCTATAGTAAATGTATGCCAGTACTGCTTCCAGTTGTTAATCCAGTCCTTATCCTCTGTTTCTGACCTTGTGATAGTTCCATCTCCCACATCAACAAACATACGAAGGTCTTCTATTTCCTGCTCAGCCTTCTTTACAAGTGTTCCGTCATCCTCCTCAGAGTCTATATAGAAGTTGACAACTGCTGTTCCATCATCTGGTGGAAGTTCAGGAATAAAGTCCACAAACATAGTCTTGGCTTCTTCCTGTGTAAGCTGTACATTATCCTGGATTTCTATTCCTTCAATTCCTATATCATCAAGTGCGCTGCTTAAAAGGTCTATTGCCGCAGTTGTTGTCTTAATTGAATATCTGTTCCACTTCATCCGTTTAACACCTTTCTAATCCTGTTTTTCGTTTCTTTTAATAAATGTATAAATGTCTTTTTAACGCTGGCTCATTACTCAGCCATAGCTAAAAATGCCTCATATCCTTTTAATGTTTCATACAAATCAGCCTTACTTATAACTTCATATGGTGCATGCATATTCTGTACAGCTATACCACTGTCTATTACGTTCATATCAAGGTTAGCTAATATATATGCGATAGTTCCACCACCGCCTATATCTACCTTTCCAAGCTCTGCTGTCTGGAATGCCACATCTGCATCATCCATAACCTTTCTTAACTTCCCAACAAACTCTGCTGATGCATCATTAGAACCGCTCTTGCCTCTTGCACCTGTATACTTGTTAAATACCATACCCTTTCCAAAGTATGCTGCATTTTTCTTTTCAAATACAGATGCATAATTAGGGTCATATGCAGCACTTACATCTGATGATAACATATAAGAATTAGCAAGTGCCCTTCTTAACTTAAGCTCACTATACTCACCACATCTGTCCATAACTTCTGCAACCATATTTTCAAAAAATCTTGACTGCATACCTGTAGCACCGACACTTCCTATCTCTTCCTTATCAACAAGTATGCATACGCCTGTCCTTTTAGTCTTACCAGAATTAATCAGGGCAATAAGCGAAGGATATGCACACACTCTGTCATCATGTCCATAACCTATAATCATACTTCTGTCAATTCCATAATCTCTTGCAGGACCTGCTGGTACAGCCTCTAATTCTGCTGATAAGAAATCTTCCTCCTCTATTCCATACTTGTCCTTTAATATGGCAAGGATATTCTTCTTTACAGCATCTTTTCCGCTATCTTTATTTTCAGATTTATCTGTATCATTCTGCTTTGCAGGCATACTTCCCACAAGTATGTCAAGTGCTTCTCCCTCTACAACCTTTGAAGCTTTCTTGTCCATCTGTTCTGATGCAAGGTGAATAAGAAGGTCTGATATACCAACCACAGTATCGTTCATATCTTCACCGATAACAACATTTACAGTAGTTCCATCCTTAAGCACTACAACACCGTGAAGTGCAAGCGGTGTTGCAACCCACTGATACTTTTTTATCCCGCCATAGTAATGAGTGTCAAGAAGCACAAGTCCTGTTTCCTCATATAAAGGATTCTGCTTTATATCAAGTCTTGGCGAATCTATATGCGCACCGAGTATATTCATACCTGACTCAACAGGTTCTTCACCAATATTAAATGCAACTAATGCCTTCTTCATATTGACAGCATATACCTTATCACCTGCACTTAACTTCTCACCCGCTGCGATAACTTCTTCAAGATTTTTATAGCCTGCTGCCTCTAATAAGCGTACACCTTCCTTTACACATTCTCTTTCTGTCTTACACAAAGATATAAAGCTTCTATAATCCTCAGCAAAGTCAAACACCTGCTTTTTAGCGGCTTCATCATACTTGTTCCATGCATTTACTCTTTCCATAATAACAAATATCCTCCGTTCTATTTTTATAATTTTCAATATCAGATATTAAGTGTAAGCTGTTCACCATCATCCGATGACTTTATCTCACTTGCAACCTCATATTCAGCCTCTTCCTTATACTGTTCTATCATATCTTCACTTATAACTGGAAGTTCATCTATCGACTGGACTCCAAAAGTTCTAAGAAACTCCTCTGTAGTTCCGAAAAGCATAGGTCTTCCCGGCGCATCAAGTCGTCCAACCTCCTTTGCAAGTTCTAATTCTATAAGCTTATTTACAGCCCTGTCTGAGTTCACACCTCTTATCTTTTCTATCTCTAACTTTGTGATAGGCTGCTTGTAGGCTATTATTGACAGCGTTTCAAGTGCTGCATCCGAAAGTGTGTACTTTCTTGGCTGGCTGCATACCTTTATAAGATTATCGTAGAACTCCTGCTTTGTACACAACTGAAAGCTTTTGTCAAGCTCTATTATCTTGATACCCCTGTCCTCAGCCTCATACTTATCCATCATATTGTGAATAATCTTTACTGTCGTATCAACATCATGGTCTATCGCCGCTGCTATTTTCTCTGCCTCAACCGACTCTCCCATCGTGAACAATATAGCTTCTATTGCCGCCTCTGTCTTTTTTATATTCATTATGCTCTCCTCATTAATCCTCAGATATATCCTCTATCAGCTCCGGATTACCAACCACTTCTATAAATATTTCCTCGCAGGTACCTTCCTGCTGTACTGTTATA
Organism: Eubacterium sp. CAG:252; assembly: GCA_000436535.1. Classification (GTDB taxonomy): domain Bacteria; phylum Bacillota; class Clostridia; order Lachnospirales; family Lachnospiraceae; genus Lachnospira. Next base: position 33,683 of record FR886315.1, on the reverse strand, counting down.
AATCCTGTCTTCATAAGCTCTAACACAACAAGAAATGTCACTATGACTGCTACCTTGGAAGCCCCCTTCATAAGCAGCTCCCTGAAACTGAAGGTCTTGTGTTCCATCATAAATGCTTTGATGTCAACAAGCTTTTCCGACATAGTCACTTCTTCTTTTTCAATCTTTCCGAACTTACTTCTGACCGGGTCAACCTTATCTTCTTTTCTTTTCATAACATCTGCAAATATTGCATTAAGCTTGATAAGATTCATATCCCCTATAACTTCATTTAAGTCTACTGGTGGTGTGTACTCACTGACCTCCTTTGGTATATCAGGCTTTCTGAAGTACGCTTTGGCGGCATCTACCTGCTGCCCTTTAAGCTCCTCTGCCATCGCCTTAAACAGCTTGTACTGTAATAACTGCTCTACAAGTTCTGCTCTTGGGTCCTGCTCATTGCCCTCTTCATCTACTTCTTTTGGAAGAAGCATCCTGCACTTTATATCAAGTAAAGTTGCTGCCATAACAAGGAATTCGCTGACTACATCAAGATCTTCCTCCTGCATCTTTTTTACATATTCCATATACTGCTCTGTAATATCAGCAATAGGAATATCATATATATTAACTTTATTCTTATCTATAAGATGTAAAAGAAGATCCAGCGGACCCTCAAAAGCCTGTAGCTTTACGCTTATCCCCATTACAAACAACCTTACCTTTCTTCTCTTTAACTTATACATTTTACATAAAACCAGATGTAAATGCAAGTTATTACACTTAAGCCTTATTGATAATTTTAAAAAAATAACATATAATGTCATAATAATACAAAAACAGGAGTATCTATGAAACTTGCAAGAATAATATTCACATTTCAGGAAGTATCCAAAAAAGTTACTGAAGACAAGATAGCTGCATATGCCGCACAGACCTGTTACTATCTTCTTCTTAGCTTTATGCCTTTTATTCTGGTTCTTATTAATATAATACACTACTTCCCGGTTACTTCTGCTGACCTGCTTAATCTACTTGAGAACATTGTACCAAGAGAATTTCATCCGATGCTTATAAGCATATTTGGCGATATAGAAAGTTCATCATCTATAGCACTGCTTTCTGTAACAGCTATTGGTCTTTTGTGGTCAGCTGGAAAAGGTTTTATGACTATAAAGGTATGCCTTAACAAAATTAACGACTGTGAGTCAAACAGAAGCTGGTTCATACAGCGTATATTCTCAAGTCTGTACGCACTTATACTTTTGCTGTCAATATCCGCAAGTCTGTTAATTATCGTATTCGGTGAGCATCTGCTTGCTTTTTTACGAAAACATTTGATAAACCTAAGCAACAAAATAATTATATTTGACACCATTCTTTCAAACAGGCTTTTTCTTGTTCCGGCACTGCTGACTTTATTTTTTGCAGTTATGTATACATTTATACCAAACAGAAAAAAGCACTTTATTCAGGAAATTCCCGGTGCATTTATAGCAAGTGCCGGATGGCTTTTATTCTCGGAACTGTACTCATTATACATCATATATATAGCTAATTATTCATATACATATGGAAGCCTTACAACCTTTATGCTTCTGCTTATCTGGATGTATATATGCATAATTATTCTTTTCTTTGGTGCTGAATTCAACACGCTTATAGAAAAAAATATATTAAAGCCTTTGAGAATATCAAAAAAACAGAGTGCTTCTTACAGCGGCAGTCATCATAAAAGCCATAAAAACAAAAATAAGTAACAAAAGATATTTCTTTGAATAACACACATAAATTATATATATTTTAAACTACGCATTTAATAATAAAAATCAGAATTCAAAATAAACAAAATGGAAAACATCCAGCATACATACGCTAAGATGTTTTCCGTTTATTTTATCATTTACATATATTTTTATTATCTGCTTATACTTTTATCATTCATCCATATTTACATTCTTAATCTGCACACCCTTATAAAAGAACTTAAGTATATCTGCATAATCCATAGTTTCTGCCATCTTTCTTACGGCATTCTGGCTCATTCCTATACCATGTCCGTAGCCGCCTCCAAGTATATTGTACGCTGTAATCCCACCAGCGTTACCGTCTGCATACACAGGCTTTATGACTATAAATGCACTTGGAAGTATATCATAATGTGCCTCACCGGACTGTGTATTAACAGTTTCCTTAGAACTTCCAAGCACTGTCCTTATTGTATTTTCCCCAAGAATAACACATTCTGCTGTACTTCCTTTTATCTTAATGCGCTTTGCTACACCGCCGCAACCTCTCTCTAACACCTCTATAGATTGAACATTTCCGACATTACTTATATTGCCCTTTATAAGCTCTCCATTATTATCATATACATAAAGATTAGACCTGCCTGAAGCGTATGAAAGCTTTGAATTGATATTATCGCTCATGGCTTTGGCGCTTACCGTCATATTCCAGCGGTACAGCGCATATTCACTGTCATAATCATCACTGTAGGACTCTGATATATACTTTTCAAATGCAGCATTATCTGTCATATCAGATGCAGAACTGCCGCTTCCCACATGCACAGAACCATACATAGGATAACTGTTATCATCACTTCCCCACGCACATACATCTGTTGAATAACCGCAGGAGGTTGAATAATAATAAGTCTTTACTATTTCATCATTATAATATACCGCTTTTCCCCTTGTTTCCTCAACCGCTGTGTCTGCTGCCTCATTTCTTTCTGTATTATTATACACCTGAAATGTCACGCTGTCGTCAACGTGTGCACCATACTGGCTGTAATAATTATTAACAAGTTGTGTATAAGCATAACTTCTTGCACAGACCGCCTGACACTTAAGCGCATTTACACCGAAAGACACAGGCATTTCACTCGGAACAACACTCTTTAAATATTCTTCTATATCAACCTCATTAATAACCACAATTCCCTCATCATATAATGCAAGCTCTATATCACCTGAGTACTCTGGATTACCCTGCCCTCTTTTTATCGAGTCTATGCGTATCCTTCCGCCATCTGTATACAGCCTTATTCTGCCTGTCTTAAGCCTCTCATCGTTCCTGTCTATAACCAGATGTTCACCCGGCATTATGTCAGTAACCGTATCATTATATGCCATATGGATAACCGTATCTGACTCAAACTCTGCTGCTTCATGGAAAAGCTGCTTATAACCTGTAGTCTTAAGCATAACTCTTATATTAGTCTGTACAAGCTTTCTTCCCTTTACTGCGCCACATATCTTCCCCTGTGCCACAACAAAGTCTTCAAGAGAATATCCTACGATTATTGAGTCATACCCGCTGACTTTATCCTCTGCGGTTATATCATATATCATAAAGTTATCATCTACAGGAACTTTTCCATATCCTTCTATCTCAACAAAGCTGTCACTTACAGAAAGAACCTTTCCGCTTATCACATCATTTTTAATGTCTATACCTTTAAGCTTTCCTGCGCTTACATTTATATTGGCAAGACTGTTTTCAACAAAACCATCCACTTTGCGGACTTTGTACTGCTTTATTATGCCGTATACATTTACAGTAACACAGCCGTTCTCATATGACTTAAGAAGCACATTTTTATATTCCACATCATCTGATACCTTGCGCACAACGCACAAAAGCCGGTCTTTTCTTGAAAATACTTCTATCGTTGTGTCTATGTAAGGCTGTATGATAATTCCGTCATATATGTAACTCCCCTGAGTTGTATACACTTTCCACTCTTCACTTATCGTATCCCGTGGCATACCCGACACTCCAAGCTGCTTAAGTTCTATCTCACTTCCATACTTAAAATACTTTAAAAGCCTTTCAAAGCACTTTATAAATGTTTCCTCTTTTATTAATCTGTTATCATTTATTATATCTTCATACGAAGTTATTCCTATATCCTCAAAGCAGTTGCCTGCTGCCTTAAGACTTTGGGCAAGCAGTCCTATATCCTTATACTTTACATATCCGTTTGGACTGGCGGCATACATATATCCATTCACATTGACATAATCTATATATGGCTTGTACCAGTCGCCGTCTGAAATAAATGCATCGCAGTCATCCACCTGTGCATATGCAACCATCTTAGCCGCCCTTGCATAAGTTATATATCCGTTATCTTTATTGCCCTGCAGATATGTTGTAAGAATAACTGTTATGAAGGCAAGTACAATTATTATAATTCCGTATATTATTATACTTCTCTTTTTTACAACAACTGTTCTTACCATGCCTGCAACCATATCCTTTCATCATAATAATCCTCATTTATGCGCACGTTTTTTGCACATAACGAGTTTGTGTCAAGTTTACGCAGACACAAATCTCGCGTGTGAAAAATTTATTTTTCACACTAAGATGTCTGGTTTAAAAATCTTCATATATATGTATAAATGAACTTTGAACCATAACATCATAATAATAAAATATATGTATCACTGCGTGTAATTATGACCATTAAGAAGCTGTATTCTACGCCTTTTTATTCTGTTTTCGATGCCAAGCAGGCCACAAGTTGTAAAGTCTTATCGTACAAGCACGTACGGCTTTTTGACCTTTTGACCTACATCATATAATAAAAAAAGCTATGAACACCCGAACAGGCTTCACAGCTTCGCAATCATCAATATAAATGAACTAAACTTTCAATACTCCCAGAACGCCGTTCCTCACGCTTTCGACTCCTAGCAATGCTAGGTGGGTTACCGCATCCAGACCGCTGCCATCCACTCTAAGGAGGCCCGACATTAGACCAGAGATATAGGAGTCCCGTCGATGAAATGTAGGATCAAAATAAGTGAGGTTCTCGCACGCCCCAGGAAAATATTAAGTTACTCTTTTCACTTCCTATATTCTACTACATAAATCGTTTCTACACAATATCTTATGCAAAATTTTTTTAATTATTCTTGTCCACAACATTTATGTCTTCAATCTTATCAGCAGAAAGTGAGAGTGCTTCGCTTACAACGTCCTCTGCAACGCCCATACGCTCTGCAACTTCCTTGACAGTCGGCTTTCTTCCAAGCTCTTCTTTAAGTCTTACCGCCCAGTCATTGACATAATTAACCTTATTAAGAACTTTTCCTGATACCCTGTTGCTGTCCATCTGCTCATCTATAAGCATACGCATACTTTCTTCTGCCTGATACTTGACTTCTTTATCTATGCCGCCAAGCACCTCTATTATATCGTTGGTACTTCCTTCTTTTATCTTATCCTTCCACTCATAATTATTCTGCCACAGCTTCTGTCCTATATATGACATCATCGCAAGATTACTCTCCTGCACAAGGTCTGCCGCAAGCACACCTCTGCATCTGTATGGCTCAACCCATTCAACTATCTTTTCAAGATATGACTCTGACAATATTTTTAAAGACTCTTTATCATTATCCTCAACAATATTAATGAGAAGATATGCCCTTGTAGTATCTGACACCGGCTGTATAGCCTCAAGCTCCTTTTTATATCTTTCAAGATAAACATCATCCTCAGAATAGTCCATATTATCAGCTATCATCTGTGCTGCCATTGCAGCCTCTTTTTCTGGAAGACTTTTAACCTCTTCTTCTGATATATTTATCTTTGTTATAAGTCCGTCATTATTGCTTTCAGAATTAATGTGATTTTTATTATCTTCTGAAATGCTATTATTTCCCTGATTATCATCAACTTTCTGAGCGTCAGCATTATCATCGATAACTATTCCGTTCTCATCATTTTTAACAGAATCATCTGCTGTACTTTCGAGCATATGTAAGAATTCATTGTCTGTTCCATCCTCACCCTTTATAGTTATGCCGTTAGCCATAAGATATCCTGTAATCATAGAATACTTGTTATCATCAAGATGCATATCCTTAAAATAACTGTTTACATCTTCTTTAGTTACTATATTTCCATTAACCTTTGCATATTCCTTAAGCCCGTTAAGCGCCTCCATAAAGGCTGCCTGCATATCTTTATTATCTGCCATTATAAACTCCTTACAAAAAGACTTTTTCTTTCCAACGGATTTTATCATATTTTTTACATTTTATCAATTTGACAAATATTATTTATTTTCGTATAGTTATTATATGTTTACAGTTAATGGCAACGTGGAAATGCGCGGCATTTTTGATTGCTCTTAACAATAACAATATTATATGAAAGATGAGGTTTTTATAATGAGAATCGCTTTAATTAACGAAAACAGCCAGGCTGCTAAGAATGAAATGATTTATGCTAATCTTAAGAAGGTTGCTGAAAGCAAGGGACATACAGTTGATAACTATGGTATGTACTCAGCAGAGGATGCTGCACAGCTTACATATGTACAGAATGGTATATTAGCTGCTATCCTTCTTAACTCAGGTGCCTGCGATTTCGTAGTAACAGGCTGTGGTACTGGTGAGGGTGCTATGCTTGCTCTTAACTCATTCCCTAACGTTCTTTGCGGACACGTTGTTGACCCTTCAGATGCTTATATGTTTATGCAGATTAACGATGGTAACGCTATCGCTCTTCCATTCGCTAAGGGCTTTGGATGGGGTGCTGAATTAAATCTTACATACATTTTCGAGAAGTTATTTGAAGGAGAACCAGGTGGCGGTTATCCTAAGGAAAGAGTTGTTCCAGAACAGAGAAATAAGAAAATTCTTGACGAGGTAAGAAAGGTTACTGTTAATCAGGACCTTATAAGTGTTCTTAAGAACCTTGACCAGGATCTTGTTAAGGGTGCTGTTGCTGGTGAAAAGTTCAAGGAACTCTTCTTTGCTAACTGCAAGGATGAAGCTATCGCTGATTATGTAAAGACTCTTCTTGCATAATAAGATATCAGGGTGCAAATGTATCGTATTCCCCTGAATGATGCTTACGGATTATTACATTGATTTGCAATCTAAGTAATCACAAGCATCAATCAATTAATAAATAAAGAGGTCGGCTGCTACACGTACTTACACGGTAAAGCTTCTGACCTCTTTTATTTTGACCATTATTTTATTGACAAATTTCTGATTATGCTGCCTTTGCACTGACCTGTCCGTTATTTAAAAGACCTGCCTTAATAAGTGCATATCTTACAGCGTGGCCAAGTCCTGTTGCTATAACTATCTTTGCTATATCAAATATTATAAATGGATAAACACATACACCAAGTGCATATGCAAATGAACATTTAGCAACATATACAAACCATACTGTTCCTAAGCAGTAATCAACTGCTGTTCCTAATACCCAGCCAACTATAGTAAGAACTGCATTTCTCTTAAACTTCTCTATAAAGAAGCCGCCTATAGCTGCCATAAGTATAAAACCTACTATATAACCACCTGTAGGTCCTGCTATCTTTGCTGGCCCGCCGACATATCCTGAGAATACAGGAAGTCCGACAATTCCAAGAAGCACATATATGCAATAGCTGCCTATACCTGCCTTAGTGCCTATAACATACACTGTAAAGTACACAACAAGATTCGTGAGTGATATAGGAATTGGTCCTATAGGAACTGACATAGGGGCAAGTATGCATGTAACTGCTGCCATTAAAGCCATAAAACATAACTGATAAACTGTAAACTTTTTCTCTTTCACTTTTGTCTCCAATCCTGCGCATAGCGCATTGTTAACTTTGTTTTTTGTTAAGTTTACATTCTTTGTCATTAATTGTCAACCTTTTATTAATTATAGTTAACATTGTAACTTTCATCATATACATACTGTATCATACCCGGACCAAGTGCATCTGTAGGTCTTGCAATAAAGTTATGCTTCTCATAAAACTGCTCTCTGCCCTTCGCACACATAAGGCAGAGCATCATTCTTGAACCATCCATAGTAAGCGACTTAACATATTCTATAATGTGTTCTATCAGCAGGCTTCCTATATGTCTGCTCTGATACTCCGGTATTACAATCAAATCCTGTATATAGCTTATTACTGCTTCATCGCCGACTACCCTGCCCATTCCGATAGGCTTATCATCATCCAGCACCGTAAATACCTTGACACTGTTATCAAGCGCTCTCTGTGCCTGTGGCCTTGTAAGCTTTATCCAGTCTACCTTATCTCTTAAGTTCAAATATATATCTACATCTCTTATATCATCTACTATTTTAATCATAATTACATCCATTTCCTGTATTTTCTGCCCGTCTGACAAGCTTTCATAACATTATATACGGCATATTACGGGGCTTAATCTGGCACATTTTACAAGTAAGTATACATTTTTTATGCATAAATGTCTATAAAACTATTTTAAGTTCCCCAAAAAATGCTATAATGTGTTTACTGTTCAGAGTCATGCAAAATCTAAGAAATATACATAGACTTACTTGCATTTTTATATATATTTATGAGATTTTATATGATGAATACGCCACATCGAGAAAATACGCAGCATTTTTGAGATAACTTGACCCTTGACAGTAAGTAATACAACATATTTTTTTCAAATATGCACTTTGTATGCGAAATATTATAACATTATATTGCAAAAGAAAGGAACAGCAGCAATGATTACCGTATCTAAGGATAATACAGGAGATTATAATTCAATACAGCAGGCAATCGACTCAATAAGTCCTTCCTGTGAAAGAGAAACTATATTCATTAAAAATGGTATATATAAAGAACGGGTAGAAATAAAAAAAGATAACATAACACTTATAGGTGAATCAAAAGAACATACTGTTATAACAGAGGGGTATTATGCACTTATGACAATGCCTGATAACAGCAGGCGTGGCACTTTCAGGTCTTATACGTTTTTTGTCAACGCGAATAACTTTCAGGCTTTCAATATTACATTTGAGAACTCAGCAGGCTTTGGCAAAAAAGTCGGACAGGCAATAGCTGTATACGCTGAGGGTGACAACTTAACTTTCAAAAACTGTCGTCTTCTTGGACATCAGGATACACTTTTTACAGGACCTCTCCCACTAAAGGAAAAGCAGCCGGGCGGTTTCGTTGGTCCTACAGAATTTGCTCCGCGAATTCCTTACAAACAGCTATATGAAGACTGTTATATATGCGGCGAGATTGACTTTATATTCGGAAGTGCAACAGCATACTTTAAAAACTGCACATTATATGCACTTGACCGTGGCGAAAAAATTAACAGTTATTATACTGCTCCTTCAACATATGAAGGTCAGAAATTCGGTTACGTGTTTGATAGCTGTACATTTACAGGAAACTGTCCTAAGGAAACGTGTTGCCTAAGCCGTCCTTGGAGAATACACGCAAAAGTTGTTCTCTTAAACTGCGAATATTCCGACCAGATTATAAAAGAGGGATTTGACGACTGGAATAAAAAAGAAGCCCACGATACTGTATACTATGCAGAATACAATGGTCACGGACCGGGCTATCAGCCAGAAAAACGTGCTTCATATGCGAGGATACTTACAGATGAGGAGGCTCTGCTGTATACTAAGGAAAATGTGCTTGCGGGTGAATAACAAGACTAAAAAAGGATTGGCTGGAATATTCCGACCAATCCTTTTTTCATATTCTTTTAATACAATCTACTGAAGACTTATATTTTCTACTGTCTGTGAACCAGAGAGCACTTCAAGCTTCATATCAGAAGACTTGACCGCAGAATCCGATGGAACCTGAAATACTGCTACTGCTGTATAACTTTCCCCAGCAGCTATACTTACTCCATCAAGCCCGCATATGTCATTCTTCAACATAGACTTATACTGATTATAAGAGCCGCTTCCAAGCTTAAGCTTCATAGTCACTGCTGATGACCTGGTTGTCGCTGTTATAGGCGAAGCTCCATTATTCTTAATAGTAAACTCCACTGCCACAACCTTACATCCACTATCTGCCGGAACACATACCGCATAGGCATCTGTAGGATATCTATCACCTATTGATACATCCTTGTAGCTCACTGTAACACCGCTTAAACCGAGTGCTTCTGATAAGCTTTTGGCTGTTGTTCCAGCTCCTGTAGCAGCACTGGCAGCTGTTGCAGTTCCTGATGCAGTTGTCCCTGATACGGCTCCTGCCGCTGTTGTCTGTGCATTACCAGTGGATGATGCCGCATTTAATTCAGCCTTTAAAGCCTTCTGTGTGCTATAACCTGCATCCTGTGCACTATTCAACTTAGTATACTTCCACTCATTATCATATGAATGCATAAGCAGGGCACCAGCAACATACTCAGCTATAATATCATTCTGTTCATTTGTCAATGCAACATTGTCACCGCAGCCTGACAGTGCAAATACACCAACCGCACATATCGCTGCTATTACTAACTTTTTCATTTTCATATATAACAGTCTCCATTCTGACAATTCTTAACCCTAAACTATATGAATTCTATCACAATTTGCAGTCAAGGTCAAACCAGAACTCAACTCCGTCAGGAAGATTATTTACACCGCATTTCTTACCCATAGACTCAACAATCGCCTTGACTATGGAAAGACCTATGCCGTTTCCGCCATATTCTCTTGTTCTTGCCTTATCGACCTTATAGAACTTTTCCCATATATGGTCAATATCTTCTTCCGGAATATTTTTACCCGTGTTAAATACTGATACTCTTACATTTTCCTTATCTATCTGTCCGACTGCAACCTTAATGATATTCTCATTGCAGCAGTGATTGATAGCATTCGATATGTAGTTAGTTATAACTTCCTCAACCTTATACTCATCTGCCCATACATATAAAGGTGTATCCTTAATATCACAGGTTATCTTAAGCTCCTTCTGTGATGCACGGAGTTCATTGGCACTTGCAACCGACTTCACAAGCTCATTGATATCAAACCTTTCCATGACAAGCTCATCCTCGCCAAACTCTATCTGATTAAGTGTAAGAAGTCTCTTAACCATATCGTTCATCTTGGCAGCTTCATCCATAATAACGCTGCAATAAAAGTCCATACTTTCAGGGTCGTCAGTTATACCCTCTTTAAGACCTTCGGCATAACCCTGTATAAGCGCTATAGGAGTCTTTAACTCGTGTGATACATTGGAAAGGAAGTCAGTACGCATCTGCTCAAGCTTCTCCTTCTTATCAATATCCCTTTGCAGCTCAAGATTGGCTGCCTTAAGCTGCGATATATTTTCCTCAAGCTTCTTGGACATATTATTCATACTGTTTCCAAGAAGTCCTATCTCGCCCTTGTCCTTTCCATCATACTTAACATCAAAGTCAAGCTCTGACATACGTTCTGCTATGTTGGATAACTGCTTAATCGGTCTTGATATATAAGATGACAGTACAAAAGCCGCCACAATTCCTATAATAAGAGTACCTATTCCTATATATGTTATAAATGTATTGGAAATATGTACATTATCCTTTATTCCCTGTATAGGTGTCCTTATAAGTATGAAGTTACCATTATTAAGAGTACCCCACAGTTCTATGTAATCATCCAGCAGACGGTTATCATACACCTTCTGCACTGTATATCTGTCGCTCTGATATAAAATTTCCCTTGTTTCACTTGCACCATTGCCTGACATATCTATAATCTTTTCCGGTGGATTTTTCTTTCCATTATTCTTATCCGCTTCATCACCGCCATCCATATCATCAGGCTGTTTATCCGGCACTTCACCATTGCCATCGTTGCTTGCATCCGGCTGTCCCTGCTGCGCTGAACTGCTCTTATCAGATATTCCCTGAAATATATCATTATTGAATATGCTCTTCTTTAATCTTTCAAGCATCATCTCATCGCCCTGTGTGCTTACATAAAATGTTGTCCAGTCGCTGTTGACAATTATGACTGACATACCTTTGGAAGTCGATACCTGCTCAAGATTATTCTTAAGGTCTGTGTCAGCCAGGGAGCCTGAACTGTACTGGTCGCAGGCATCGTCTATACTCTCATAAGCATTTAACATAGCTTCCTGCTTATCCTTCATATAAAACTTCTCTGAAAATGTTATATTAAAAAGAAGCAACATAACTATAAGTATACATATTATACCCGCAAACAACAATGTAATCTTAAATCTAATCGAATGTTTACCCATTACTTAAACCTCGTATAAACTATTTTGAAATCATACAAATTCTACCCGTTTAATAAAACATCTGTCCTTAAACTACCTCAAACTTGTAACCCATTCCCCATATAGTCTTTATGTAGTCGCCCTTATCGCCAAGCTTTTTCCTTAACTTCTTGACGTGTGTATCAATAGTTCTGGCATCACCGAAATAGTCATAATTCCATACATTATTGAGTATCTTTTCTCTTGATAAGGCAATTCCCTTATTATCAACAAAATATGTAAGCAGTTCAAATTCCTTGAAACTAAGCTCAATCTCCTCGTCATTAATCTTTACTATATGAGCCGCCTTATTAATAATAATGCCGCCGACATCTATTATTTCACTGCTGTCTATACTATAAGACCTTCTGATAAGCGCATCAACTCTTGCTGTAAGAATTTTAGGGCTGAAAGGCTTTGAAATATACTCATCTGCTCCACAGTCAAAGCCATTAAGCTCACTTGCCTCATCGCTCTTTGCAGTAAGCATAATAATAGGAACATTGGAATTCTTGCGGATTTCCTTACAGACATCCCAGCCATTCATCTTAGGCATCATAACATCAAGTATGACAAGTGCTATATCCTTATCTTCATAGAACTTATCAATAGCCTCCTCGCCATCACCAGCCTCTATTACCTCATATCCTTTTCGTGTAAGAAAGTCACTTACCAGCTTTCTCATTCTGCTTTCATCATCAACCATTAAAACCTTTAAACTATCCATATCCTTCAATCTCCATTCTTCTTGTGTCTGATAACATAATTCTCATTTCTTATCACTATAGATAATAAATATGTTTAAAATGTGTTCTTCCAGTTAATAAAATGTGTTTATTTTCTGTTGTTAAGAGCATTTTCCCTTGCATTAAGTGATTCTTCCTGTGACTGTAACTGCTCCTGCCACTGTGAATATTTATTCTGTATATTTACCTCATAGTTAATAATATTGGGATTAGAGCTTGTATTAAGTATCACAAACATAGCAATTATGATAATAATAAGCACCACATTTATTATCATAACTCTTGTAAAATTATTCTTATACTTAGCCACCTTTACCGACATGTCCCTGAGTTCACTCTTAAACTCACTTCTTTCCCTTCTTATGTTAATCTCTCCCTGAGTCTCAGCATTGATAGGAATAGGCTGGATTTTATCGTTTGGTATCTCATCACTCTTATACAGAAAAGTCTGCAAATTCTTTAGATAATTCATACCGACATGTGTCGAAAAAAGCTTTCTTTCTATTATCTTGTTATACAGACTATATACCTGCTTAGGGTCTTTGCTGTTAGTCTTCTGCGAAAGATACTTGATAGCATTCAGCTCATCCTTTGCAAGCTGCGCCTCCTCTTTTGTGGCAAACTCATAGCCGCCCACCATAAACTTTCCGTTTTCCTTTTCTTCGGCCATACAGACTCCTTCCTTACGTATTTTATATTTTATTGCATTTTATTTTAAAGTTTCAATAACATTTTAATATTCAAATACATATTTAATACATTTCCCCTGCTATTCTACTACAATATCTGCTTCATCAACTCTTATGACTTTCTTAAGTTCATCATACATAGTTTCTATCTGGAAGCCTATCTTTCCTGCACTGAAAAATATTGTGTCATCAATATCTAAAACACTATTGTTTATCACTGTCTTAAAAAACTTCTTCATGCCAACCGGTGAACAGCCTCCATGAATATATCCGGTAAGCGGAAGCAGCTCCTTTGACTTTATCATTTCAATATTCTTTTCACCCACACACTTAGCCGCTTTCTTAAGGTCAAGCTCCTCTGCCACAGGAACCATAAATACATAATGATTACCACTTTTTCCTACAGTAACAAGTGTCTTAAATGCTCTCTTAGGGTTCTGACCAAGCGCTGCTGCCACCTCAACTCCGCTTACAGCACCTGACTCCTTATATTCGTGTACTTTATATTTAATCTTCTTCTGGTCAAGAATTCTCATTACATTGGTCTTATCTGCTGACATACTACACACTCCTCCATTCTGTCATCTGATTGTTTAGTTATATTATAATCTACTATTGGTGATTGGTCTAGGATATAAAGCTTTTATGATAGCTTATTTTTTTCAGCATTATATACATTTGTTTTATATAAGTCTGAAAGTTTTCCCGCTAAGCTATCTGATATATTTTCTCCAATAATTCTGTCTATTTCCTTAAGCACGCTTAAATATATTGTATTCGCCATTAATACCTGTAACTTATATAAACTATTACTGCTTTTAATTTTTTCCTCTTTCTGTATTTTTTCGACATCAATTATTGACAATATACACTCGTTTGATTTTCTGATACAGCAATTATTTTTCCAACAGTTGCCTTATATTGGTTTTAAATTTGCATTACCCGCAAATACCTTATTAAGAATAAGCTTTGATATTGAGGCTAGTATTTGTGCATCTGAATATCTGCTACGTTTCTTTCTTTTCAATTCCACTGCTTTGTTTATAAGCGGTTCATATACTTCATCATTCTTGACCTTCATCGTCATTGCAGTTGTATTTGTTATATTCTTTAATTTTCTAAAGTACTTATTATATTCTGATACATCGCCTAAATATTCTATATCGTCCACTCTAAGTATTTCAACTTCAAATGACTGTGTATTAATCAATTTAATATTACTATATTGCCTGCAAAAAATATTTAAGTCCTTTATATCCTGCCTTATATCTATATTTTCAAGTATATTATCTATAACAACAATTATATAATCATTATTAAAATCTATATTATTCTGTTCTATTTTATCTTTTAATTTATTTACAGCATTATATATTCCCTGAAGTGTATCTACCTTTATGTCGTAGTCTGGATATAATATTTTCACCACACTCTCAATTAATTCTTTTCCATCTCTGGAGTCCTCTGTAAATATATAAATCATATTTTTCTCCAGCATACTAATCAAATACTGGCTCTACTGTTAATTTACTATTTTCCTTATCATATTCCACATTGTGCCAGGTTGTTATATCCTGTACAAATATGGAAGTTCTGGTAAACATTAAAAAAATATTACTACTATCATCTAAGCATATTATATTTAAAATATTTTCATTCGTTCTAAAAATCTCATCTGCCCTGTCTATTATAATTAACGTATCTGCACTATTCTTCAATATATTTTTAAAACTATCTTCCACATTACCTGCTAATTCCCATGCTTTTAATGTATCTGTATTTATGCAGATTGTATTTTTAACTTTATTATTATTTATCAATTCATATAAAAATGTTTTCCCTGTTCCACTATCACCATCTATGATGTTAAACTTACCATAAAGATTAATAATTATTTCTATCTGAGATAACTTATCTTTAAACTCTATTGTTTTCATTGCCTATGCCTTTCATTATTCAAATATTTCAGATGTATTATGAAGAAGATATCCATTATACTCAAAATCAAATATAATATCTTTAGGTATTTCTAAATGTGTAAGCAACACATTCAGACTGCACTCTTTATATTTTTCAAATATATATTTTAAGGCATTAGGTCCACAGGATGTTATATCAATAATTTCATCAGTATTACCTAATTGTGTATATACATAAATAAACTCTGCTGTTCTGCTTCCATCCGATAACTGGTCTACTCTAATTGGAGCATTTGTAAATGGAGATATAATGTTGTTACGACTGTCTACTGTGCATTTATCTATTTTAATTGCTATATCTTCCTGTATTTTATATAAACTATTAATTCCAAACTCCTTTATATACTCTGCCTCTATAAGACTGCATTTATCATATGGACTCTCTATTAACTCTTTTCCCGATTTTTTCACCTGATTTATGTCTGTATATATTTTTATCATAATAATCCAACCTCTTAAAATAAATTAAGTCATTCTACCTGTTACATATCCTGCCATAAAATGCCTCTGCCACCTTACTGAATACCGCATGTTTCTTCCACACAAGTGCCAGTCTTGTTGGAAGTTCCGGCTCTAGCGGAAGAAAACACACATCCGTGTCAAGCTCTGGTGCAAGCAAATATCTGGCCGTCAGAAAATATCCCAACCCGTGTTTTACAAAAGGAATGGGACTTCCGTGTACTACATTATAAGTTGCAGCAATATTAAGACTTTCGGTACTTGTTCCCGCCCAGTGCGCAATCTCATTTTGAAGACCAATCCTCTGATGCATAATCAACGGAATACTTTTAATATCTTCATTTGTCAGTGCCTTTTTAGCAGCTAACGCATCACTCTTATTCATAAGAACTCCCCACTGTGAGCAATCCGGCAGCGAAACAAATTCATACTTGATATTATCAACAGGTTCTAACATAACTGCAAAGTCAAGGCTTCCGTGATTTAACCTTTCCGACACATCCTGCGCATCACCACTGTAAAAATGAAATCTCACGCCGGGATATTCCCGCCTTAAGTCTGCCGCCACTGACAATATAGTTTCAGATGCACTTCCACCTATATAAATATCACCCGACAACTCCTCAAAATCATAGCTAATCTCATGCTCTGTCTTTTCCACCAGCTCAACAATTTCCTCCGCACGTTTTCGGAGTATTGCGCCCTCCTCTGTAAGAGTAATTTTCTTCTTTCCACGAATTAACAATTGTTTATCCAGCTTTTTCTCAAGCTCCATAAGCTGCTTTGACAGTGATGGCTGGGCAATATGCAGGCTTTGAGCTGCACGCGTAATATTCTCTTCTCTTGCAACAGCAAGAAAATATCTTAACTCCCGTATCTCCATAATACTCCTCACTATCATCATTCTTTTTAACTATATTTTATCATAGATAATAGATATTGGATATTATTTTTTGTCAGTCTATAATACATTTACAATAAAATATAATTATAAAACAGGAGGACTTTTCAATGGAGAAGACTGATAACAGTATTTCCATGAATAATGGTACATATATGCCGCCTATTGGCTACAGCGTTTTCCGTATGACTGATGAAAAACAATGCGAATATGCAGTGTTGCAGGCACTAAATGCCGGATACCGCCTAATCGACACTGCTGCTGCCTATGAAAATGAACAGGCTGTAGGATGTGCCATAAAGAAAAGTGGAATTCCCCGTAATGAACTTTTCATAACAACCAATCTCTGGATTACAGATACCTGCTACGAAAAGACAAAAGAGGCTTTTTCGCACTCACTTAACTGCCTTGGTCTTGATTACGTTGACCTGTATCTTATCCACCAGCCATATAATGATTATTATGGTGCTTGGAGGGCTATGGAAGAATTATATGAAGAGGGCAAAGTAAAAGCCATCGGAGTAGATAACTTTACACAGGATAAGCTTGCTGATTTTCTGTTTTTTAATAAGGTGAAACCTGCCGTAAATATGATTCAATGTAATACATTTTTCCAAGGACAGGATGAGGCAGAATATATGAACAAAGAAAACATCCAGATACAGGCATGGTCGCCTATAGCAACCCTTGATACTGGTCATAGCTGCTTTAATGAAAGAAAAACTGAGGCGCAGGTTACAGACTTTTTAAAATTTCCAGAAGGTGAATATCTTACTGCATATCACGCAGGAAACTGGAAAAATATTGGAACGGCTTACCAGCGGATGATTGCATACATCAAAGAGCATAATCTGCTGGTTGAAAATGACTATATGGAACGTTATCTGATAGATATTCTTGCTGTTGATAATCCAGATTCTTACATAACTGAGATTACAGTACGACTAAAAAATTAAGTGCTGTATTTATTACGGCACTTAATTTTTTCTCTTTATATACTATCTGTCTGATTACTTTTATCATCTACTTACCTTGCCATGCGGTAAATTTCTTCAAAATCTTTCTGATATAAAACCTTTGCAGAACCCTTTTTACCGCCAGCCGCACGAGAACACGATTCTGCCATTGCAGTAATCTGCCCATCTGTAGGGGCAATACCAAGTTCTCTCATATTAACCGGCATACCAATACGATGATAAAATTTCTCCATAGTCTCTATACCTTTCAGTGCAGTTTCCTCATCACTTCCAGAATGAGTTACTCCCATCACATTTACAGCATACCTTACAAATCTAGGAAGACAATCTTTATAAACATATCTCGCCCAGCTCGACCAGATTGCTGCAAGACCTGCACCATGTGTTACATCAAACATTCCTCCCATTTCATGCTCCAGCGCATGACATACAAAATCACCGCCGTCATTTCCACAACCTGTAAGACCATTATGAGAAAGACTTCCTGCCCACATAATCTCTGCACGTGCTTCATAGTTCATAGGATTATTATGCAATATTTCTGCATACTTCATTACTGTACGCAAAAGGCCTTCAGCTATCTCATCTGTCAGTTCCATATTGCCGCCATTAGTAAAATAACGTTCCATAGTATGCATCATAATATCCGCACAACCCGATTCAGTCTGGTAATCAGGCAGGCTCATTGTCAGCTCAGGATTCATAATTGTAAATTTCGGACGTGATATATTATCATTATATGAACGTTTTTCGCCTGTATCCTCATTTGTTATAACACAACTGTTACTTGTTTCACTACCGGATGCTGCGATAGTTAAAACTGATGCAACAGGAAGAAACTTCTCAGCCTTACGTTCATGCCTGAACAATTCCCAGACATCATATTCCGGCTCAGCAAGTCCATATGAGATTGCCTTTGCAGAATCAATTACAGAACCACCGCCAACTGCAAGAATAAAGTCAATCTTTTCTCTTTTTCCAAGTTCAATACCTTCTCTTACTTTTGATAAATGTGGATTGGGTACTACACCTCCTAATTCCACATATGGTATTTCACTATTATCCAGCGCTGTCTTTATCTTATTAATCAATCCCGATTTTAAAGCACTTTTTCCTCCGTAGTGGATTAATACTTTATGTGCACCATACTCCTGTAAAAGTTCCACAAGTTTATTTTCTGAATTCCTGCCAAAAATCACCTTTGTAGGTGTGTAATATTCAAAGTTAAACATTATTAAAACCTCCATATCTGTATTATTTTCTATAAATACTGCTTTCAAATTTTACTTTTATAGCCTTTCTTTATACTCTGAAGATACAATCATTGTATCATAAAAACAACAACACTGTCCGTGATTCTTTCAAACTTATCAAAGTATTCCATTAATTCATCTGCTCTTTCAACATTTTCACATACGAACTCCGGCAAATTGCCTTCTCCTCCACTGCAAAATACAGCAATATTGCCTTGCCTGTCAATGCCATACCACTCCATATCCATATGTTCACATTCGCCTGCTTCTATTCTTGACATACATATCCTTTCCCGACTCTTATACTACACTTATTAACATTTTGATAAACAATAATTTTCCACTTCTAACAGGAAGAAATATAACCATAATTTTAAGTAATTACCACCTCAACACAACACCTATACAAGTTCTCCAACCTTTTCCTCTCACCCTTACGTATAACCACACCAATACTCCCAGCATCTATATCCGAGGAAATAATACGGCACATATGTGAATAGCAATTCTTCCAATGACTGTGAAATACAAGCATATAATTACCAAACTTTGCCTGTGCAACAGACCCAAGATTATACTCTGCATTTAATGTCTGAAGTCTGGCGGCAGTTCCCAAAAGAAGCGTTTCAAACGACTTTTCCATATAATAATATGTGCCGCACAAAACCTCTCTTTTGTCTAAATCTTCTTTACTAATCGGTTCTTTTAATGCAAGCTGGTCTTCATCATTTACACCAAATGCACATGTATCCCTGCAAAGTTCCAGATATTCCAGTCCCTTCAGATAAATTTTCTTTGGCTGTGCAATTACTGTCATATATACTCCGGTGATAATCCGGATTGTTCAGCAATCTGTCTAATAATGTCCTTGTCATAATAGGCAATACCCATTTTTTTAGCAACCTCTTCACCAATAAAACGCCCACCGCTTCCGAACTCTCTGCTAATGGTTATAATTCTCTTTGACATATATAATTCTCCTCCTATTAAACTTTTTCTTATATCACAATTTTTATTCCATATATCATTTATAAATCATTTTCTAAGTTTACTCGCTTAATTTTTCAACTTTATTTTTTCTGATTTTCTTTAAAAATACACATCCAACTATACATGCAATAATCTCCGTTATAGGAAATGCCCACCATATTAATGAAACACCTGCATGTCCGTTTTTTACAAAAACAGAAAAAATTCCTGCCAGTGGCAATATAATCACAAGCTGTCTAAGTAATGAAATCGCAAGCGATTCAATACCACCATCCAATGCCTGATAAATTCCCTGATATGCCACATTTATTCCTGCAAAAATAAAGCTTATAGAAATAATTCTCATAGCCTGTATAAAATACCCTCTTGACTGTCCTGCATTAAATAAAGCTGCAAATGCTATTATTGGTGTAATCGCATCTCTTAAACCAAATGCGAGGAACAATACGAATTGCTGCACTTTATAAAATAATCCGTATGCTGTCTGTGCGGAAGGACTAAACTTCAAAATCAAATTCATAACATAAACCATGATAGACATAAGCGCCTGCGCTATAATCGCTGGAAGTACATTTTCTGCATAAAAAAAGTGTGAACTTATCTTGTAAGCTGGACTTACGCTGATAAGCTACACACTTCTAAATGCATTATATATTTTCATAATGTACGACAGCAGGTACATAAAAAACGAGCAGCAAAACTGGATTTACGCTAGTCTGCTACTCGTTCAAGAATTATTATATTTTTCTTTTTTGAAAAAGTCAAATAAATATTTCGATTTATTAAATTCATATCCGTATTATACCATAAAAATAACGGCATCGTATATCACTCTCGCAATCGTACAATGCCGTTACTTTTATTTTCTACGATACACCAAATAAAACATATTCTAGTATACGATAACGATAATATCATATACTGGGTTTGCCTTAATGAACTCAAGTGGACCTGAGGGGAGTCGAACCCCTGTCCAAAAGCCCATCCGCTGTTCTTCTACTATCATAGTCAGTTATTTGACATTCCCTTATGCATACGGGAACTAACACCCTTATGCACTTAGTAGCTTCATAATACGTCCATAACCGCAAAGCTTAAGCTATGTCGTTTCTCACATGTTCGAAGCCTGGGTCCTAAAGTGTGAGTGCTCTAGGTCAGACTGCTGCAACTTAGGCAGCGTATGCTAAATTATCTTCAGCGTTTATATTTAAGTTTGCCATTTAACGCATTGCATACGGATAGCTTCACCAGTTTCAAAACCCCTGTCGAAACCTTTACAAGCCCATATATTAAATTGTAGTCTTTAATGACCATATAATATATAACATTATATACTGCCTAAAGTCAATATATTCTTATAAATAATTAATTAATTTTTATAAATTATGATATAATAGAGCGCAAAGGAAAAGAAAGCGGCTGTGAAACAGATATTTAACTATTCAAATACAGCCGCTATATTAATACATTCTAAATATACGAAACCGTATCTGTTTTTTCATCACTAAACTTTTTGCATGAATATCTGTTTTTTATTACTTCTGTGAATTCCATAATTACAATTTCCTTTCTTAATCTTAATCTGTAATAAAATTATTAATTATTATCTTACCCCAGATTTCTAATCTTAAAGTCCTTAGCCGCCTCTCTTTGCTGGTCTTTCTTGGCAATCGACTCACGCTTGTCGTAGTTCTTTTTACCTTTTGCAAGACCTATCTGCATTTTCACCTTGCCATACTTAAGATAAACCTGAAGCGGAACAAGTGTGTAACCCTTTGTAGATAACTGCCCAGCAAGCTTGTTAATCTCACTCTTATGTAAAAGAAGCTTCTTAGGTCTTAATGGGTCTTTGTTGAATATATTTCCTTTTTCATAAGGCGTAATATTCATATTAATTGCAAATACCTCGCCATTTATTATCTGTATATATGACTCTTTTATGGAACATTTTCCCTGTCGTATAGACTTAACCTCTGTTCCACACAGCTCCATACCTGCCTCTATCTTATCTTCTATAAAATAATCATAATAAGCCTTTTTATTATTAGCAATAAGTCTGTTGCCACTGGCACTATCCTTTGCCATCATATCCCTCCTTATAATCAAAGCATGATAAAATTAATTATATCTGTCATCATAATCCTCTGCAAACATAAAATCGATTGTTCTTGCTATCTTATTGGTTCCTATAGTCACAACATCAACCTTCTGTCCCAGCTTATATGTTTTGTGTGTCGTTTCATTTACCATCTCATAATGGTTCTCGTCAAATATATAGAAGCCCGGCATATCATTTACAGATACCATTCCTTCTATTGTATTAGGAAGTTCGACATATATGCCCCAGTTAGTTACACCTGATATGACACCAGAGAACTTCTCACCCTTGAACTGCTCCATGTATTCAACCATCTTGAGCTTGTCAGTATCTCTTTCTGCCTCATCTGCCCTTCGCTCGGTAGCGCTTGTCTGCTCCGCAACATCCGGAAGTATTTTATAGTAATGATCTTTTCGCTTTTCGCTCATACCACCATGCAGACACTCTTTTATAATTCTGTGTATCTGTAAATCCGGATAACGTCTTATAGGTGATGTAAAGTGGCAGTAATACTTGGCTGCAAGTCCAAAATGTCCTATACATTCCGGTGTATACTTAGCCTTTTTCATTGAACGCAATGTAAGCCTGCTTATAAGATTTTCCTCATCTGAGCCTGATATTTTCTCTAAAAGCTTCTGAAGCTCCTTAGGATGTATCTCATCTGTTATGTGCATTGAATATCCAAAGTTATTGATAAATGTTGACAGCTTGATTATCTTTTCAGGGTCAGGATTTTCATGTGTCCTGTAAAGAAATGGAACTTCCTGCCAGAAATAATCCTCTGCAACTGTTTCATTAGCTACAAGCATAAAGTCTTCTATAAGCTTTGTTGCAACATTTCTGTCATAAGGCTCTATCTTAACCGGATGTCCCTTAGTATCAAGCACTATCTTAGACTCTGGAAAATCAAAATCTATCGAACCACGCGCAAATCTCTTCTTTCTAAGAAGCGCGGCAGCCTCCTCCATAAGCTTAAACATAGGAACTAATTCTTTATATTTTTCTATCTCATTTGCATCATTATCTTCAAGAATTTTCTTAACAGAGGTGTATGTCATTCTTCTGTCAACATTGATGACTGACTCACATATCTTGTGACCTACGACCACTCCCTTTGAATTAATATCCATAAGACAGCTAAGTGCAAGTCTGTCACAGCCTTCATTAAGCGAACATATGCCGTTTGACAGCTGGTGAGGTATCATAGGTATAACTCTGTCAACAAGGTAAACGCTTGTACCACGTTTTAACGCCTCTTTATCAAGCGCACTTCCCTCTATTACATAGTGGCTGACATCTGCAATGTGAACACCAAGATGATATATATCCCCCTCTTTTGTCAGCGATACAGCATCGTCAAGGTCCTTTGAATCTTCTCCATCTATAGTAACCATAACAACATCCCTGAGGTCGGTTCTTCCCGCCTTATCCTTTTCGTCCACCTCGTCAGGTATGCTCTTCAGCTGCTTTTTAACGCTGTCTGGAAACTCCTCCGGCAGGTCATATGCCTTGACTATCGACATAATATCTGTTCCCGGGTCGTCTATATGTCCTATGACTTCTGTAATTCTTCCCTCAGGATTTCTTCCACCTTTGCCATAGTCTGTTATCTTGACTATAACCTTGCTTCCGGTAACTGCGCCCTGCTCATGCTCCTTGGATACAAATATATCACATGCTATCTTCTGGTTATCAGGCACAACAAATCCGAAATTTTTATTTCTCTGGTATGTTCCCACAAGTGTCTTAATCTCATGGTCAACTATATCTATAACCTTTCCTTCTGCTCTTTTATCGCCCTTTTTAGGAAGTGTTATAACTATCTTGACTTTATCATGGTAGAAAGCATTTTTCGTGTCGCTTGCCTTTATAAATATATCCTCATCCTGTCCTTCTACAGACACAAATCCAAAGCCCCTGCTTGTACTTTCAAATGTGCCTATAAGTGCAACATTGTCAGGCTTCATATACTTTCCTTTTTTACTTACTCCTATTGTTCCGTCAGCCACAAGTGCATCCAGTACTTCCTGCAGCTCGTATCTCTTATCCTTCGGAATACCAAGTAATATGGCTATTTCCTTTGTCTTCATAGGAACATATAATTCATTATTAAGGATAAGGTCAGCTATATTTTTCTTTCTTTCCTTGAAAATGTCTGTCTTCATCGTTGTCACCTCTGTTTCGTATTATAATTTTTTCTTTTAGCCTGCATTATGTCATAAATTATTTACTTTGCCGTGCAAGTCTAAGAAAGCAAAGCTTTCTTAGACTGTCGGACATTCGCCCTATACGATAAAATTCTAAAAAAGAACTCTGTGCAAGTACAATTCTTTTTTATTCTTTTATCCTGCACGGCTCATTGTTTACGCACATTATATCACAAAACGCCCTTAAGATATATTATATCTTAAGAGCGTCCTCTGTAAACACTTAAATTAGAAATTAATATTTAAAATAATAGCAATAAGAACAAATAACACTGAAAGTACTTTTGTAATTGTTACAAGCTTTCCTTCCATAGAACGTCCCTTGTTCTTACCCCAGTATGTGTCCGCTGCACCACTGATTGCACCTGAAAGACCATTCTGCTTGCTTTCCTGCATAAGAACCACTACTGTTAAACATATACATACTAATATAAATATACCCATTAAGACTATTCTTAATGTATCAGCCCATGACATACCAAACATATATCAAACCTCCTAATAGATTGCAAAAATCACAATAAAGCTATTATACCAAATAAATAATAAATGTGCAACTAATATTTTACTGGTATGTGTAATAAATTTTATGATACATTTATATCATTACTTCTTAATAAGAAGTGATTCTCCTGTCATCTCGGCTGGCTGTTCAAGTCCCATTATCTGGATGAGAGTAGGTGCTATATCGCATAATCTTCCGCCTTCTCTTAATGTGTATGACTCATCATAGTTCACAAGAATAAATGGAACTGGGTTAGTTGTATGTGCTGTATGTGGTGCGCCTGTTTCGTAATCAATCATCTTTTCTGCATTACCGTGGTCTGCACAGATGAATAATACGCCGTCAACATCCTTAATAGCCTGTACTGCCTTTCCAACAAGTTCATCAATCTTCTCAACAGCCTTAACTGCTGCTGGAATAACGCCTGTATGTCCAACCATATCAGGGTTAGCGAAGTTGATTACGATAACATCATACTTGTCTGACTTTATAGCCTCAACAAGGTCCATACTAACCTCTGGTGCGCTCATTTCTGGCTTTAAGTCGTAAGTAGGAACATCCTTAGGTGAATTAACAAGAAGTCTGAATTCATCTACATTAGGGTCTTCAACACCACCATTAAAGAAGAATGTTACATGTGCGTACTTCTCTGTTTCTGCAAGACGAAGCTGCTTCTTGCCGTGTGCTGCAAGGAACTCGCCAAATGTATTCTTAATTTCTTCCTTCTTGAATGCTACAAGCTTGTTAGGAATAGACTCATCATAATCCTTGAAGCATACAAATGTTGTAGGAATATACTTTCTCTCAAAGCCTACGAACTTATCATCACAGAATGCTCTTGTCATCTCTCTTGCTCTGTCTGGACGGAAGTTAAAGAAGATAACTGAATCATTTTCCTTTACAACTGATAATGGCTTGCCGTTCTCTGTAATAACTGTAGGTACTACGAACTCATCTGTAACATCTGCTGCATATGAGTCTTCCATAGCCTTTACAGCGCTCTCAGCCTGCTTTCCTTCACCTGTTGTAAGTGAAAGATATGCCTGTTCAACTCTGTCCCAGTTATTATCTCTATCCATAGCATAGTATCTTCCTGCTAAAGAAGCTACCTTACCAACACCGATTTCTGACATTTTTTCTTCAAGCTGTGCAACAAAGTCCTTACCAGATGCTGGTGGAGTATCTCTACCATCAAGGAATGCATGTACAT
This sequence comes from Eubacterium sp. CAG:252, assembly GCA_000436535.1. GTDB lineage: Bacteria > Bacillota > Clostridia > Lachnospirales > Lachnospiraceae > Lachnospira. The sequence goes on along the minus strand of FR886315.1, from coordinate 7,644 downwards.
AAACATTAGATACACCATTCTTCTTAGCCATCTCTAAAAGACCATATACATGTGAAATGTGGCTGTGAACACCACCGCTTGATAAGAGACCGAAAAGATGAAGGTCTGAATTATTCTTCTTGCAGTTTTCCATAGCAGCAAGAAGCTCTTCATTGTTAAAGAAATCTCCATCTTCTATAGACTTTGTTATTCTTGTAAGGTCCTGATATATTATTCTGCCAGCACCGATATTCATATGTCCAACTTCTGAGTTACCCATCTGTCCGTCTGGAAGACCTACATAACTGCCAGAAGCATTACCCTTTACAAAAGGATATTCCTTCATTAACTTATCCATAACAGGAGTATTTGCCATAGCAATAGCATTACCTTCTGTTTTGTCACTTAAACCATAACCATCAAGTACCATTAATACAACTGGTTTCTTACTCATATTAATCCTCCATTCTAACGCATGTGATGCGCCTTAAGCATAATCCAAAATAGCCGCTATATACTTATACTGTAAACTTATACTCATTTAATACACGCATAAATCCTAAACTTATATAACTGATAGCAACCTCTGATTTCACCTGTTGTATAATAGCATAATTATCTGAAATATGCAATTAGTGATAAATAAAATAAAGCAGGGAGTAACTACAGAACTTCCACCCTGTAGTTATTCCCTGCTTTACAGCCTTGTCCTCTTTCTTTACACTTATTATAACGCTTCATAATTAACAATATTACAGAAGTCTGGCTTAAGGCTTGCGCCTCCAACCAATCCACCATCTATATCTGGCTGTTCAAAAAGTTCTTTTGCATTAGATGCATTAACTGAACCACCATAAAGAATTCTTACTTTAGATGCTACCTCATCATCGTATATTTCCCTGATATTACCTCTTATAGCCTCGCATACTTCCTGGGCCTGTGCTGACGTGGCAACTCTTCCTGTACCAATAGCCCATATAGGTTCATAAGCAACTATGCACTTAACTGCATCCTCTGGCGATACCTGTGCAAATGCCGCATTTATCTGCTTCTTTATGAACTCTAATGTTATTCCCTCTTCCCTCTGCTGGATAGTTTCACCACAGCAGATTATAGGTATAAGACCATATTCGATAGCCTTTCTTACCTTTCTGTTAATACATTCATCATCCTCGTTAAAATACCGTCTTCTCTCAGAGTGACCCAATATAACATATGATACTCCTGAGTCAACTAACATTCCCGGTGATATTTCCCCTGTAAATGCTCCCTTCTCCTCATAGTGCATATTCTCTGCACCAACCTTTATATCAGTATCTTTCACTGCTTCAACAACTGGTATTATGTCGATAGCTGGAACACAGAATACAACATCAACATCACTACCTGAAACTTTATCACGGAGCTCACCTACAAGCCTCACTGCTTCCTTTGGAGTCATATTCATCTTCCAGTTTCCTGCTACAATCTTCTTTCTCATACTAAAACCACGCCTCCATACAATATGTTACTGATTAATATTCAGTCGAATATTATGAATATATTATTAACAGCGATAATTCCTTGCTATCCTGCATAATTCATATCAACCACGCACAGTAACTATAATAACATCCTTAATAATATATAAAATAATTATTAAAAATGCTTATTTAGATATATGAATTATATCATAAAAATTTTAAAAAAGCCACTAATATTGTGAATATTTAAAATAAATACAATAATATATCCCATTATCATCACTACTTCTTATATTGTATTAAGTTGTATCGAAAATTATGTCTATTTTTACAACATAAACATATAGCTTAAGTAGTTATATTATTATAATTACAGAGCACAATTATCAAAAAGGACCGCATATATTAATATATGCGGTCCTTTTTGATAATTGTGCTCTGTAATTATAATAATATAACTACTTAAGCTATATGTTTATGTCAGTAAACACATTACTTATCATTAGCAGCTACAACACCTGGAAGCTCCTTACCTTCAAGGAACTCAAGTGAAGCACCACCACCTGTTGAAATATGTGTCATCTTATCACCGAATCCAAGGTTATTAACTGCTGCTGCTGAATCACCACCACCAATAATTGTAGTAGCATCTGTAAGCTGAGCTAATTCCCCTGCAACTGCAATAGTACCCTTTGCGAAGTTAGGAAATTCGAATACACCCATTGGTCCATTCCATACTACTGTCTTAGCATCCTTAAGAGCATCCTTGTAGAGCTCGCAAGTCTTAGGTCCAATATCCATACCCATATCATCATCTTCCTGGCATCCAGCTTCAACTACGTGGAAAGGAGTATCGTTCTTGAATTCCTTTGTTACTACTGTATCAATAGGAATAAGCATCTTAACGCCCTTCTCTTCAGCCTTAGCCATCATTTCCTTAGCGTAGTCAAGATAATCATCTTCAACTAATGACTGTCCAACGTTACCGCCATGAGCCTTCTGGAATGTATATGACATACCACCACCGATGATAAGTGTATCTACCTTATCAAGAAGGTTGTTGATAACTGAGATCTTTGATGAAACCTTTGAACCACCAAGAATAGCTACGAAAGGTCTAACTGGATTGTTTACAGCATTGCCAAGGAAATCTATTTCCTTCTGCATAAGGTATCCAACTACTGCTGTATCAACATACTTTGTTACACCAACGTTAGAGCAGTGTGCTCTGTGTGCTGTACCGAAAGCATCATTTACAAATACATCAGCGATTGATGCAAGATCCTTAGAGAACTCTTCACCATTCTTTGTTTCTTCTGCTCTGAAACGTGTATTCTCAAGAAGAATAACATCTCCATCGTTCATAGCTTCAACAGCAGCTCTTGCATTATCACCAACTACTGTATCATCTGCTGCAAACTTAACTTCCTGTCCAAGAAGCTCTGAAAGTCTCTTAGCAACTGGAGCTAAAGAGAAAGCCTTATCAGCTCCCTTTGGCTTACCAAGGTGTGAGCAAAGGATAACCTTGCCACCATCTGCTATTAACTTCTTGATAGTAGGAAGAGCTGCAACAAGACGTGTCTCATCTGTAATTCTGTCACCATCTAATGGTACATTAAAATCACATCTGCATAATACTCTTTTGCCTTTAACATTGATGTCATCTACTGACTTCTTATTAAGCATAATTAATTCCTCCAAAACAAACTTATTAAAATACCGGAGAATGAATTCTCATCTCCGGTATTATTACTAATTAAACATAATCAACCTTATAATGGTTAATACATCTATAATTACTTGCTTAATTCAGCGAAGTACTTAATTGTTCTAACCATCTGGCTTGTATATGAGTTTTCGTTATCATACCAAGAAACAACCTGAACCTGGCAACCACCATTTGGAAGTTCGTTAACCATTGTCTGAGTAGCATCAAATAATGAACCGAATCTCATACCAACGATATCACTAGAAACAATAAGTTCTTCATTGTATCCAAAGCTTTCTGTTGCAGCAGCCTTCATAGCAGCATTAACTTCATCAACTGTAACCTTCTTAGCTACAACAGCGTTAAGGATTGTTGTAGAACCTGTAGGTGTAGGAACTCTCTGTGCAGCTCCGATAAGCTTTCCGTTAAGTTCTGGGATAACAAGACCGATAGCCTTAGCAGCACCTGTTGAGTTAGGAACGATGTTGCAAGCACCTGCTCTAGATCTTCTTAAGTCACCCTTTCTCTGTGGTCCATCAAGAATCATCTGATCACCTGTGTAAGCATGGATTGTACACATAATACCAGATTCGATTGTAGCACAATCATTAAGAGCCTTAGCCATAGGAGCTAAGCAGTTTGTTGTACAAGAAGCAGCTGAAATGATATTATCCTCTGCTGTAAGTGTTTCATGGTTAACATTGTAAACGATTGTCTTAAGATCGTTACCAGCTGGAGCTGAAATAACAACCTTCTTAGCACCTGCATTGATATGAGCCTGAGCCTTTGCCTTAGATGTATAGAATCCTGAGCACTCAAGAACTACATCAACATCAAGTTCACCCCAAGGGCAGTTATTAGCATCTGGTTCCTTGTAGATCTTGATTGTCTTACCCTTTACTGTGATTGTACCAGCTTCATCATCAGCTGTTACCTGATCTTCTTCACCGAAGTTAACATATCTTCCCTGTGATGAATCATACTTTAAAAGATGAGCTAACATCTTAGGGCTTGTTAAATCGTTGATAGCAACAACCTCATAACCCTCTGCACCAAACATCTGTCTGAATGCAAGTCTACCGATACGTCCAAAACCATTAATCGCAACTTTTACTGACATAAAAATAAATCCTCCTAATATAAAGATTGTTAATAAAAAATCAACTACAGATATTCTACATAAACTGATTTAAAATATCAAGTGTTAATTACTATTTTTTACAAATTATTCTATAATTTGTCACATTCTGCAATCGTATATGTGTAAGTTAGTTATCAATCATAAACACTTTAACACATTTGCACCTGTTAAATACAAGTCATACTAAAATGCAGCCACATAATTAATTCTTTCTTTCTATCTCTTCAAGAACACAGTCTGCTAGATTGTTGGCATGGTCTGACATTCTTTCAAAGTTAGAAAGTGTGTCAAGGAATATAACACCATTAGAAGGCTTGCACAATCCTGAGGAAAGTCTTTCTATGTGCTTGTTTCTTAACTCCTCTTCCATATCGTCAACTTCATCTTCAATCCTGCATACATTTTCTGCTGCAATACGGCTGAGCTTCTCTCTTGCCTTTACTGCCTCAGAAAAGCTGACTACTACCTTTTCATAAAGTGACTTAAGTTCTTCCATGGCGTGCTGTGAGAATGATATTCCATTCTCTATCTTATACTTTGCAAGGTCTGCCATATTCTCTGCATGATCAGATACCCTCTCTATATCTATGATAGCGTGGAACAGATTATTAACCATAAGATGCTGCTCCTCTGTTATCGACAGATTGTTTACTTTAATAAGATATTCTGTAAGGTACTTTTCATATAGGTCAACCTTATGTTCTGTTTCAAGTACTTTATCTATCATATCCTGATCGTTATTGATAACTGCCCTGGCTGAGTACTTTATATTATCAAGTGCAAGATTACCCATAAGAACAACTTCGCTGAGCGCCCTGTCAACAGCAACTGATGGCTGTTCTAATATTCTGTTGTCAAAATGTCTTGACAACTCAGCAGCGTAACTGTCACTTGCCTCAAGTGATGCATTTTCTTCATCCTGTGACTTCTCTCTTATTATCATACCCGATAACTTAACAAGTAAACCTCCAAATGGCATCATTACTGTTGTACATATAATATTAAAAAATGTATGGAACAGTGAAATCTCAACACTTGTTATATTATGTGCGGCAAGCGCCGGTCTTAACATAAATAATATAAATGCACCTGTTCCAAATATAACTGCACCTGCAATATTAAACAAAAGATGCATACATGCTGCTCTCTTTGCGTTACGCGTAGTACCAGCACTTGAGATAATGGCTGTGACACATGAACCGATATTCTGTCCTAATGTTATGAATACTGCCGCATTCGTTGTGACAACACCATTGATAGCGAGTGTCTGTAATATACCAACTGAAGCCGATGAACTCTGCAAAAGAGCTGTAACAACTATACCTATAAGTATTCCAAGGAAAGGATTGCTTCCAACTACCTGAAATGCCTTTGAGAATATAGGCGCATCTGTATATGGAGATATTGACTCAGACATAAAGCTCAGTCCAAGGAATAAAAGTCCTATACCAACTATAATCTCACCAATCATCTTTTTCTTTGGTTTCTTACTAAATAAAACAAGAATTGCGCCAATGCCTACAAGCAGAGGTGCGTAAAACTCTGGCTTTAACACTTTAACTGCATCACCTAACTGTCCAAGTGAAACAATCCATGCTGTAATGGTTGTACCAATATTAGCACCCATTATAACGCCGACCGCCTGAACAAGTGTCATCAGTCCTGCATTAACAAAACCTACGACCATGACTGTAGTAGCGCCGCTACTCTGAATAATCGCAGTTATAAATGCTCCTACCAGAACCGCCAGTAATCTGTTTCTGGTCAGATACCCAATAAGCTGTTTCATCTTACTTCCAGCTGACTTCTGCATACCATCGGCCATAATATTCATTCCGTATAGGAACATACCGATGCCACCTGCAAACTTAAACAAATTGCCAACTAACTCAATATCCACTTTTTTCTCCTGTCCTGCACATATAGCATATCACTTTATTAAATTAATGTGCATTTTGTGTAAAGAATGTAAAAATACATTTACATAATAACAATCTAAACAAATATTTTCAAGAGTTTCACCAAAGTTTGACATAAAATGTAATCAGTTATATAGAAAGTACCTGTCTGTTATGCTATGATATGGACATTAATATAAATTTTCTTAATTAATATGAAGGAGTACACTATGAATTCAGGTAATTATTACGGCAGGCTGTCTGACTGTCATCTTCACACACATTTTTCTTCTGACTCGGATAATCCACCAGAAAATGTAATCAAGCAGGCGATAGCTCTTGGTCTTAAGTCTATATGCTTCACTGACCACAACGACTTTGACTATCCTTTAGAAGACGGTAAAGTGGTATTCGACCTTGACTTAAAAAGCTACATAGATACTATAACCAGATTGAAGGAAAAATATTCACATAATATTACAATTAATGTCGGTGTTGAGCAGGGGCTTATGCCATCGGTTGCAGACAGGGTCAACGCTTATGATAAGGACTGCCAGCTTGACTTTATTATAGGCTCATCTCATCTTGTATACGGAAATGACCCTTATTATGATGATTTCTGGGAAAATGTATCCGTGAAGGACAGTATAATATCTTATTACCAGTGTGTTATCGACTCTATTAAAACCTGCGATAATTTTGATGTTTACGGACATCTTGACTATATCATACGCTATGCTCCCGGCAAGGATACGGATTACAACTGGATGGATTATTATGATTATATAGACACTGCTCTCCGTATGCTTATTGAGAAGGGAAAAGGTATTGAGATTAACACCGCAAGTCTTAAGTATGGACTTAAGTATCCTAATCCATGCCCTGATATTTTAAAAAGGTATCGTGAGCTTGGCGGTGAGATTATTACAACTGGTTCTGATGCGCACCAGACTGAATATGTTGCGCACAGGTTTGATGTTATTGAGGATATGCTTAAAGGTGCTGGGTTCGGGTATTATACGGTGTTTGAGAGGAGAAAGCCGGTGTTTATTAAGTTGTAAGAATATCTGATTATCAAATTTACATTTCATTATTACAAAAATAAAATATATTGATAAACGGACGATATAAGCCAAGGTAAGACTAGCTCGAGTAATGCTTCAGACACCAGAAAGTTGGTTGGTTATTTCTAATACTTTCCATAGATGCTTTGTTATTGGACGATACCGTTCGAACGCGCCGTCCTTGGCGCGGTCTCACTGGCAGGTACATCCTTGTACCCGCCTATCTGGTTTTAGATGGAAAGTATAAGAAATAGCTCAACCGACTTTCAAGTGTGTCCTACGCATTACGCGTACCAGCCTTACCTTGGCTTATATCTGGCTTTGGATTAATTTATATAAAGGAACATAAAGTTTAATGAATTGTACAAATGTACAAACTGGAATTTATCTA
>FR886314.1:11599-11809 GCA_000436535.1 Eubacterium sp. CAG:252 | reverse complement strand
TAAATTCTCCTACATATCCATTCTTATCTTGTCAATCAAAATAACATCTGCCGGCAGCCATTCAACCTCATCAAGATGCTCCTTAGTCAGCCATTTTGCATTTTCATGTTCCTTTAACTTCAATTCTCCGCTTACTATCTCACACCAAAAACAATCCATTAAAAGATGAAAATTGGGATAATCATATTCAATTGTATCAATTAAAGTTCC
>FR886314.1:11259-11541 GCA_000436535.1 Eubacterium sp. CAG:252 | reverse complement strand
GTATCTAATTCTTCCATAATTTCTCGCTTTAATGCTTCCAGTGGTGTCTCTCCTGTTTCTATTTTTCCTCCTGGAAATTCCCAGCCATCCTTGAATTCTCCATACCCGCGCTGCGTTGCGAATATAATTGGCTCCCCATTATCATTAACTTCTTTTATTACTGCTGCAACTACTTTAACTGTTTTCATATAATTCTTGTGTGACAATTATAAAACTAATTATCTCACTTTCCTTCTTTCTTTTAATATCGTGATTTAATGCAATAAATCAAGTAAAAAAGTC
>FR886314.1:9139-11232 GCA_000436535.1 Eubacterium sp. CAG:252 | reverse complement strand
TCAAGTAAAAAAGTCTTTTTCTACAAGCACAAACGACTTTTTATACTTTTGACATATACATAATATTTATGAATTTACAATATACTCATATATATCTTCACGCACTGGAACATCAAGTATCCATTCTATCTCAACTGCTGTTTTCTGTGTATTTAGCATTGTAAATTCCTTAGTATTTCCACTAGCCGTCATATGTCCAAGATAATAAAATTCCTTAGAAATCTTATCGTCCTTATTCTTTCGCACAAAAAGTTCTACTCTAATTCCTCTCTCTTTAGCCTTAAGAAAATTCTGTACATCCTCAGATTGCAGACTCCTGCCCGATTTTGATATTGCTATCAATCGATCCCTAAATCCTGGTTCAAAATGATCCTCATATTTTGTTGTGTCACTAATATCATCCGATTTATCATAATTAATAAATACTGGAAATGTCTTTGTTTTCTTATCATATTTATAACCGCCAATATTTAATGGAACTTCATTCTGTTCCCAATTAAGCAGACGACATACATCCTCATATGTATATTTTTGATAAAGGACAAAATCTGTTACATCATAACTTTGTTTATAATCTCTCTCATATCTGCATATTCCAAAATCAACAAGTTCTTTAATAATATTATAAAAATCTTTATTTGATAGCATTTCAAGAAATGTCTTTGTTGGCTTATAATCATTGCCTTCCTTTTCTATAAAAACACACTGTGCATATGTTTTCTTACCAGATCCTGCCGGAAATTCATTAGTCATAACATTTATAATATTTTCCTTCTGTTCCTTACTAATTGATTTACCATAGGTTAACATATCATGTGAAAAGCTTGAAAATAATCCACATTTGGACAATCCTTTTGCATACATAAGCATTCTCTTAAGTAATTGTAATTCTTGAATTCTCTTACCATTTGCCAGTTTCTTGGAAATAAATTCAACTATCTTTTCTTCTTCCTGTGAAAGACGAAGCTTATAATCCTTCTCATATTTAACTAAAAACTTATAATACGAACCCAGACTATTATTATCAAAAATACGGGCAACATCCATTTCTCCATAATCATCAAAATCCCGTAATTCTGGTATTCTTCCTAATTTATTCTTAAGATTTGTGTAATTTTCTTTTATCAGTTTAATATCACTAAAATTAGCATTATCAACAGATGAGAATATTCTTTTCTTACTTATTTCATCAAAATGCACTGTAGAAGCACCTGGAATAACCCTTCCACCTTCCATTATGTATCTACGTATATTATCTTTATTGTAAGTTCTATCCCCTGACAGTGCTATTGGAATCATGAAATTATTATTATAATTACCAATAAAATCAAGAATAACAACATACTCTTTTCCATCAGCCTTTCTAAGTCCGCGTCCCAACTGCTGTATAAATATTATCGGCGATTGTGTCGGTCTAAGCATAATAACCTGATTAACCTCTACAATGTCAACACCTTCATTCAATATTTCTACGGAAAATATATAGTCTAATGGCTTCTTATTAATATTTTCCTCATTCTCATCCATTGCAAGTCTCTCAAATGCATTCTGCCTTTCCTGTTCCGTTGCATCGCCATTCAACGCTATTGTACGAAAATATTTTCCTGTGTCCGGATTAACTATATTATTAAATTTATGTGATAATTCCTGTGTTTCTTTGATACTGCTACAAAATATAAGGCCTTTAACTTTTTCTCCACTATATCCATAATAATTTGCCTGCTGGATTATATGCCTTACACGTTCATCGCTTGTAAGCATACTAAAATCCTGATTTTCTTTAACATCTCCAACTATAGATAAATCAGTAATTCCGAAATAATGAAATGGGCACAACAAGTTTTCTTCCATTGCCTGTTGTAAACGTATCTCGTATGCAATCTTATAATTGAACAGCTCATAAACATTTCTACCTGCAATATTATCATCCCGCTTATCAGGAGTTGCTGTCATTCCAAGCCACAACTTAGGCGCAAAATATTTCATAATCTTCTGATATGTATCAGCAGTTACATGATGTGCTTCATCAAAAATAATACAGTCAAATGCATTTTTATCATATTGAAGCAAATGTTCATCCCTATTTAACGTCT
>FR886314.1:0-9096 GCA_000436535.1 Eubacterium sp. CAG:252 | reverse complement strand
TGAACAGTAGCAAATACATAATCCGCTTCATATTCATGATAACCTGCGCCAACCAAACCCATAGAAACAGATTTTGCAAACACCTTCTCATAAGATTTCTTAGTCTGTCTTGCAAGCTGTCCTCTATGAACTAAAAATAAAACTTTTTTAAATCCAAGTTCTCTCATTGCAAATGCAGAGGCATAAGTTTTACCTGTTCCCGCTCGTGTCAAGGGTGTGATGGGGGGAATTTTTTTATTTTTTCTGATAGGGTTATACTCAATTGTGTCTATATTACTATGCTCAAACATTGTAAGTTACATGTTCCGGAATAATGCCTTCTTCTTGATACTGATAAAACAACTTGAATAACAAATGACATACCATAACATCTACATGCAAATTATCTTCTGTTATCTTCCAACAATTGCTACTATTTTCAACTTTAATCAAACCATTTTCTAATATCTGTCCATAATCTACTGATACTGGAATCCGTTTTGCCACCAGCTTTTTCCGACCACTCGGCATTTTCTTTAATTTTTGATGTATTTCAGGTTCTGCAAAACACCTCTTCAGAATTGTAATACTGCCATCACATAAATGATTTTCATTCCTGTATTCAGCCGCATTTAAATTATATCCACCATACTCATAGATTACAGTTTCGTTGTCTTCAAAAATCTTATTGGCATAAGCTCCAATACCTCTGCTCATTATTAATCACCTACTTCTTTACATCTCGGTCTTTAATAGCTATTTTTGCTTTCAAATTCTGTGGTGGGTTATAACTCCCAACTTGCAATCACTTAGGTCACTCCACAACTTTGGATTAATATTTTTCGTACATATCCTTTGTCAATTTTGCAAGTGGTTTTTCTAATAATTCAATATTATCCAAATCAAAACCATATAAAGCTTCTTTTATTTCCTTATCCGACAAAAAATTACCCTTTGTGGCAAGATAAGACTGCATGTGCGAAATTAATGAATTATTTATCATATTTTTTTTATACAATAAATTCCGTACATATTCTTTATGTATCTCATATTGAGCTTTTAATTCGAAAAATTTAATTTCTCTTTCAGCTTGATTTATATCGCTTTTTTTACCATCACCTTTTACATCTATCGAAAAATCCTCACTCCAACCATATAAATCTCCTGGTGCTAATCCGCCCTTAGTATTTGATATTTCAAAAGTAAAATTACAATCATCATACATTCCATACGGATACTGTATATCCGCATTAATATCACTTTTAAAAAGCGAATTACATATTTTACAAGATGGAACAAAATTATATAACGATAATCCAAATAAGGCAAAATAATTTTGTGAAAGGAAATGATCAATATCTCCAATCGGTTTTCCTATATCAATATTCAACTTGACAATATACTGTCTATTGCAGTAGGGACACACTTTAATTGACAAATCATCTAAAATCGCGACTCTATGTTCTTTTTTTATATCATCATAGTTAATACTCTTCTTGACATCTCTATTTATTCTATTTAGAATTTTCCTCATCATTTTTTGAAATTCTATAAAATTCTTATCGCTAACAGAAGGATTTTTTAAAGAAACTACTTTGCCCAACAACTTATTGGCATATCTATTGCACCTAACATAACCATTAATATACTTTTCCCTGTTTAGTTTTCTATTCTTCTTTGATCTTTCTCCGTTGTGTATTCGTTCAATACTCAATGACGTAAAAAAAGCAAAATCATAATAACATTTTACCGAATCATATTTTGCACAAATTTCATTTATTGGCAATAATAAAACATCTAAAAAAAATTGTTTACGAAGAGTCGTTCCATCATAACTCTCTGGAAAAACTGTTTTCCAGAAAATTGCATCATTAAACGCCTTGTTATATACACTCTGTCCAATCTGCGTACGATATTCATCCACATATTTATCTGTGTACTTTGGAAGCTTTATCATTCTTATTGTCCTCTCAATTCCTTTATCCTATCTTCATAATACACGATTTGTTCCTCTACATTTCCCAACTCTTTTACTTTTTTCTCCAAAAACTTATTTAAATATTTATTCAACACCGGATCATTCACAACTCTAATCTTTTGCTTTATTTTTTCCATTATTTCAGAATCACTAACAGTGTTTATCTCTGTTATCTCATTAACTAATTTACCAAAATAGAGATTCGCAAATTCACCAAATGGACTATCCATAAAAAAGGTATCTTTCATAAGATCTGGAATACTATTTAACAATCCAAATGGTGAATCTGATATTTGAGAAATCCAAATTTTCCCTTTCATCTCATGTTTAAGACAATGAACATATGGGCTAGGAATATCAGATATCATAAATGGTGAATGCGTTGATATGATAAACTGATATTTACAACCTATTCCTTTTTCATTATTAAATACTTTAACCAACCAACTGATAAATCTCCTTGACATTTCTGGATGTAACCCTTTATCTGGCTCATCCAACAGAATAATGTTAGTTTTTTCATCATTTCTATTATTTCTGTCAAAAATATTAACATGTGAAAAAACTCCAGAAAAAACATCAAGTATTTTCTTTTCCCCAGCACTAATCCCACAGTACGAAAAAGAAATATAATCGGAATAACTCAATAGTAAGTTATAAATATCTTTAGAATAATCATCTCTTATTGTAAATATCATGCTTGACGTAATTAATATCTGTCTATCTTTCTTATCAAAGAAATTAATCGGTATCCGCTCCAACAAATCAACTAAACTGGAAGTTACTATTTTTTCTTTGTTCCATCCCCATCCGTTATAATCATCAATACATTCCTCTAATATTCTCATATATTGTTTATAATCATTTGAATTGTAACTAAATATATTATTTTTAGTATCAATAGGCAGCCTTTCAACCGCTGTTTTCCCAGTATCCATTCTATATATTATAGCCAATAGTATTTTAATAATAAACACTTCCCTAATGGCTTCTTTATCTAAATTTGTAGCAGCCTTAATTCTAATATCTGTTTTGGCATCTATTTCAAATGTAAGTCTCTGCATATTTATATGTGAATTAAATTCCAAATTATCTCTGATAAAAAAACAAGTTTTATATACATTTGCAGCATTTGGCTTCATATCCACTCTTTCAAAACATACATTATAATCAGTATCATATTCATGTTCGCTTTTTAAATAACCTTGTTTATCTGCTGGTTTATCTTGAAAATAAAAATACTTAATAGATTTTTCTATTTCACCTGATTCATTACAAAAATTAATACATATGAATTTTTTTGTTTTTTCGTCATATTTACATATAAACGAAAATTCATCACTTGAATATTCTGGTATATTTAATATAAAATCCTCAACTATATCTAATCCATTTCCCTCAATTACATATTTCTCATCACATCTATATATTAAAAAATAACGCCATTCCAGCAAATATCTCTTCTTTGTATCCCGTGGACTTCCCAGAATATCCATTATAGTTGTTTTTCCCACTCCATTTATACCAACTATTGCTGATATATTTATTATACTTTCCCCATATAGATTTCGATATATATTATCATTCTTATATATATCAACAGACTCAATTTCATAATATTCATTTTTCCTAAGTTCCACAATATAATTATTTGAAAACTGTATCCCTTGTTTATAAATATTTGCTCTATTACTTACCGATTCTATCCACATATAAATTAATTCTTTCATGCTCCATCCTCCAATATTTGTATGTCAGCTAATACGATTATACCACCTCCCCTCATTAATCTCCACCAGAATAATCAGTATTATCAAGGCTTTCGAGCCTTTCCCACCTCCCCAAACTCATCTCGAAACTTCCACTTTATCTCCACCCTGTCCTTTGCATACACAACAATCTCCTCCACAAAAGCATCCACCATTTCCCTGTTAAAGCCGGTCAGTTTCAGCTGCCCTTCCAACATCTCCAGACCGGCCACTTCCGGCACATCCACATCTGTCATCCTGGTTACTGCTGCCCTCTGCTTTTCGATATTCTCCTGCAAGCTCGCCAACATCTGCTCATATGTCTTGCGCTGTTCCAAATATGTTTCTTTATCTGTCATTTCCAGCTTGTAGCTTTCATAAGCTTCACGCAAATCTTTTTCAATTAGTTCACGGCTATGCTCCATATCTGAAAGATGCTTTTCTGCCTGCTTTAATCGCTCTGCCTGTTTCTCCCGTTGCATATCCACAACCTTTCTGGAATCTACCAGCACATCAATCATCATCTGAAGTGCTTTCTTCACAATGCTTTCTATATCGGCATCCAGCACACTGATATTGCATTTTTCATCAGTCTTGTCCAGATAATGATTTGCACAGTAATACTTTGGTCGTCCGGCATAAGTATGGGACAGGCGATGCCCACAGTTACCACAGATCATTTTACCAGTCAGGCAATGTGTTTCATGCTTTCTTTTGGCACTGGCACATGTATTTTCTTTTCGCATGGCAGCTACTTTTTCAAAATCCTCCTTGCTGATAATTGCTTCGTGACAATTTTCCACACGCTTCCATTCATCCTTTGGAAGTGCTTTTGCATGTTTATCGCCAACATTCTCAATCTTGAAGCGGCTGTAAATCATCGTGCCGATATATTGCTCATTTCCGAGGATTCTTCCTATTGCAACATTATTCCAGAGAGGCTTTTTCTCACGATATCTGGCAAGTTGCTTTTCACTTCCTACTTGCATGGCAATATACACGCCCGGTGTATCTATTCCATCCCGGTTCAGTCCTTCTGAAATTTTGTACATAGATTTTCCAGACAGAAACTCTTTGAAAATGCGCTTTACAATCTGACTGGCAAACTCATCCACAACCAACTTATGCTTGTCCTCCGGACTTTTCACATAGCCATAAGGAGCATAGGTAGCTATGTACTTACCATTGCCACGCTTTGTATCAAGTGTCAATGATACTTTGGAAGACTGCTCCTCGCTGAAGAAATCATACAGGATTCCCTTAAATGCAACATCAATCTCACCAATACCACCCACATAATCTGCGCTGTCATAATTATCGTTTATAGCAATAAAACGCACACCCATAAAAGGAAATATCTGTTCAATATATTTTCCCTGCTCGATATGATCTCTGGAAAATCTGGAAAAATCCTTTACAATAACGCATGAAATCTGCTTTCTTTTCACCAGTTCCAGCATTCTCTGCATATCCGGGCGGTCCATATTTTTACCAGAATAGCCATCATCCACAAACTCAACCACACTCATTTTGCGAAGTTCCTTATTTTTATTGATAAATCCACGGATAAAAGCACGCTGATTGGTAATACTGTTGCTCTCATCTTTTACAAATTCATCTTCCTTTGATAATCTCAAATATATTGCTATCTGCTCCATTTTAAATCTCCTCTCCGTCTGTCATTCTGGCATACTCGTCTTTAAAATTTAGATTAATTACCAGCCTCTTATCCGGATACAGGTAAATGCTGTCGACCAGAATTTTAATCATATTTCTATCCAGGGTAACCTCACTTTGAAAACGATAAATTGCTTTCAGCCATTGTATCTTCTTCTCACAAAATCTCTTCACACGCCTGCGGCTTGCCTCTTCATCCGATATCTGCCCGCGAAGTCTCATTATGGCATCTGCGTTTTTCTCCTGCCTGCACTTGAAATCGGCCTTGGTAATCTCACCAGTAACATAAGACTGATACTCTTTACTTTCTTCGTAATTCTTCCTGTCAATCTGCTTTTGAAGCTTCTGAATCCTCATGTCATGATTTTTCAGTTCCCTGTCCATTACGCCTCGCATGGAAGCCTCCGTCCTGGCACTGTCGGTCATTACTGCAATTTGAGTTGTAAGCAGGTTATTCACCACATTTATAAGCTCCTGCTCCATAATGGTACAACCACACTGTTTCCCTCCGAAATCATAATTGTATCTGCAGGAATAAAAATACTGGCGCTCCAACACTCCATCCTTCTCCAGGATTCTGGAAGCTAAAGGAATTCTTCTGCCACAATTTCCACAGAATAAAATTCCTGCAAAAATATCTTCTTTTATAGGCAGATTCTTTCCCCTGCCAGATGTGAAAATACTCTCTTCCACCTTCTTATCCATAACAGCTCTTACCTTGTTGAAAAGCTCCTTATCCACGATTGCCTCATGGGTATTTTCAACCACAATCCAATCATTTTCATCCGTAGCATGCCTTGCCTCGTTATCATACAAGCTGGTACGCCTTTTCCCTTGTACCATGTTCCCAATATAAGCCTGATTTTTCAGGATGTTGGAAATCGTACCAGGATACCATGCCTTTGCCTCTGCACCTTCCTCCACATAGAGATTCCCTGTTTTCAGATAATCTCCCGGTAATGCAAGACGATACTCCTGAAGTGCTTTCGCAATCTCCCTGAGCGTCACTCCATCTGCTGCCAGTTCAAAAATCTGACGGACAACTGCCGCCGCATCCCTGTCTATCACATACTTACGAAGGGCATCCCCACTATCCACTTTATAACCATATGGTGCATTGCTTCCCGTAAATTTGCCCCTTTCCATATCAAGCCTGCGACTGACTGAAACACGCTTTGAAATATCCTTGGTATACATATCATTCACCAGATTTTTCAATGCAATTTCCAGTGCCTTATTCTGGTTAAATTCTGCCTCTGTGTCAAAATGATCACTTACCGATATAAAACGGACCCCGAGGAACGGAAATATCGTTTCAATATAGTTGCTGGCTTCGATATAATCCCTGCCAAAACGGGACATATCCTTCACAATAATGCAACTGATTTTCCCATCTCTGACATCATCCATCATCTGCCCGAATGCAGGTCTGTCAAAACTGGTTCCCGACACTGCACTGTCAACATATTCATGGTATTCTGCAAATTCAGCCTTATCCCTGATAAATTCTCTTAAAATACTCAGCTGGTTGGCTATGGACTCCGATGGTCTGGATTTCAGTTCCACCGACAATCTGGCATAAAGTGCAACGCGAAAGGATTTTCTTTGCTTTGCAGGTACATCAGCTGTTACCGGTTCTGGTATCTGAACTGCATTAAATCTGTTCTTCGTTCTCGCCATTTACACTGCCTCCTTAAGCTCCAGCACTGGCAAACCATCTACCATGGTGTACACTGGCTCCGCATTCTTCTCATTTGCGACATCAAACAGTCCGGTAACCTTTTCCATCTCCTGACGATACTTGAACACAATCTCCACCCTGAAATCATCATAAATCAGAATCCTGTCAATAAATGAAACCAGTGCCACACGATCCAGATTTCCAATCACCAGACCTTCACGAAACTGCTCCAGGTCCTTTGCCACAGCAATTCCATTTTCATATATATCGCGGATGATTGTCTCCTGCTCTCTGATTGCCTGTTCAAGCTCCCTCTCTTTTGCCGAAAACTCCTCGCGGTACCTTGTAAACTGCTCTTTGCTGATAATCTCATCACGCAAATCCTGATACAGGGAAGCCTTAAATGCAGAACATTTTGTAAGCTCCTGCTTCCGGGCAACAATCTCTTTATCATGGGCAACGGCCTCATCATAATTCACATTCAGCTCATCCAGATGCGCCAGTACCTTTTCACAGTCACACATACTATTGATATATCCCTGCAATTCTCCCAACACAATCTGATTCAGGTCCTCCTCACGAATGCAGTGACGACTGCAGGCATCTTTCCCGTTTCGGTTATAATTGGAACAGATATAGTTGATATATTCCCTGCCCTTGTAAGACTCCTTGCGATGTACCATACTGCTGCCACAATCCCCACAATATAAGATACCCGCATACATATATGATTCGTTTTTTCCAGCAACTGCTATGGTATCCCGACTCATCAGAACCTGTACTGCATCAAAATCCATCCTGCTGATAATTGCTTCATGTGCATTCTCCACTACCACCCAGTCACATTCCGGTACTGCTATTTCCTTCTTAACCTTATGACTGACAGTTGTTCGTTTTCCCTGCGCCAATGTTCCGATATACACCACATTCTTAAGAATTCTTGATACTGTCTGGGCAGACCATTTTGACTGTCCTGCACCTTTAAAACTGGTGCTGTATTTTTCTCCGCATTTTGCCTTATATTCCGATGGTGCAAGCACACCATTCTTGTTAAGAATCCTTGCAATTCCTGATGCACTCATTCCCGAAAGCTTCTTTGCAAATATTCCCTGAACCACACCGGCTGCATAAGGGTCCGGCACCAGATGATTCTTATTATCCTCTGCCTTTTGATAGCCATATGGCGCAAATGCACCGATAAACAGCCCATTTCTTCTCAAAATGCCCTGACTGGTACGAACCTTTATAGACGTATCGCCGTTGTACTGCTCATTCAGCAGGTTCTTGAAAGGAATGATCGTATGCGTCTCACTGCTACTGGCAGTCAGGCTATCGTACCCTTCCGATACTGCAATAAAACGCACGTTATATTTCTTAAAAGTTTTCTGTATCAGCTCATCCGCACCAATACGCTCCCTGGCAAGTCGGGACAAATCTTTTACAATAATGCAGTCAAGCTTCCCCGCCTTCATGGATGTCATCATCCTCTGAAACTCTGGTCTGTCAAAATTACTTCCACTGTAACCGTCATCAATAAAAATATCCACCAGTTTCAAATCATCATGGGCATCTATAAATCCCTCCAGCAAAAGTTTCTGGTTGGAAATACTGTTACTTTCCTTCTTCTCCAGTCCATCAATATCTTCATCTCCCTGAGACAATCTCAGATAAATTCCTGTTCTGTATACATCAATCTGTTTCTTACTCATTACAATTCCTCCCGTCGTTCTTCAACTGCTGTAAAAACAGCTTCTATTGATATCTAAGTGACGCTTTCCGTTCTATATAGCAATTCATAACATCCGTAATGCTACAGCTTCCTGCAAAGGTGGACTGAACAGTATATTTTCCATACCGTTTCGCCTTTCCCTGTTGTTTTGCATCATGCTGCGAACACTCCGTCACATTCCGCTCTTTCGTATCTGTTTCCTGCAAAATACACTCTTCTCCTTCCTTCAAAAATGAAAAACAGCCTGAAAATGTCCTCCTTATGGCTAAATCATGAGACACAAAAACCGCTCTCCATAGTTAAC
>FR886313.1:10978-34986 GCA_000436535.1 Eubacterium sp. CAG:252 | reverse complement strand
TCCATCTTTCTATAATCCTTCCTGATTATCGATTATTCTATTCTAATTATCTCGTTATACATTAAGTAAAATTATACATTCAGTGTTAATACTATATATATTTATTCACTTATTATACGCCGAACCTAGAACATATCTTAAAATATAAAATATTTATTTTATATAACTCTATATAATCTGTCACCCGTGAACTTACCACTTCTTCCAAGGAGCTGTACCCGTTGCAAGATACTTCTCAAGCATATCCATCTCTCTCTTGTTATCCATGCACTGCCAGAAACCCTTATGCATATATGACATAAGTTCCCCTTCCTTTGCGAGTCTTTCAAGTGGTTCTTTCTCAAATACAGTATTATCGCCCTCAATATAATCAAATATTTCAGGATTAAGTACCATATATCCGGCATTGATTGGCGCACCATCCATATGGCTCTTCTCTCTGAATGACTTGACTGCATTATCACCACCGATATCAAGAACACCCTTCTGCTGCTCTAACATTACCGCTGTAAGTGTAGCTATCTTTCCGTGGTTCTTGTGGAACTCAACAAGCTTTGCAATATCAACATCACATACACCATCGCCATAAGTCATAAGGAATGGTTCATCACCTACATACTTCTGAATTCTCTTAATTCTTCCGCCTGTCATAGTGTTAAGTCCCGTATCAACTACAGTTACCTTCCATGGTTCGCAATGCTGCTCATGTACAATCATTTCATCCTTACCTTTTGTAAAATCAAATGTGATATCACTGTTATGAAGGAAATAATCTGCAAACCATTCTTTGATTACATACTGCTTATAACCTGCACATATGATGAACTCATCAAAACCATAATATGAATATTCCTTCATAATGTGCCAAAGAATAGGCTTTCCACCTATCTCAATCATTGGCTTTGGTTTAAACTGACTTTCTTCACTTATTCTTGTGCCGAAACCACCTGCTAAAAGTACTACTTTCATTTACTCCTCCGTATTATTGATTAAATTCTCATTAATGATGTATATGATTAAGCGTCCCCTATCCCCTTTTATTTAATAACACAATTTGATTATGCTTTGATGATAATTACACGCAACACACTCATATATGATGTCAAATAAAATAAAAATATCTATTAACACTTTATCATATATTAATAAATATATCTAGAAAATTATACGCACACAAAATATAATTGTCAAGTTACTATTGACATTACAACATTTTTAATATATAGTATCAATATACTTAATTAAGTCTTGAATGCATATACTTGTTGCATCAGAATTATATTTATAAACATTCTTATCATTCACATGTAACATATTATGTATTTCTAATATTTCACGCTGAATTCAGTATCAAACCAATACCCATATATACAATCAGGCAGCTACTATATTGGTTATATCAGGTGTTAATATTTTGTAGCATAATTTATCTTCTATCTATATTATTATGCCAAAAACCTTTATCTTATCGTGCAGCTTCACTTAACCTGCACATAACAGATATCGTTTTAACACACTTGTTATAATTGGCAGTAAATATGTTTAAGAATATTTCAAAAAATTTCTGAAAATGATATACTCTCAACTCACTTGTTATATGCCAAACCAGATGTTACAATATATATATGTTATTTATTGTTTTCATAGCAGATCTGCCTGTTGTCAGATTTACTTAATACAAAAGGAGATTTTGCTTATGAAACATAATGACAAAGATAATAATTATTACAACAAAAACTCTGGTTATTGAATCGATTGATGAATGTATTAAAGAGGATATACTGTCGGACTTCTTTATAAAGCATAGGAATGAGGTGATTGACGTGAGTATATTTGAATATGACGAAGAAGGTGTTATGGATGTGTTGCGTGAGGAGGCTCGTGAAGAAGCTCGTAAGCAGGCACTCACGGAAGGTCGTGACGAGGCAACTTTGAACGCAATCAAAAATATAATGGATAGTCTTCATGTATCAGTAGATAAGGCTATGGATATATTAAAAATTGATACTGAAAAGAGAGAGCAGTTGAAAAAACTCTTATAAGAATAGTCCACAATCACAAAGGCGGCAGATAAAATAATTATCTACCGCCTTCGCTTA
This sequence comes from Eubacterium sp. CAG:252, assembly GCA_000436535.1. Classification (GTDB taxonomy): domain Bacteria; phylum Bacillota; class Clostridia; order Lachnospirales; family Lachnospiraceae; genus Lachnospira. The sequence continues at coordinate 32,887 of FR886313.1, read as the reverse complement.
AAATTTATCAAGTTTTATAATCCATATTGATACAAGCCTTTTATTGTCCTCACCTCTCCATCATCTCCTCACTAATCCTTCTCACTGACCCTATTTGTCTTTCAAACATTACATCCCACAAGTCCATACATTTCTGGGCTGTCTTTTTATGTGATGTTATGTTGGAGTTAGAGGTTTCATCGTATAGCGTTATGATAAGCTCGGAGATTGAAGTTGTTAAGCCCCTCTGTTTTTGTAGTTCGTCACTATCCATAGATAGAACATTTTCACATAATTCTATTATTATGTCTGAGTAATCCACAACCGATACGGCGCTTTCTGTCATGAAGTTCATAAATGAATCGACTATTCTTCTGCTAAGATTGGTCTTTATGAATTCATTCAGGAATTGTCTGTCGCGTTTCACATCTATATACTTGTCATAGAACATTTTTGATAGTGGGAATTCAACATTTATATCTGTGTTCCTATAATCAAGTATAATCTTCTTGGCAGCTTCGCGGTATTTATCAACTTCAAGATACATTATCGCCATATCTAATATAGCCTTTATCTGCTCCTCGTTTTTATCCGTTGGTGTACTCATAATATCTGTGAATTCACCATATCTTATATAAAATTCACAGACCATATAGCTCGCTGTATCAGTCAGCTTTTTATCATCTGACTCATAAGCCTTACTTATTATATCAATAACTCTTTCCTTGTATTTAGAATAAAGATAAAATAATACATTCTTTGTTCCATAGAAGCTTAATGTTCGGATATCCCTTTCAAATATATATAATATTCTTTCTTCTGCCCACTGTCTGTTAATATTATATACCGGCCACAAAGCATATAATGCAGCGTAACGCACTGCGGCATTAGCATCATTTACTGCCTTGTCAATAATATCTGCAAATTCTTTATATAATAATTTATTATTTTGAAGAAGTTTTCCTATTGTTCTTACCGCTCTTCCTCTGACACAGTTAAGCGCATTACTCTGAAGCATATGGCAGCTTTTCATCTCCTTGTCATCCTGACTTGTAACACAAGGCTTATCATTGTCAGGATTGTGATGATTTACTGCAATATTTTTAAGTTCACAAAGTACTTCTTCTGACCACCTTACACTGCTTAATGTCTCAATTATTCCACAGAAATATGAAGCTCTCTGGCTTTCCATATCGCATGGACATTCAAGCAGCATTCTTTCAATAATTCTGCTGTCTACCTCCGAAAGCTGCTCTGACATATTTACACCTATAAATAATGCATCTACAAATGCCTGCGGAATGTCTTCTTTATGACTTAATACAAGTTCTATCATTTCTACAGGATTTTGCTTTACTTCCAGTTCAAAGTCTTGAATGAATGTGTCATATGAACTTTCTATAAAACCACCTTTAACAGATATCCATTTAGAATGTTGTCTGTTTTTTAATTTATCGTTAGTTATTATTCTTATCCATTGTTTTGCACCTATTTTCTTACCTGCCACAGGAGATTTGACCCAGCCTGAATGGTCATTATCATTTACATAACATGTTTTTAATGTATCAAACCGCCTGCAAAGAACTTGTATTAATTCTCTGCTCTTTTTACTTATTCTTTCTTTCGGCAGACAAGATAGTAGCTCATATTGCAGGTCACCCCAGTAACTCCAGTAAACAAGGCGTATTTCTTTATCCTGATTGTATTCTATTCTGTTTTTATACATTTGCAGGGCATCTGGTGACACATAATAATATATTATGCTTTCAAGTCTGGCAAATGTTGCATCACTACATTCTGATGTATGTTTTAGCAGCACTTTTTTTATAAGTTCCAGCTCATTATCTGCGCCGCTCGTATAGTCAAATATATTATCATTAAAGCTTTCTGTTATATAATCTATAATTCTATCGCTGTATCTGACTGGAAGGTGTGCAAGTCCTGTTAATATTATTTCATTGTATACAGCATATCCCATTCCCATATATGGCTCAAAATACTGCCAGAAAGTGTCCGGTGAATTACCAGCAAGTGCAACTGCTGCCTTTTTCACCAGCTCCACACTCACCCTCTCAATATTCCCCATATATGCATGATTATATGACCAGTCACCATATTTGATATATCTTCCTTTCTCCTTAGAAAGATATTCAAGCAGCTTATCAAGAATATATTCTGCATTTTTTACAACATATTCACTATCAGAACTTATCAGGTCTTCTTCATAATGATACACTGATTTTCCCTTACTATTTATCTTTCTCTTTAACCAGAAGGCTATAAGTCTTACTGTTCTTTTCTCAAAGCCGTCCATCATCTTTTTTATGTCTATATAGACATCTTTTGCAAATTCCGGATAATGCTTATAAAACATCATTCTAAGCTCAAACACAGCATCACTTTCCTGCGTTATATCATAATGGAAGCACCTCATAAACATCGCATCATCTTCTTTACTTACAAATGCGTGCTTTCTGATAAACTCCACTGCCTCCTCTGTAAGGTCGGGGCTCATACTGATTAGCAGATTAAAAACAATCTCTTTTTTATCAGGAATATTATACCATTTCTCCATAATTCCATTTATAAGTAATATATTTACATAATCTTTCCTGCCATATATTGTATTTCTGATAAGGTAACTTCCATACTCTTCGCTGTCGCAGTTATCAATAATAAATGTTGTTATATTATCATCTGGATTATTTATCTGTCCTAATATTTCATAAAAAAGATACTTTATATAATATCTTATGTTATCCGAAGCAAGCATATTTCCGCCTGCATCAATAAATTCTGCACTGTCAAGCTCTAAAATGTTCTGTAAAAACATCTGTACCTGATATCTTTTAGTCGGAGTCTGCCTGCTTTTCTCTCCAATAATCTCCTCTATTGACGACCCGTCATAATATTTTTCCAGCATATTCTGCGATATAAAGTAATCAAGTATCGACTGATGTACGAAACCGACTTTGTTCCCCTGCACAACTATAAGTTCTGACGATATAAGATAATCAAGTGTTGATACATCTATTTTAAGTATTTGTTTTGGCACATATAAACGTCCAATTTTATCAAGTCTGTTTACAATATCTGTTTTCGCCTCAGAAACAGATTGCTCTGCTACACCACATAATCTGCTCTTCATGCATATCTGTTCAAACCATTTATCTATAAGGTGGCTTGTTGTCAGACAGCCATCATATGAACTCTCCTTATCCAGATGCTGCCATATATACAGATTACTAGGTATTTTCAATAGATTTTTCAGCCTTGCAGACATTTTATTATATTCACTGCCAACAACTTTCTTTACAGTATCTTCTTTAAAACAATCTACCTTTATTACTTTCCATTCATCATCCTGTGAAGCCTCTGCACCTGAATTATTCTTCTTTCTGAATAATCCCTTTATGTTGTTATCATTTTCAAGGTCGTAGCTTCTGCATACAAATACTATTATTATTTTTTTATCACGTATTTCATTAAAGAATTTCACCTGTCTGATTAATTCCATACACACTGTTATAGCTTCTGCTGAATTCGCCTGTGTCCATCGGAGTGCATCTAACTGGTCAAGTATAATAACTGCTTTTTCATTCTGTGATATATTATGGATTGCATCAACTATAGAATTCTGAAATCCCAGTTCCTGACCCCATTTTTCACAGCTCCTATTAGGAATTCTTACATCAAGCTTTATAGCAATATGTACAATTCCCTTTTGTTCACAGTATTTAAGAACTGCCTCTGCACAGCCACTCTTACCACAGCCGGCACTTCCCGATATAATTATATGTTTATCAGCCTCTATAGCCTGTATACATTCGTCAGCTTCTTCTCTATGCACGAAACCACTTTTTAAAGGTATAAATTTTTCCTTATATTCTTCATTCAGCTCATTTATTCTTGGTGCAATCCTCTTATCACCATCCCTAAGGCTGAATATTATCCCCTGTTCATTAAGATAATCTGTTATCTTCTGCTGTGTAAGCTCCTGCCCTAATATATCACCCATAACAACATAGGAAACTAAGGCATTATATACTTTATTTTCATCGCTGCTAAAACGGTAACGTATATTCATGCTTATGAACTCGTTAAGTTGATATTCAGACATTTGTTTATATGATATTCTTTTCAGATATTCTATACTTTTAAGAACATTTTTCTGATTAATATTACCCTCATTACGATTGTCCTGACGTTCATCTGTTTCTTTCCTGTCAGCCTCTGTATTTTTCTGCTCTATTCTTAATCCCATCTCCTCACAGAAGCTTTTATAAAATTTATTGAATTCTGTACTGCTTTTTGCTATCTGTATCTTATAAAAATCCTCTGCTCTGCCACTTGTATTGGCAGCTCTTTTCTGCATATCATATAAAAATGTACATGCCAACGGGCTTACAAGCGCAACTCTTCTCTCATTATCTCTGTTAAGCTGTTTTCTCCATGCTTCTAATATACCTCTTGCCTTAAGGTCTGACATATTCCAGCTTTCTTTACTTGCATTTCTTGACTTGCACTGCTGATGTTCCCTGTGTCCGGACATATCTGTTACAAGTATGTCTGTCCCTGCTTCATCTTCCCCAAGTGCTTCTATCACAACACTGTAATTCACCTCATCAAGTACCTTAAGCAGCTCGTATATCACACAGTTAATCTCATAACTATTCCCCTGTTTATCTGCTCTTCCACCTTTTTCTAATGGCATACTTCTCTCCTATCTTCTATCACCTATCCTGTATATATCTTGCACAATACCCACCAGTGAACTATGTATATTCGTACATAGGACACTGGTGGGTATATTTTCTTCTAGAACTGATTTCCCCTAAAAAACTCCCTCTTCCTCTCAATCATCTCATCAATTCTGTCAATGTAGTTTCTTACATCCTTAACATTTTCAATTCTCTCAATTCTTACTGAATGGTTGTCATCGCTTTCATTATGGAATACTACCTTTGAACTAGCGCCAGCACCACATGCAATTATGGTCTGTTTCTCCTCCATTATAAGTATGTTGTATATGCATTCTTTGCCTTCCTTGGCATATCCTACATTTTCAAAGTTACCAGCCATGTTCTTCTGGCGATACATATAATAAGGCTGCATATCAAGATTTTTGGCAGTTTCCTCGGTCATCCTGATTATCTCATCTGTATTCTTGGTTGAAAGCTGCTTGTACTTATCTCTCCATATGTTAAGTGCGGCTGCCCTCTTTATTGCAAGTGAATGTACTGTAAGGCTTTCTGGATTCATAGCCTGTATCTCACTTAGTGTATGCTTGACTTCATCAACATCCTCGCCGACAAGACCAAGTATTATATCCATATTTATATTTTCAAAGCCCTCTTCTCTTGCCATATTGTATACATTCTTAATCTGCTCAACCGTATGCTTTCTTCCAATAAGGTCAAGTGTCTTCTGGTTCATCGTCTGTGGATTAATTGATATTCTTCCTACATTGTGCTTCTTTAACACCTGAAGCTTATCAAGTGTTATGCTGTCAGGTCTGCCCGCTTCAACTGTGAATTCGTGGCAGCCATCTATATCAAATAATCTCTTAAGCTCTGTTATAAGTCTGTCAAGCTGCGCTGCACTGAGTGTTGTAGGTGTGCCTCCGCCAAAGTACACTGTATCAAGTCTTCTTCCCTTCATCGACTCTGACACAAATTCCATCTCTTTTATCAGTTCATCAAGATAGCTGTCCACATAATCCTTATAAGCTCCAAGCGCATATGAAGAAAATGAGCAGTACAGACATATACTTGGACAGAATGGTATACCTATGTACAGACTGTATCCATTCTTATAATCTATACGATTAAGTATATCCATTTCTTTCTTTGCAACCTTGAGTGCAAGTTCTGCCTTTTCCTCACTTGCTTTATGCTTATCCATAAAATGCTTCTTTATAGTATCCTCACTCTCGCCATCTTCAAGCATTACATATGCTATTTTACTTGGGCGTACACCTGTAAGATATCCCCATGGAAGCGTTTTTCCCGTCTTTTCACTAAGATAATCATAAAGGTATGACTTGAACTTATCGTGCATCTGGCTCTTGTTAAGACCTGTGACATCTGGCACTTTTATGTCGATTATCATGTCATCCTCGCCTATATTGCCGCAAGTAGTCATATTATTTTTACTATTGTTACTGCTACATTTGCCATTATCATTAATATAGCTACTATTGTTATCAATGCGCTCATTATTATCGCTATGACACATTCCATTATAATTACTATCATCACCTTTATATGCTGTAACCTCTGTTCTTGGATAGAATGAACGTACAAGAACTATGGCATCATCATAAAATGTATTGTCATCTATTTTAATATATATCATTATTATTCCTTTCAATTATCTATAAACTTCATACCAGTATCAGGCTTTCTGTATCTTTACTATAATTCTAACACAGACAAAAATTATACAACTTTTTAAATCTATTCATTCATAGCATATAATTCATTTTATAAAAATCATACTATTAATTCTTTACATTTACATAATCGTATTCATTATAAGTTTACATCAAAAACGGATTATTCACTCTCTCATATCCCACACTCGTACCTTCACCATGTCCCGGATATACTTTGGTGTCATCCGGAAGTGCCATTATCTTATCCTTTATAGAACGTACTATAGCGCTCATGCTGCCACCCGGAAAGTCTGTTCTTCCAACTGAACCGCAGAATAATGTATCACCCGAAAACAGCACTCCGATATCCTTTATATAATAGCATGTTCCGCCCTCTGTATGTCCCGGCGTATGAAGTGCCTCTATATCAAAGCCTGCAAGCTTTAACACATCACCGTCATCGTGCCATACGTCCGCTTTTACTGACAGGTTCATTCCGTATGACTCACCAAGGTTAATGTGTGGCTGTTCAAGTGTATTTTTCTCATCACATGATGCATATACATTTACACCATATTTTTCTCTTACATCATGTGCTGCCATAATATGGTCAAAATGCCCGTGTGTTAATAATATTCCCTTAAGCTCACAGCCTGACTCGTCTATCATCTTACTTATCTCATCTGCACAGTCCGCCGGGTCGATGAGTACACACTCTTTAGTATCTTCATTACATAAAAGGTAGCAGTTTGTGCCTACCATTCCTAATATTCTTGAATCAATCCTGTACATATATCCTCCTGATTTATATTCTTTAAAAAAGCCGTTATCAAGAAAATATCCCAATAACGGCTGAATTATATTTTATTTAAAAGTAAATGTCTGCTTCATGCAGCCGCTCTCTTTTCTTGTGAGCTCATTATCTGATAATCTGATAGCTCTGACCTACCAGCACATCAGCCCGTAGCTCTCTCAATATCAGTCACTCCGTCTATCTTTCTTAACTTGTCTATAAGACGGTTAAGCTCTTCCTTGCCTGATACAACAAAACCAAGATTGATAGTTGCCATAGACTTCTTATTGACACGGCTGTTCATAAATCTTACATCAATATTGGCCTCAGTAAATAACCTAGATATATCAACGATAAGACCTTTTCTGTTACCTGCATATATATTAATCTCAGCACTGTACTTTTCACTATTATTCTCTGGCTGTTCCCATTCAGCTTCAATAAGTCTGGCACGCTCAGTTGCAGGGAAATTAAGTATATTGATACAGTCTGTTCTATGGATAGTGATACCTCTTCCTCTTGTGACAAAACCTACTATTTCATCACCCGGAACTGGATTACAGCACTTAGAAAATCTTACAGCAACATCGTGAATTCCTTTGACAACAATTCCGCCCTTGCCCTTCTTTTCCTTATCCTTTTCCTTACTCTCGCTTGCAACTATAGTATCAAGCACCTGCTTGTCTGTAACTTCTGCCTTCTTTGTCTTTAAGTACTCTTCATTGAGCTTATTGACTATCTGTCCTTCCTTAAGCGCACCATGTCCGACTGCTGCCATAATAGAATCCCAGTCTTTATAGCCATATTTTCTTAAAGCCTTTTCTATAAATTCAGGCTTATTAATCTCAGAAAGAACTATACCTTTACCCTTACAATAGCTTGATACAAGTTCCTTGCCTTTTATAATATTATCTTCCTTAAGCTCCTGCTTGAACCACTGGTTAATCTTATTACGTGCCTGTGTCGACTTAACCATTGAGAGCCAGTCACGGCTTGGACCCTTGGAATTCTGGGAAGTAATAATCTCAATTCTGTCGCCGTTTTTTATCTCGTAATCAATATTTACAAGCTTGCCGTTAACCCTTGCACCAACCATCTTGTTACCAACAGCACTATGAATACTGTAAGCAAAGTCAATAGGATTAGAGCCTGCCGGAAGTGTCTTTACATCACCTGTAGGTGTGAAACAATATACCGAATCAGAGAAAAGGTTAAGGTCATTCTTAATAGATGATAAGAATTCCTTGTTATCTGACATATCTCTCTGCCATTCAAGTATCTGTCTTAACCAGCTTAGCTTGGCTTCCTCATTCTTATTAGACTCGCCTGTTTTGCCTTCCTTATACTTCCAGTGGGCTGCGATACCATACTCAGCTATTCTGTGCATTTCGTAAGTTCTTATCTGAACTTCGAAAGGCTGTCCGTTAGAAGCGATAAGTGTAGTATGCAGTGACTGATACATATTTGGCTTTGGCATAGCTATATAGTCCTTAAATCTTCCAGGAATAGGCTTATACATTTCGTGTATGACACCAAGTGCCGCATAACAGTCCTTGACAGTATCTACCTTGATACGGACTGCAAATATATCATATATCTGGTCAAGTGTCTTATTCTGATTGACCATTTTTCTGTATATTGAGAAGAAATGCTTGACTCTGCCGTCTATTTCTGCCTCTATGCCGGCATTGCTTATATGCATTCCTACTTCTTTGATGATACTCTTTATAAATGCTTCTCTTCCCGGTCTGTTTATATCAACCTGCTTTACAAGGTCGTTATAAGTATCGGGCATAAGATACTTCATAGAAAGGTCATCTAACTCCACCTTAATCTTAGATATACCAAGTCTGTGTGCTATAGGAGCATATATATCCATAGTTTCTCTTGACTTTTCAACCTGCTTTGCCGGTGACTGGTACTGCATTGTACGCATATTGTGAAGTCTGTCGGCAAGCTTTATGAGGATAACTCTTATATCCTTTGCCATAGCAAGAAACATTTTCCTTAAGTTTTCTGCCTGGACTTCTATCTTATCATGCTGATAATTAAGCTGTGTGAGCTTTGTTACACCATCTACAAGAAGTGCTACTTCATCGCCAAATTCCTTGGCTACATCTTCACTTGTCATAACTGTATCTTCGACAACATCGTGTAAAAGACCAGCTATAATAGACTCCTTATCAAGTTCAAGCTCTGCTAATATGATAGCAACGCATAAAGGATGAATGATATATGGTTCACCGGACTTTCTGAACTGTCCTTCGTGAGCCTTCTTTGCGACCTTGTACGCACGCTCTATATCTGAAAGGTCAGATGATGGATGGTACAGCTTTACCTTTTCAATAAGGTCTTCATAAAGCACTTCCGGGCTTGTAAAGTCTGCCGGTGTATCTACCGACTTTTCAACCTTACTTGTCTTAATATTCTTATTTCCTGCTAATTCTATATTGCTCTCTGGCATACAATCTCTCCCCTCGTATATCTATAATTCGGGTGAACAGCCTGTGTATAGCTGCATTTATTATATTTGTTTTCTTATGTATGACATTTTATGATTAATGGTCAAAAAGTATTTGCCGCTTACCTGATATTGACCTTTTTACTCTATCATAACATTATAAAAAATTATACTTCTGCGTATAACTTTTCCATAAATTCTCTTGATGCTACTGCATTTTCTGGAACTGTATTCTCAAGTGTGCAGTGAACGTAAGGCTTATATTCCTTTATCTTCTTAAGTAAAAGTGGATAGTTAAGTCCGCCTGTTCCTGCTGCTATTGACTTAAGCTCATCGCCTTCAACAACGTAATCCTTGCAGTGGACAACTGCTATATCCTTTAATAACAGGTCAAATGCTTTCTCAATAATCTCATCCTGCTTATCTATATTTCCAACATAAAGAAGATTAACAGGGTCAAATATTATCTGGAGATTAGGTGAGTCGATAGCATCTAACACCTTTCTTGCTCTCTCAACTGTATTGACAATATGCTTCCATACTGGCTCTATAGCTACTATAACGCCAAACTGCTCTGCATACTTTACTATAGGTCTTAAGTTATCTATAAAGCACTGGAGTGCCTCATCTGAATGGTTTGCCGGTTCATACTTATATTCTTCATTGACAGCTCCTGTTTCTGTTCCGACTACTCCACATCCAAGTATACTTGCAAATCTTATATGTGCCTTGTACTTTTCAACTATTTCCTTATGCTTCTCTGGATTAGGATTACATAAGTTAAGGTAACATCCAAGAACTGCCACATCCACCTTATTCTCCGCACATAATTCCTTGATGTACATAGCAAGTCCCGGTGTCATTGTTTCAACTCCCGGCTTGAATTCCTTGATAGACTTTGTTAAAGCTATATGCATACAATGAAATCCCTGCTTATGTATGTTAGGGATAAGCTCATCAAGTGGTGCATACGCAACATCATGTGCCCTGATACCTATTCTCATAATATATCCTCCATTCCTGTACACTCCTGTGTATGCCACGCTGCATATCTGTACATTGTGTACATTCATTAATAAATGGTTTATTAGTAAAATTCTATATTTGTATTAGTTTAACATATTCAGGGGAAAATGTCACTGTTTATGTTGAAATTCGATTGATGAACGGACGACATAATACATAAATAATATTCAACTTAAACTATATAAGTACAAGGAGATGAATTGAGTGCTCTGCGCTCAATTCATCTCCCTATACTCACCATTAATTTAGTGACTATTATTATATTTTACCAATGTCAGCTTGAAGGTCGAGAGGTGTTTTGGAAATAATACGTAACACACACTAAAACTCCATCCCATTCTCACTAACCGCATTATAATACATAGTCAGCGGAATGAAGCTCTGCGCAAATCCTTTTCCTGAATTGCCCTTGCATATAACTGCATCATCTATCACCGTCTTTACTCCGACAGCACCGCCTGAATTCTCATTTAAAGCCCTTCTGAATGTCTTAAGTCCATACTTCAAGTATGATGCATCACCTGTAAGCTCATATGCTATTGCGAGTGACTCTAAAAGCAGGGTATTATTTCCATTTCTTGACAGACTTGGAAGCTCCTTATAATAGAAAAGTCCATTATCCATATAACAGTTTTCTATAAGGTCATCCACCGCATTTATTATCATCTTCTTAATGTCTTCTCTTGGAAATACTCTATAGTATCTCATAACACTTCCAACTGCAACTGATATCATAAAACCAACTCTGATTGCTGTATTATCTGTGTATGGAGATAACCAGTCGCCGTATTCTTCTTCCCACTTCTTAAAGCTGTCAATTATCCAGTCACATTTTGCAAGCCACTTCTTATCATTAGTTTCCACATAGAGAGCTGTAAGTGTCCTTAAAGCCCAGCCCGTCTCTCTTGCATTGGCTTCACCCGGAACCTGATACATCGGTGTTTCAAGCAGCTTTAATACATTTTCACCTATTCCTATAGCTGACTCAAGTCCTCTCTCATCACCGGTCAGATGATAGTAATCAAGAAGTCCTTCAACCCACTCATGAGAGCATACCATAACACCATTCTTACAGTGACCTGCTGTGTGCTCCCACTGTCCGCCTATTCTTAAAGGATTGCTGCTGTAGTGGCATATATCAACATCCATCCAGTGCTTTGCCGATACTATTAAATAGTCAAGAAACCTTCTCACACCCGTTCTTGCATACATAAGTGCGCAGGCATGTGGGTAATCATATTCGTTATTGCTCCACACCGGCTTGCCGCCGCCTCTTCCCTGAACTGTGTAGCCCATATCAACGGTATCACCCCAGTTAAGCATGCCATAACACCTTGAATGTCCGTCTGCCTTTGCCATAAGTGCTATTTCCACATCTTCGTTAATCTTTTCAGGAAATACGTTGAGCATAACTTCTGACTCCTTAAATACCTTTGGTGATATATAAGGTCTGTCCGGCATCTGATATATAAGACTTCTGTTATCTATCTCAAATATTTTTGTTTCAGGACTATGCCAGTGAATAAGGAAGTTCTGCTCTTTTGCCATGCCTGACTGCATCGTAACTTCTCCAACACCTTCCGGTACAAGCATAACTGCCACGCCATCTCTGCACGCCTTAACAGCCTTTGGATAGTTCTGCTGTGCCTGATGTACTGTCACGCAGAAGCCGTCCTCACTATCTGTATAGTCTGTCATAAATGTTCCATAAAGTACCTCTGCATAATGCTCATTAGCCTCTTTTACAAGATAACTGTCATCTATAGTTTCATTTACTTCTTCACCATTCTTACCTATGATAAAGCTGGTCTTATAATTGGATGCTGCCACGATTGTCCTTATATCTGATACAGGTGCTTTGTGCTCTATCATATCAAGCTCGCCGATACCTCTTGTTATAAATACGGGACCGTCATTATGCGAATTATCTGTAAGTATATCTCCGCAGCCTGTTGAGTCATTACCCGATGCTATATCTATGTATGCAAGCTTGTCTGTTACAATACTGTCCACTGACTTTTTTATGTAAAATACAAGCGACTTTATTCTAAGCTCATCATTTGATGTATTGATTATCCTGTATGATACATTTACCCATGGCTTGCCAGCATAGGCTGTAAGCCTTATCTCTGCTTCTATATCTTTAAATGTGTGGTTATCATCTAATATATTATCTTTTTCTGCTTCTACTTTGGCAGTACTATCTTTATAAGCTGCGCCGCCTGCTATATTGTGTGCCCTTGCCGCAAGTATGACTTCAACCGGACCTGACTGAACTACACGCCACTCACCTATAGACAGCTTATAGTCATTGCCATCTTTATCTTTAAGAACAGGACCTTCAAAGTTAGCTTCTGTGTACGTTTTTCTTCCATCATATACATTTGTGAATATACTTTCTGAATCATCTGCAACTTCATACCTGATTGCACCACTATCGACTTTATAGCCTTTTTTCGTCTTCTCAACTGATACTCTAGCCGCTTCCGGTTCTGTATACATATGCTGCATTTTATTATCAGTACTTATTATGCTCTGGCACTGTATCGATGCCTTAATACCATCATCATACTCTTTCTTATCAGTAACAAGTATAAGCTTTGCCCGCTTATTAGCTGGAAGGTCAGCCATAAAGCTTATAAACAGATACTTAACACTGCCATCATTGTGCCATGCTGTAACTCTTGGCTGAATTACACATTCCCTGCCATTCTGCAGCACTGCCACCTCTGATATGTCCTTTAACTCACCCTTCTTAAAAGGAACTGCTATACTTACACATTCCTGAATCCTTGGATATCTGTATAACTTATCAAAATATATATCTATCATAATTTAATCCTCATTTCTATACACATTTTCAGGTAAACTATATAAACTTATATCAAGTATGAATAAATTAAACACACATATAAGCAATACCTTTTTACTATACCCAATCTTTGTTTAATATAGCATTACCATGGTTACATATTTTAAACTATAAATAAATCAAAAATATTGCACACGTATGTGCACGTTAGAAAAATACATTTTTCTGTACTTGCTCATTTATAGTTTTAAAATGTTAATCACACGTCACATTCAGAATACCTCTGAACACTAACTATTATAAACGCATTATCATAATTTTAACTACTGTTAAGATTGTCTTTTTTATGATATTATACATATTAATTGACTTTTGCGTATATATCCATTACTTAATATATTATTGGCTATATAAAAAGTCATTTATATTATAATGCTTTCAGAAAGGACTTATAAATATTGAATTATGCAGAAATAAAGTATAACGACATAGCCAATGGTCCGGGAGTACGCACAAGCTTATTTGTAAGTGGCTGTACACACCGTTGTAAGGGATGCTTTAACGAAGTAGCGTGGGACTTTAATTATGGCACTCCATTTACACAGGAAACCATTGATGCAATAATCAACTCTATGAAGCCTGCGTATATTGCCGGAATAACACTTCTTGGCGGAGAACCCTTTGAACCTGCCAACCAGCGCGGACTCCTTCCATTATTAAAACAGGTTAAACAGACATACCCCGATAAAAACATATGGTGTTTTACAGGCTACCTGTTTGACAAGGACATTATGGATAAAATGTATGAAACATATCCTGAAACAAAGGAAATGCTTTCATATATTGACATATGTGTTGATGGAAGATTTGTCGAAGAATTAAAAGATATGATGCTTAAGTTCAAAGGTTCATCCAACCAGAGAACGATAGATGTCCAGGCATCATTAAAGACGGGCACTGTGGTTATTGCCAGTGGATATTAGTGTGAAAAATAAATTTTTCACACGCGAAATTTGTGTCTGCGCACACTTGACACAAACTCGTTATGCGCGAAAAACATACACAGAAATGAGGATTAATATATAACAAAAATATTAGTTTAAGGAGTATATATAATGAAACAGAATGTAAATATCAAAAAATTAACACCTAATGCAATTATCCCAACTTATGGAACTGAATACTCAGCAGGTGCCGACCTTTATTCAGGTATGACAGAAGCTGTCACTATCAATCCGGGTACCACAGAATTCATCAAAACAGGAATTGCAATGGAAATTCCTGCCGGACTTGTTGGACTTATATACGCAAGAAGCGGCATGGCATGCAAAAAAGGTGTTGCACCAGCCAACAAAGTCGGAGTTATAGACTCTGACTACCGCGGTGAAATAATAGTTGCTCTTCACAACCACTCAGATGCAGCAGTCACAATTGAACCCGGTGACAGAGTTGCACAGATTGTACTTGCCCCTTATATAACAGCAGCTTTCAATGAAGTTGAAGAATTAAGCGATACAGTACGTGGAGAGGGAGGATTTGGGTCTACAGGGACTAAGTAAAAGTGGCTTGTTATTATATTATAATTAACAAACGGACGGCATAATATAAGAGGAAAGCAGCAGCGAATACATTACCGATGCCAGAAGTTTCCTTGGATATTTCTAAGACTTTTCATATAATCTGTTATTACCGACCGCTACCGTTCAATACGGAACCTCCTTGTTCCATATTGAACTTCCACAGACATCCTTGTCTGTGGATAGCTGGATTACAAAAGAAAAGTCTAAGAACTATCTCAATTAAACTTCAAGTGCATCTTATAATGTATACACCACTGCTCTCCTCTTATATTATGTCTGACTATGGCTAAATCATGCCAAAAAACAGATATAAGACACTATTTCTCATTAACAACCGCACTATCCATAACAACATTCTGTGCCTTCTTAACAAGCATAGCCTTTGCTATAGTATTCTTGTCAAACTTATCTGTGAATGTTGATACCTGAGAGTAACCACTGTCCTTAGCAAACTGCTCAAGGTCATCCTTGTACTCATATTCCGTAATGTTAAGACCTTCATTTTCAGCTATCGCCTGATATACAAGCTGCTGGCCTGCTGATGCCTTTACGAACTCATCAAATGTTTTTCCATAAAGATTCTGGCAGTACTCGTCATTAGTCTTGCCCTGAAGTGTACTATAAAAGCTTATAGACTCCTCAAGCTTTGATGTCTGTTCTGCAAGGAACTCTTCCGGATATCCTGTTACCTTACATACATCAAGAAGCTGTGTAAGTATCGCCTCATTCTTAGCTTCACTTACCTTATTATCAATAGTAGACTTAACATCATTAGTTACATATTCCTTATACTGGTCAACTGTCTCAAGACCAAATGTATCTTTTACAAATGCATCTGTAAGCATAGGTACATTTGGCTGCTGTACATAACTCATAGAAAGTTCAAATACAACCCTCTTGCCGGCATAATCTGTATACTTTGAATTATCAGGCATAGTAACTGTAATAACCTTTGTCTGTCCTGCCACCATATCATATAACTCATCTGCAAGTTCAGTTCCTGCTACTGGAAATGCATCCTTGCCAAGAACCATACTATAATCAGAACCTGTAAAATCATCTACTGCAAGACCTCCGGAAGTTCCTGAATAACTGAAGGTTACCTTATCTGACTTCTGCGCACCACGATTTACATCTGTATATGTTGTCTGGTCGTCCATCTGCTCTGATATCTTATCTTCTACAACTTTATTAGTTATAGCCGTTACATCAACATCCGCTGTAATACCTTTGTAATCACCCAGCTCAACATAATCTGTTGGATTATATCCATAATCAACCTTTATCTTACTGTTACATGCTGTAACCATAAGCATGGAAACAGCCATAGCTGCTGCAGCTATACGTCTTACACAGCTTCCTTTTACTACTTTTCTCATAACTTTCTCCATAATTATATAAATGTTTCGTGTAAAATAGCATTTACACCAATATCATAAAAACTATATCATAATTCGCCCATAAACGCCAGTATTCTATAAATGTTTCACAATATTATCACAAAAGCCGCCACACAGGACTTAAGTCGTTAAACTCTTCCTGTATGACGGCTCATATACTGCTAATTAATTAATATCTTCATTCTATAAGATATCTATTAATCCAGCAAAATATATAATGTATATAAATCGCAAAATAATATAGCAATCACATACATTAGTCAGCAACAAAATAATCTCTGATACTGATATTTTTTATAAATTAAGCCAGCTTAGACTTAGCTACTTCTGCTAACTTAGCAAATCCTTCTGCATCGTTAACAGCCATCTCAGCTAATACCTTTCTGTTAAGGTCGATGTTAGCTAACTTTAAGCCATACATGAACTTGCTGTATGAAAGATCGTTCATTCTTGCAGCAGCATTGATTCTTGCGATCCATAACTGTCTGAACTGTCTCTTCTTCTGCTTTCTACCCTTGTAACTCTCTGTAAGAGCTCTCATTACAGACTGCTTAGCAACTCTGTACTGCTTAGATCTAGCTCCTCTATAACCCTTAGCGAGCTTTAATACTCTATTATGCTTCTTCTTTGCGTTCATACCGCCTTTAATTCTTGCCATTTCTTAATTTCCTCCTAAAATAATCAATCACAGACATCCATATCTTATAAATATGGCATAATCTTCTTCATTGTCTTTACATTAGTTGCATCTGTCATAGCTGCATGTCTAAGATTTCTCTTTCTCTTAGTAGTCTTCTTTGTAAGAATATGGCTCTTGTAAGCTTTCATTCTCTTTAATTTACCTGTTCCAGTTACTTTAAAACGCTTTGCAGCTGCTCTTTTTGTCTTTACCTTTGGCATAATAATCCTCCTAATTTAATTCTCATATGGAATAATATTTTAACGTTTTTCAGTTAAAAACATAGTCATGCTCCTGCCCTCTAACTTTGGAGCCTTATCTACTACTGCAATATCACTTAACTTCTCTGCGAAGTCTTCAAGGATGTGCTTACTTGAATCTATATGAGCCATCTCACGTCCTCTGAATCTGAGTGATACCTTAACCTTATCGCCTTTCTCGATGAACTTCCTTGCTGCGTTACACTTAGTATTAAGGTCATTCACATCTATGTTAGGTGATAAACGAACTTCTTTGACTTCTATTGTTCTCTGTTTCTTCTTAGCTTCCTTTTCTTTTCTGACAAGCTCATACTTATACTTGCCATAATCCACAAGCTTACATACAGGTGGCTTTGCGGATGGAGCTATCTTTACAAGATCAACCTCTGCCTCTCTTGCTAACTTCATAGCATCCTTAGGAGACATAACTCCAAGCTGCTGTCCTTCTTGTCCAATAACACGAACTTCCTTATCGCGGATCTGCTCGTTAATCATTAATTCGCTAATAGTAGTGCACCTCCAAAATCAAAAAAAGTGGATAGTCAGACTATCCACTTTTTAATCATAATGCATCTTAATTGCTGTTTATCATGCACATTCTTAAAAATATAAACCCGAGTCGCCTAAGTGCGCTAAGGTGAGAGTGGATACTCTGCTTCGTTTAACAACTATTAGAGTTTAACACTAATAATTATTGCTGTCAACTATATTTTAAAATTATTCAAGAATATTTTTATAACATAACATATGTAATATTAAAATGTACATAGCATACTTAATTTAATATCAGCTCAGTTCCGCAATCCCCGACAATCTTACATACCTGTCTGATATTCTGTACCACGTTGGAAAGTCGACAACTCCTGTCTGCGGCATATTATTAATACGCTGGAACTCTCTTACTGCCTCCGCCGTTATCTCCCCATATATGCCATCTGTTGAAAGTGCCGGAATAGCATTATAATAATCGCCTATAAGATTAAGCTGTTCCTGTAACTGCCTTACCTTCTGTCCTGATGAGCCTATGTCAAGGTCTGCGCCCGGCCATGAGGACGGTATTCCCTGTATCTGTTCTGCCGTATTGATATACATATTATCTCCATAATAATATCTTAATATGTCTATTGACGAATATCCCTGGTCGCCAAGATACTTACTTCCCCACTGTGTCATCCAGTTCGGACAGCTTGACTTTTTACCATCACAGTACTGCGTAAGTATAGGCTGCTTTACATTTGGGCGTGAAAGGTAGTTGTCAAATATCTCATCAACCACGTTGGATATACTCTCAAATATATTTCTGCCATTCACCCATTTATGGTCAAATGCTGTTGATGAGGTTATGGTAAAGTTGTAATTCTGGTTTCTATACCACTCTGTATACACTCTGTTTAGTGTAAATGACATAATTGCAAGTATATTTGCCTCTAATGTCTGTCTTGGCCATGTCGAATATATCTCACTGCTTGCAACATTTTTAATATAATCCTTGTATCTTACATAGTAGTTCTGTGCTGTCGAGTCAGTCGGAACACCGTCATGAACAACTATAGTTTCCGGAATTACAACACGGCTTAGTACGATTTCACCCGACTGCTGTACAGGCTTTATCTCACTTTCCGGTATCTTTTCAGGGTAATTTCCATAGAGTGTATTTACCGGAATTACAATATTATTTTCTGTATCCTGATAACTATTTTCATTCATATATACATCCTGTATACTTGTTTCTCCCGAAAATACATCTATACCCGATATATTAGCTTCATCATAGCCATTTGCCGTCACATCTATCGTGTACTCCGAAAACGGCTGCTTTTCTCCCGGCTCCATACTGTACTCAATAGGCGGTGTCAGCAGCTCCTCAAGATTGACCGCACCCTCTGAATCTGTCATCACTTCATTTATCACTGTCTCAGGATTGCCTGTATACGATATTGATACCCTTGCATTGGCAAGCGGAATGCCCTGCTGCCTGTCATATACATTTATACGCATCTTTCCTTTATCTATTATATCAGGCGGTGTTTCCATAGTCCGAACAAGCACCATACATTACCCCCATATCTCAGATTGATTTTTTTCATTATTATATGTATCCTTATAGGAATTTATGAATAAAATAAACTGATAATTACTTTAGGAGCGCATATGGCGAATTATAAAGTTGCTCTTGATGCAGGTCATGGCGGAAGCGACCCCGGCGCTGTATACAATGGTCGTCAGGAAAAAGATGACACGCTTGACCTCACTCTTGCAGTTGGAGATATTCTTAAAAAAAATGGTGTTGATGTTTTCTATACACGAACTACCGATGAATATGAAACACCATTCAAGAAGGCTACAGATGCCAATAATTCAGGCGCTGACCTGTTTATATCGATACACCGCAATTCCTCTGAAACTCCTAACCAGTACTCAGGTGTCGAATCTTTGGTATTCAACGACACCGGTCTTAAGGCAGAGGTTGCAAGAAATATAAATAACCAGCTCGAGGATGTCGGCTTTAAAAACCTCGGAGTTGATGTCAGAAAAAATCTTGTCGTACTGAAAAGAACTAAAATGCCCGCTGTTCTTGTAGAAGCCGGCTTTATAAACAACGATAAGGATAACTACTTATTTGACCAGGAATTTGATAAGATTGCAAATGCTATCGCAGACGGAATACTCGAAAGTATCCCCGCAAGTGAACGCGGCAGCGGACAGTCATCCAATAATAACCAGCGGAATGGCTCGACAAGCGGCTCTATGACACCACGCTCTACGACAGGGGCTATGGCAGGTTCTACGACAACTGGCTCTATGATGGGTTCTATGACAACCAGTTCTATGACAGGAGCTGCCTCAATATCTGATTCTGCCACAACTTCTATGTCTATGGAAAATGCTGAAAATGTGGCTGACATATCACCTGTAAATACTTCCATGGAGGCGGCTAATTCTACACCTGTAAGCAGTTTTCCAGATGATTTTAATTACAGTTCAAAGTCCATGTATACTAATAATAGTGGCTATTACTCTAACACAGGTTCTATGACCGCACCTGCAAACAGTTCATCTGACATATCTGGCTACAATAATATGCCACAGAGCAGCCCCGCAGCCAGCTTTAACATTTCCAATGCCGACAATAACACCTATACTAATTCCTACCCATACAATCAGTGCCAGTGCAATGATAACTACACCCCTGAAACTCTCTACCGTGTACAGACGGGTGCCTATCGCAACAAAGAAAATGCCGACCGTATGTTAAACTCCCTGCTTATGGATGGTTTCCCTGCTTTCATAATATATCAGGATGGCTATTATAAAGTTCAGGTCGGAGCTTATGCCCTTTTATCCAACGCCATCAAGATGGAACAGCGTTTAAGAAGATTTCACTACAGCACATATATAACAACCTGACAAAATATGGAGCTGCTGCAATAAACACACAATCAATGATGTTTATTGCAACAGCTCCATTAAATCATCTTATATCACCATCAGCCTTTACTCTTAAGCTGTGCTTTTTATATCCAGCATACGCATCAATACTATATTGTATATTTTCCATATCCTGCATATCAAGCTTCATATCTGCATCAACATAAATATCATTCTGCACTGTCGTTTTAACCGTGAGAGCTACACTGTCGTACAGGCTTTCTTCTCCCACAAATTCTGCCAAAATGTACCCAATCTGTTCCCCAACAGTAACATTACCAGCATCATCTGTTACATTCTGGTTAAAGACTAATTCTATTCCTGTCAGCTTTCCCTGTGAGTCAACGCTCATATTCACTGTTGTATACACATTTCTGGCATATGCATTAAACTGTGCTTTAATGCTGTCCTTCGTTATTTTATGAACATTAAGAAGTGATATGTATGGAAGTATTACCGAGTCCTTATATAATCCTTCCACAAATGTATCAAAACCGGCTATAAGTGACTCATCGCTTATAACCATCATATATACATTATCATCTGTCTTTGCAGCAGTCTGTATACTGTCCTTAACCGCTGTCTTATATCCACTTACAAGATGTGAAAGCACTGCCCTTAATACAGGTTCTGTATGGCTCTGGTCTATTTTTCCTATTCCATAGCTTAATATGTCGTTTTTATCCACAATTAATGTGCCATCTTCAACCTGTGGCATAGTCAGTACTATATTATTATTATCTGTTTTTATATTGTAACTATGCACATTTCCTGTTGTATCAGGGCGGTAATCAACACCGTCATACATCAGCTCTGATACACGTATATTTCCTGTATAACTGCTATTTCCCATAGGATTAAGTGCAACTATCTTATCTATATAGTTTTGCATAATCTCTTCAAGTGTGATACCTGACTGCTGTATAGTTTTTAACACTTTTTCCTGTGGTGAAGCATACAGTTTAGGAATACCATATGCCATAGCCGCACCTGCTGCTACAACAAATACAAGAATACCAACGGCTATATGCCGTATTTTCTTCGTTTTATTTGTAAATGTTTTCATATTATTTACTCCTCATTTATATGCTCTCTTATATACATAATGAACTTG
>FR886313.1:10298-10938 GCA_000436535.1 Eubacterium sp. CAG:252 | reverse complement strand
CATCAGAATATGCAGACACTAATCCCTTGTGCAAAAATCTTCCAATTCTTACTATGTATTATTATGCACACTGTTACACCCTCTGATATCGCACAAACTCATAACATATATCAAAGTATGTATGCTCATCACTTCTTGCTGTTACCTTCCAGTCATCAAGCTTATCAAAGTCCATAATATGTGTGTCTGCTTCGTATATATAATCAACCTTGGTTATATGTGCAGTATCACAATATGGAAGAAACTGTTCATATATCTCGCCTCCGCCTATTATATAAACATCCTCTGTATCATAAGCCTTAAGCTCATCTAAGACCTCCTGCACGCTGTGGCATATCTTTGCATCTTTTGCCTTATAATTCACATTATTGGTAAGTACAATATTCTCCCTGCCAGTAAGTGCTGACTGGTTTGGCAGACTTTCATATGTCTTCCTTCCCATAACAACTACTTTTCCATAAGTTTCTTCACGAAAAAGCTTCTTATCCTCCGGAATATCCACAAGAACTCTTCCACTTTTCCCTATTCCCCACTTCTTATCAGCAAGTGCAATTATATTCATAATAGTCTTTTACACCTCTTTCTTCTTAATATCCTCTAATATTCTGCGTACCCAGTATCCTGCTAAAAAATCTTTTTA
>FR886313.1:0-10179 GCA_000436535.1 Eubacterium sp. CAG:252 | reverse complement strand
AGCTTGCCTCCAACCCACGCTGGCACATAACCTTTAACCTTAATTCCATCCTGTGTATACTCTTCGCTTTCGAGCTGTCCGTATTCCCTTATAAGCTGTATCTTTCCTGCATCACTATATGGAAATACTCTTTCTATCTGTATTCTGCTCTTTAAGATAATATCCTGTACATCCATAAGAAAGCTGTCTATTCCCATTCCTGTCCTTGCAGATATATTTTCAACATAGTCAGCCTTACTGTCCTTAAGTATAGGTATTTCCTCGAATTCATCACATTTGTTAAAAAGTGTTATAACCGGCTTATCTTTAACTTCAAGCTGGTTTAATGTGTCGTATACAGTTGACATATGTCTTTCGTAATCATCATTGGAACAGTCGACAACGTGTATTATAATATCTGCATACTTTGCTTCTTCAAGTGTGCTTCTGAAAGCCTCGATTAAGTTATGTGGAAGCTTTCTTATAAAACCTACTGTGTCGGTCATAAGCACCTTTTCACCGTTTGGAAGCTGTAGCGCCCTTGTTGTAGGGTCAAGTGTTGCAAACAGCTTATCCTCAGATAACACACCTGCATCTGTAAGCCTGTTAAGAAGTGTCGACTTACCTGCGTTAGTATATCCTACTATTGCTGCAACAGGTGTTGAGCTGTTTTCCCTGTTCTGTCTTTGTATGTCACGGTGACTCTTTATTTCCTTAAGCTCGGCTGAAAGATGTGATATTCTGTCACGAATTATTCTTCTGTCAGTTTCTATCTTCTTTTCGCCGGGACCTCTTGTTCCGATACCGCCACCAAGTCTTGAAAGCGTTGTTCCAAGTCCTGCAAGACGTGTTGACCTGTACTTTAACTGCGCCATCTCAACCTGTATCTTACCTTCACTTGATGATGCCCTTGCTGCAAATATATCAAGTATGACCATAGTTCTGTCCATAATCTTTGTATCAAGGACATCCTCTAGGTTTCTTAACTGCGCCGGTGACAACTCATCATCACATATGATGCCTGTTGCACCAAGCTCATCTATCATAAGCCTTAACTCTTCAAGCTTTCCTTTTCCTATATAAGTAGCCGGATGAAAGCTGTCGCGTGGCTGAATCATCTTTCCCACTGTCACTGCACCAGCCGTCTTTGCAAGCTCTGAAAGCTCCTCAAGCGACTTTTCACAGTCATCTGACGGGTCAAGCTCCACGCCCACAAGTATAACCTTTTCCTGCTCTTCGTCTGTTACATATACTGCCATATATTCCTCACTTTTCTATATTCTGGGATTGTTCTGCAACATTTTCCCTTTCTTTAGCACTCATAACATAGTCATTTAAGTAGTTGGCAACTTCCTTTTCTTCGGAGTAGCCTGAAATGCTTTGTGCTATATCCTTCGATTCTTTTACACTCCACGAAGCTATTTCCTTTCTTACTTCAAGCACACGGCTTACAGTGACCGAAAACTCATCAAGTCCAAATGCTAACAGAAGCGGAATCATACGCTCATCCGCTGCCGCCTCGCCACACATTCCTACTTCAATTCCTGCATTATGCGCACATTCTATTATTCTTTTAATGCTTCTTATAACTGCCGGATTAAGTGCTGAATAAAGGTATGAAACATTTTCATTACCTCTGTCTACTGCCAGCGTGTACTGCGTAAGGTCATTCGTTCCTATAGAAAAGAAATCAACCTCCTTTGCAAGAACATCTGCCATAATAGCTGCCGCAGGTGTTTCCACCATAATTCCAACCTTAATATCCGCATCATACTTAATATCCTTTTTGTCAAGGTCTTTGCATATTCCTGCAATAATCTTCTTAACAGCATTTATCTCTGTTACAGAGGTTATCATAGGAATCATTATCCTTATATTGCCGTAGGCACTTGCACGGAGTATTGCCCTTAACTGTGTCGTAAATACATCCACCCTGTCAAGACAGAACCTTATTGCCCTGTAACCTAAGAATGGATTAGTTTCCTTTGACAGTCCCATATAAGGTATATCCTTATCGCCGCCTATATCAAGCGTTCTTATTGTAAGCTCCCTGCCATCAAGCAGGACAGCAGCTTTCTTATACTCTGTAAACTGCTCCTCCTCTGTTGGCAGCTTACTTCCATTCATAAAAAGGAACTCCGTCCTGAACAGTCCAACGCCCTCTGCACCGTCTTTTACCGCTTTGGCGGCTTCAAGCGCATTTCCTATGTTGGCAGCTAACATAACTCTTCTGCCGTCCTTTGTCATAGTCTGCTTATTGATATACTTCTTAAGCTCTACAACACTTTCATCGTACTGGCGTTTCTTTTTTTCATATATTCTTGTTGTTATTGCACTTGGCTCTACAAATACTTCTCCATATGCGCCATCAACAATTATCTCCTGACCGTCCTTTACAATGCTGCATATCCCCTTAACACTGAGCACTGCCGGTATCTCTAACGCTCTTGCAAGTATCGAGGCATGTGAAGTATCACCGCCTTTTTCTGATATGATACCTGCTATATGCTCTGTATCCATATTGGCAGTCAGCGAAGGATGTATCTCATCTGCTATAATAATAGTATTATCCTCAAGCTGCGTAAGGTCAACATTCTTAACTCCAAGAAGTATTGATGTAAGGCGCACTCTCATATCCTCTATATCACTGACACGCTGCGCCATAGCCTCATTGTCCATACTAAGAAACAGCTTTTTTAAGCCATCACACGCCTCATAAAGTGCTGCCTCAGCATTGACCTTACCTGTTTTTATTATGTCTTCAACCTGTGATATAAGCTGTATGTCCTTTGCCAGATACTCCTGATTTTTTAGTACAAGTGCGTTGCTGTCATCGCCATTTAACTTGGCTGCAAGCTTTTCTATAAGCTCATCCGTTTCCCTTACAAATGCATCAACACCATCTTTAAATCTTTTTATCTCCGCTTCTGTATCCTTAATCTCATACTGCCTGACCTCACACTCCACATTTTTTAACACGAGTGCATGTCCTATGCCTATTCCTTTTGATGTACCAATTCCCCTTAACATATATACACCTCCATATCAGCCTGTTGTAAATTACCTGTTAAAAACGTACTTAATCATATTGGTAATAGTTTCGCTTGTATCTCTTGAATACACTACCTCTCTTGCTGTTACGGGAACATCTGTTATTATATTATCAATTCCTTTATTGGCAAGATTTTTAATTGATGTATCATTATTTACTGTCCATGCATAGACCTGCTTACCTGTATTATGAATGGCATCAACCACTCTTTTTGTAAGGAATGATGCATTTACACTAAAAAAATCAACCCTGTCATCCTCGTAAAACTTTCCGTATGCAACCGATAATATATAACCTGTCTGGATATCCTCATCCGCCTCCTTGACAGCAAGCAGCGCATCATAGTCAAATGAAGTTATGACACACTCATCCTCCATAGAATACTTCTGTATAAGCTCTACAACCTTTCCTGCCACAATGGCACTGTAAGACGAAGACTTTATCTCAACATTTAACTTAGCCTTTCCATTAACTAACTTGAGAACCTCCTCAAAGGAAGGAACTTTTTCACCCCTGTACTTATCTGAAAACCAGTATCCGGCATCAAGGTTTCTTACCTCATCATAGGTCATATCAGTTATATTCTTTGAAACGCCTGTTGTCCTGTACGCAGACGTGTCGTGCATAACAACTATATAGCCGTCCTTTGTCATCTGGATATCAAGTTCTATATAATCCGCCATCTCATCGATAGCCCTCTGGAACGCCGCCAGTGTATTCTCCGGTGCTTCCTTTGATGCTCCCCTGTGCGCAGTTATCTGCGTTTCGTGAAATATAGCCACCCTCTCAAAAGGATTACTGTTAAATGTAAATACAACATATAGTATATCAAGAACTACCGACAGCACAACCACCGTAGAATATATTATCCTGTTTACTCTCGCACTTCCCTCGTCTATATCTACAAAATCAAAAGTTATATCAGAAAGGTTCTCATACTTATAATACATATATGATACCATAGAAAAAGAACAAGGTATAGATATAAATACAAGGAATAATCTTACTATCGTCCTTAATGTACTAAGTACCGAAAGATACACAGCGCTTCCTATATATGCAATATCCAGTATCTTCACACCTGCAATAAGAAAAACTGATATAATTGCATAGAATATATATATAATCACCAGCAGAGCCAGATTATACAGCACAACTGTACCAATAATACACAATACATTTTTTCTTACTATACCAGAACTTTTCTTATAAGAAGCAGTAAAACTCCTGCCTTCAAGCATATATATATTGAATGAAAATATTCCTCTTATTACCCAGTAATATATAAATGTAACAACAACTGCCACAGCTGCATATATAATATATCTGTTACGCCTCATCATACTCCATAACAGATTTTTTATAGTTTCCGTAAATATAATATTACCAACAACTGTAACATTTATAAAGATAATTGATATAAGAAAAAATAAAAAAAGCGGTATGCTTTGAATTCTTATCAGCTTCTTAAGCTGTAGAAAGGCATTATAAATATTATCTATAATAGATGCTTGTATACCTTTTCTCTTAGTTTCAAAACATACTGCAAGATATGCCATCTCAAATATACAGTAGGCAACGAACCCTATAACTCCTATAAGGCAGAATATTATTATGACTGGATTCGTAAATGCCTTGGCTATATATTCATTGGTAAGGTAATTTATCCCTGAAATCTTCATACACAAACGGATAACACCTATTATGACCGGATAAAATACCGCCACTGCAATAAGCTTATACGCAAGCTCAAACAATAATATATGTCTTTTGCTCTGCTTTAGCAGTCTCATATTATTCTTAAGACTTTGTAACATTCTAATCTCCATTTTTATATAACTTTATTTATGGAACATATTCATAATTCTGCTGCCCTTTGATGCAGCATTGACTGCTTCTCCCATTCTTTTATTAATCAGTCTCTTAGTAAAATGATATGAGAAATCAGCCACATATGATACAACAAGCACTACGGAAAGCATTGTTGCAGCATGCATATCTATTGAGAAGACCATACGTTCAACTAATCTGTTAAAAACTCCGAATATGAGTACTGCCAGAAGACCCCAGCCAAGTGTGCTCTGCAGGCATATAACACCTTTATAGTTAAATCTTAAGTGGTCATAATTCCACCATACCTCACCGAACAGCTTCATCATAAGCTGTGCAGTCATATATTCAAATATCGTTGCACATATTGCACCAAACACATACAATGCCACATAATTATTCTCTATAGGTGCAAATATATTAAACGCTATAAATGTTCCAAATCCATATATAACACAGAAAGGCAGCTTTGCAAACCCTCTGTTTTCCCAGTAACCGAGCTGTTTTCTTATAACAACACATTCCATAGCCCAGCCAAAAAAGCTATATATAAAAAACCAGATTGCAAGCTGGTTAATATTCATTCCTCTGAAAGTATAATTCAATAATTCGTTGTGCATAACACTCCCTCTTAATATAATGCTTTACTATGATTTCCGCATTTATAATCCTGTAGCATAACTGTATACAATCTTATATACATAACAAATGCAAGTGTGAGAACTGCCGCACATATAATCATAATAATAACCTGAAAATTCTGTAACATATGAGGAAAAGCCACAAGCACCAGCATACATACATATAATACTGCTGTGCATACCTTTCCATACCACTTGGCGCCATTAAGCCTTTTTCCGGTCTTTCTTAAAACGCCAAAACCAATACACGCCATAACAACTTCTTTAACTATAAGATATCCTGTAAGTACACACATATATCTTACATTAACCGTGAGCGCAGCAAGCATAGCAAACTGCATAAGCTTATCCGCCACGGGGTCAATGACCTTTCCTAAGTCTGTTATCATATTACATCGTCTTGCTATCTGTCCGTCAAGAAAATCTGTTATTCCCGACAGCATCACAATAAGCGTGGCAATATAATAATCCCCCGGTTCATCTGCTGTAAAATAAAGATATAAGAACAGGGGAACCATTATAATTCTTATATAACATAATATATTAGGAAGTTTAACAAGGTCTTTTATCTCAAACTTAAACTTCATAAATAGTCCTCCTGTCATATATTTTTTATAGATACCTACGGATTGTTCCGTGCTACGCACTCCCACATCTACGCTCCGCTTCGGTCCGTGCTAAACATGTGCCACTGGCACATAGCACCTACCCAATATTCGCATATCGTGGGACTATCATCCCACTTTTATGCTCATATTGGGGGGGCGGGTTCCAAGGTCATTCACACACTTATGAGCAAGCTCATGTGGGTTCAGACCTTTTGACCCTGGTATCATAATTTACCGAAACTACATAAGTTCATCAAGTGTTTCTCTTACTGCCTTGATGAAGTCCTGTGTATTAAGTGTAACAGGATTGTCAAGTGTTGTGATAAGTGCTAAATCCTTTGTCATCTTACCATCTTCAACTGTCTTGATACAAGCCTTCTCAAGAGTATCCGCAAACTTTGAAAGTTCTGGAATAGAGTCAAGCTCTCCTCTCTTTCTTAAAGCTCCTGTCCATGCAAATATAGTTGCAATAGGGTTAGTAGATGTTTCCTCACCCTTAAGGTGCTTATAATAATGTCTCTGTACTGTACCATGGGCAGCTTCATACTCATAGTAGCCCTGTGGAGATACAAGTACTGATGTCATCATAGATAATGAACCAAATGCTGTAGCAACCATATCTGACATAACATCGCCATCATAGTTCTTGCATGCCCAGATATATCCACCTTCTGAACGTACAACTCTTGCTACTGCATCATCAATTAATGTATAGAAATATTCTATACCAGCTTCCTTAAACTTATCCGCATAATCTTTGTCATATATTTCCTGGAATATATCCTTAAATGTATGGTCATACTTCTTAGATATAGTATCCTTTGTTGCAAACCATAAATCCTGCTTTGTTTCAAGTGCAAAGTTAAAGCAGCTTCTTGCAAAGTTCTCTATAGAGTCGTTAAGGTTATGCATACCCTGTATGATACCTGCACCCTTGAAGTTATGAATAAGCTCCCTTGACTCATTGCCCTGCTCATCTGTGTATACAAGCTCTGCCTTGCCAGCTCCCGGAATTTTCATCTCTGAAGCCTTGTATACATCACCATAAGCGTGTCTTGCTATAGTTATAGGCTTCTTCCATGTCTTAACATATGGTTCGATACCATTAACAATAATAGGTGCTCTGAATACTGTACCATCTAATATTGCCCTGATAGTACCGTTAGGGCTCTTATACATTTCCTTAAGGTCATATTCTTTTACTCTTGCTGCATTAGGAGTAATTGTAGCACACTTTACAGCAACACCATACTTCTTAGTTGCCTCTGCTGAATCTATAGTAACCTGGTCATTAGTCTCATTACGATGAACAAGTCCAAGATCATAATATTCTGTGTTAAGGTCTACATAAGGTAAAAGTAATTCTTCCTTAATAAGCTTCCATAACACTCTTGTCATCTCATCTCCATCCATCTCTACGAGTGGTGTTGTCATTTTAATCTTTTCCATACCGCAATCCTCCATATTGTACATTTAATATTGGAACTATATCCAAGATATTATTAAAATTTGCTTACAATTATAAAATATTTTTATTACTTTGTAAATGCCTGTTTTATTATACATCTATAGTACTTTATATAGAAGCCGATATACAATACCAGTCTTTCAGATTATGCATAACTCCTGACTGTAAAAAAATAAATATAAATACCTAATTAAGATTAGCACATTTTCTTGTATTAAATATCCCAGTTTGCTATAATTACATAATTGATTACATGGGTCGCACCATTTATGACAGCCGCTATTTTAAATGCTTTCGTATATGATGTAATATTCATGTAAACATTATTAATATTACTATGCAAGTTTTATTGCGCCTGTGTTATGACAGATTATAGTAATAAATATATTTAATATTCATATTTAAGAAAGGACGGTTTTGTAATATGTGCGGATTTGCTGGATTTACAGGATACCTTGAAAATGGTAAGGATGTACTTACTAATATGATGAATAAAATCATCCACAGAGGACCTGACAGTGCCGGTCAGTATATAGACGACAAGGCTTATATGGGCTTCAGAAGACTTTCAATCATCGACCTTGATAACGGAAGTCAGCCTATGTTCAACGAAAATAAAAAGATTGTTATCACATTTAATGGTGAGATATATAATTATCAGGACTTAAGAAAAGAACTTATTGAAAAGGGACATATATTTGCCAACAATTCAGATACAGAAGTTCTTATCCACGCTTATGAAGAGTACGGCGAAGATATGTTAAACAAGCTCCGTGGTATGTTTGCTTTCGTTATCTGGGACAGCGAAAAGGAAACTCTCTTTGGCGCAAGAGATTTCTTTGGTATCAAGCCTTTCTACTACACAGTAGTTGACGGCAACATTATCTACGGATCTGAGATAAAGAGCATATTGGCACACCCTGCTTATAAAAAGGAAGTTAATGATGTAGCGCTTGAGAATTACCTGACATTCCAGTATTCAGTACTCCCAGAAACATTCTTTAAGGGTGTATACAAGCTTATGCCGGGTCATTGCTTCACTTTCCACAATGGCGAGATTAACATAAAGAGATACTGGGAACCTACATTTGAAGCTGACGAAAACAAGTCTTTGGATGAATTCGTTCAGGAAATAGATGATGCTATGCACGATTCAGTAGAGCACCACAAGATTAGTGATGTTGAAGTTGGTTCTTTCCTTTCAAGCGGTGTTGACTCAAGCTACGTTGCTGCTACATTTAACGGCGACAAGACATTTACAGTCGGTTTCGACTATGAAAAATATAACGAAATAGACTATGCTAAGGCTTTATCTGAAAAAATCAAGATAGACAACTATTCTAAGCTTGTATCAAGCGAGGAATACTGGGCTGCTATCCCTAAAATCCAGTATCATATGGACGAACCTTTAGCTGACCCTGCTGCCATCGCTCTCTACTTTGTAAGCCAGACTGCTGCAAAGCACGTAAAGGTATCTATGTCAGGCGAGGGTGCTGATGAGTTCTTCGGCGGATACAACATTTACAAGGAACCACTTGATACAGCAGGCTACAGAAAGCTTCCAAAGGGACTCCGCAAAGGTCTTGCCAATGTTGCACAGGCTGTTCCATTTAAGTTCAAAGGTAAGAATTTCCTTATAAGAGGAAGCAAGGATATTGAAGAACGCTTTATTGGTAACGCATTTATGTTCAACGAAAAAGAACGTGCCAAGATATTAAAGAACCCTACTGGAAAGTACAACCATAAGGAACTTACCAAGCCATTTTATGACAAGGTTAAGGATAAAGATGACGTAACTAAAATGCAGTATATTGATATTAACTTCTGGCTTATCGGGGATATTCTTCTTAAAGCCGACAAGATGAGTATGGCACACAGCCTTGAGGTTCGTGTTCCTTTCCTTGATAAGGAAGTGTTCAATGTTGCAAGAACTATACCTACTAAGTACAAGGTGAACAAGTCTAACACTAAGTACGCTATGCGTATGGCAGCACACAGATACCTTCCTGATATGGTAGCCGAAAAGAAGAAGCTCGGTTTCCCAGTTCCTATAAGAATATGGCTTAAGGATGATAAGTATTACAATATGATTAAAAAGGCGTTCACAAGTGAAGCGGCTGAGAAGTATTTTAATACTAATGAGCTTGTTAAGTATCTTGACGAGCATAAGGAAGGCAAAGCTGATAACTCAAGAAAGATATGGACTGTTTATATGTTCCTTGTATGGTACAATGATTTCTTTGGGGAGTCTGAGTATGCGGCATAGAGCATAAAACGGTTGTTGCTCATAGACATGCCACATTTTCGTGATTGCATTTAAAGTAATATATTATATATTAACGAACGAACGATATAAACTAGGGGAAGGCTGTCGCAAATATAGCTTCGGACACCAGAAAGTTACCCCAGCTACTTCTAATACTTTCCGTATAGGTTTTGTAACCGGACGATACCGTTCGGACACGCCCTCCTTGGCGTGACCTCACTGTCGGGTACATCCTTGTACCCTCCTATCTGAATATTTAGGGAAAGTATAAGAATTAGCAGGGTGTTGTATGCTCTAAAAGACTTCTTAATCAAGCGGTTGGGAAGTCTCTTAGA
>FR886312.1 GCA_000436535.1 Eubacterium sp. CAG:252 | reverse complement strand
GTCCCTGCCACATAATGCACATTTGCCAATAATTTCTTTTTTGGACATAAGGTCATCTCCTTTTGAAAAATAATGGGGTTTCGGGACTCGAACCCAGGGCACTTATTATTAAGTTTGAATTCTTGATATGCAATAGAGTTTCTCTTCTTGACAAATGCAAGGCTCTAACCCCAAGAACGCCCAGACCACCAATTGAATTTGTAATATCCATAAAACTAATCACTCCTATCGCTAAACTTAACAGGGAAACAATGTCAGTACTTACATCAATTGGAATATCAAACAATATTGCCAAGAATACAAAAATAATAATCTTTAATTATTATACCATATATCGGTGGTCTTTGATATAAGTAAAGAAATTTTGATTGAGAAATTTTTCTGTGGCATATTAGAGACAGAAGAGGTTTGAACATGCTATACTATAATAAGGCATATGAATTAGTAGTTCATATTTAATAAAATGATAGATTGCTTAGTTATTATGAAAACTACAAGGTTATAGTTATAATTGCAAGCATTCATCGTTGGAAAGAGAGTAAAGCTTGTTTGGGGTATATGGCTTGTCTGGAAAATAGAGGGGGTCATCTTTGGAGGCAATTGTTTCGTGTTATGTTGGTATAATGTATATGTTTCGAGAGTATTGCTATTAAGAGGTAACTGTACTGTGCATGCGTATTAAGAG
>FR886311.1 GCA_000436535.1 Eubacterium sp. CAG:252 | reverse complement strand
CCCTTAGCAGGGGCGCCTCTTCAGCCTCTTGAGTACTACTCCAGATTCCATGAATGCGAGCCCTAAACCATTAATGTTTAACTCATAATATGAAATTCTGCGTTACACGCAAGTGTTATATTACCAAATAATGTTTTATATGTCAAGTGTTTTCTCTATATATTTATAATAATATCTTTATAATTGTTAATTGCAGCCACTATTCCCTGCAATACTCCTTTATAGCTGTTTCATACAGGTTGTTGCCTTCACTGTCTATTACAACTACAACTGGAAGGTTCTCTACTTCAAGCTCTCTTATAGCCTCTGTTCCAAGGTCATCATAGGCAATGACTGTCGACTTTTTAATACATTTGGAAAGAATAGCGCCTGCACCGCCTACTGCTGCAAAGTATACTGCACCATTTCTTACTATGGCATCTACTACTGCCTTGCTTCTCTTTCCTTTACCTATCATTCCCTTAAGACCTAAGTCAAGGAGGTCTGGTGCATACTTATCCATTCTACTGGCTGTTGTAGGACCTGCTGAGCCTATAGGTCTT
This sequence comes from Eubacterium sp. CAG:252, assembly GCA_000436535.1. GTDB lineage: Bacteria > Bacillota > Clostridia > Lachnospirales > Lachnospiraceae > Lachnospira. The sequence continues at coordinate 2,913 of FR886311.1, read as the reverse complement.
CCCTCTCTTGCCGGAGATGGTCCCATATAATATATAATATTGTTTTTCATATCTATTGGAAGCTTATCACCTGCTGCCAGAGCCTCTGCCATTCTTTTGTGTGCAGCATCTCTTGCTGTATATATAGTTCCTGTTATGTATACATAATCCCCTGAATGAAGACTTCTTGCATCTTCATCACTTATTGGTGCTGTTATATGTCTGTCCATATTAATCCTCATTTCTGCGCACTTATATCTATAATATGTGGAGCAGGCGGTCTAAAATCGTTTATTTTTTACAATAATAATTATTAACTGGTAATCCACCTGACACTGAAAACATAATAATAACACTTCATATATACCTAGTACGCCAAGGCACATATCTAATATTATTACTGCTGCAACTTCTCTATACACATCATTAAGTCAATAACAAAGAAGTATATCAAATTCTTTTTTTTATATTACTCTATGTGCATGGCGGTTTACGTGGCAGCATATATTAACTGCTACCGGAAGTCCTGCAATGTGTGTTGGGTATGTTTCTATATTGATGGCAAGCGCTGTCTGTGTGCCTCCAAGTCCACCAGGTCCTATGCCAAGTCTGTTGATTTTATCAAGCATTTCACGCTCAAGCTCTCTTACATACTCAACTGGTGACTCCTCCTCAACATTTCTTGTGAGTGCTTTCTTTGCAAGAAGTGCGCACTTTTCAAATGTGCCTCCGATACCTACTCCTACTACCATAGGTGGACATGCGTTAGGTCCTGCATCCTTTACTGCTGTTAATATTGCATTTTTTACACCTTCTATGCCATCTGCCGGCTTTAACATAAATATTCTGCTCATATTTTCGCTTCCAAAGCCCTTTGGTGCTAATGTTATATCAACCTTATCGCCGGGAACTATATTGTAGTGGATGACTGCTGGTGTATTATCCTTAGTATTTTCCCTGATTATAGGGTCATTTACTACTGACTTTCTTAAGTATCCATCAACATATCCCTGACGTACACCTTCATTTATGGCATCTGTTATATTGCCATTAGTGAAATGTACATCCTGTCCAACATTTATAAATACTACTGCCATTCCTGTATCCTGACATATCGGTATCATATCATTAGCCGCTATATCAAGATTTTCATTTAACTGGTTTAATACCTGCTTTCCTAATGGCGACTCCTCCGATACAACCGCATTTTTAAAAACCTTTTTCATATCATCTGTGAGAAAATGATTGGCCTCTATACACATCTCTTTGATGTTTTCAGTAACTTTATCCACATTTACTTCTCTCATATCAACCTCCATAGTTAATAACCTGATAATCTGCCTGATTATGTATTATTATAATGACAGAAGCAATCCTGCCATACATATTGATAAAACACACCCCGGCGCACTTAAGCGTGCAACCGGGGCATTACTAAACCTGATAATTAATCTTCCTGATTATCCTTCATCGCTGCATCAAGTAACTCATCAAGTGAATTATCAGCATCACCTTCTGCTGCCACAGAAGTATCTGCTGCCTTTGTGTTATCCTCTTCACTGAATTCCTCTGCTTCATTGCCATCCTCGTCAGATGGGTTCTTTCTTACCTTAGAAACTGTTGCAACCTTTACATTATCATCAAGATTAATAAGCTTAACACCTGAAGTTATTCTTCCAAGTGTGGAAATATCCCTGCACGCAAGTCTTATGATTATACCCTCAGTTGTTATAAGCATAATCTCTCTTGTATCATCTACAGCCTTTGCTCCTATTACGTTACCTGTCTTTTCTGTAATCTTATAGCACTTAACACCCTTGCCGCCACGATGCTGTACAGCGTATTCTGATATGTCAGTCTTCTTGCCCATACCATTCTCTGACACTATAAGCATAGTATCTCCCTGTGTATTGAGCTGGACTCCGACTACCTCATCTGTATCCATAAGATTCATACCTATAACACCCATAGCAGACCTTCCTGTAGGTCTTACATCTGTTGCCTTAAATCTTATACACATACCTAACTTAGTAACCATCATTACCTCTGTAGTGTCGTCTGTAAGCTTAACCTCTATAAGTTCATCATCATCCCTGAGTGTCATAGCCTGTATGCCATTCTTTCTTATATTGGCGAATTCCTTACAAGGTGTTTTCTTAACTATACCATTCTTAGTTGCCATAAACAGATAGTCATTATCCTTGATATCTTCTATCTTGACTGGTACAACTGCTGTTATAGTTTCTCCTGCTGCAAGCTGTAAAAGATTAATAATAGCTGTTCCTCTTGATGTTCTTCCTGCTTCTGGTATCTCATATGCCTTAAGCTTGTAAGCTCTTCCCGTATTAGTGAAAAATGTAAGCACATGATGAGAAGTAGTCATAAATAAATCTTCGATGTAATCTTCCTCAAGAGTCTGCATACCCTTTATTCCTTTGCCGCCTCTGTGCTGGCTCTTGAAGTTATCAGGTGTCATTCTCTTGACATATCCCATATTAGTACGTGCAATAACGCATGCCTCGTCAGGGATAAGGTCTTCCATCGAAAGGTCATATTCATCATATCCTATCGAAGTTCTTCTCTCATCACCATACTTATCAGCTATAAGTGATATTTCTGTCTTAATAACTGTAAGAAGCTTGTTCTTATCAGCAAGTATAGCTCTGTATTCCTCAATCTTTTTCTGTAACTCAGCAAGTTCTGTTTCAATCTTACTTCTCTCTAATCCTGTCAGTGCTCTTAATCGCATATCGACTATAGCCTGTGACTGCGCATCTGTAAGACTGAATTCCTGCATCAGGCTTTCCTTTGCTGCCTGTACATTTGCAGAACCTCTGATAATTGATATAACTCTGTCTATATTATCAAGGGCTATGATTAATCCCTCTAATATGTGTGCTCTCTCTTCTGCCTTGTTTAAGTCGTACTTAGTTC
>FR886310.1:17031-18521 GCA_000436535.1 Eubacterium sp. CAG:252 | reverse complement strand
TTCTAATATACGAAACTGTCATATATGCACCCAACAGAATTTATCACTGTTAATCATTTTCAAGATATTCTGTTGCAAGCTCATAATCACTTCTTCCCTGCAGTTTCTTTTCAACCACTGCAAATAATCTGTTAAATACAAAGCACATAATGAAGTAAATGATTGAAATAACTATATATGATTCAAAATATTTGTAGTAAGCACCACCTGCTGTCTTTGCCATAAGGAACAGCTCTGACACACCTATTACATTAAGCACTGATGTCATCTTTAAGTTATTTACAAATGTATTACACATTTCAGGAATGACATTTTTTAAAGCCTGTGGAACTATTATGTAAAGCATCGCCTTAAAATGTGACATTCCCATGGCAAGTGCGCCTTCCTCCTGTCCCGGGTCAACTGACTTAATACCAGCCCTTACTGTTTCTCCCATATATGCACCTGTGTTAAGTGTTGTAACAAGAATACCTGCTATAGCTGAAGTAATCATAATATCATTCTGACGTAATCCAAAGTAGATAACCATCGCCTGAACTATCATAGGTGTATCCCTGAATATTTCCACATATACAACTACTATCACACGCAATACACGCAGCAGTATTTTCTTTATTATATTGTCTTCCTTATGAATTTTAACCGTATTGATTATTCCTACTGCAAAACCAAGTATGAAACCTAATAATGTACCTATAAGTGCCACATAAAGCGTTACCCATGTAGCCTTAAGGAACAAAGTTGAATATTTATTAAATATAAACAATGCCCATTCAACCAATGAGCCATCAGCTCCCGGCGTATTAGCTGATAGTGCAGCCATTGTATTTATATACATCATAGCCTGCCTTCCTTTCTATGCATTTTCCATATATTAGATAATACATATATTGATGCACACGGATTGATTTCTTTGCTCTGCTGTTCTTACAATCCACTGACATCATAAAATAAAACATCGCAGACTTACCTTAAAGGTCCTAACACCTTTGTCAGGTAAATCTGCGATTTATGTAACATTTTTATTTATATTTAGTTAGAAGCTGGCTGTAACTTAACCATTTCATCCATCAGCTTATCGAATTCTGCCTTATCGTTCCATCCTAACTTATCAAGAACTCCCTGAACTGTATCTCTCATAGGGTCGCCCTCTCGGAATACTATACAGCAGTCATTAGAAGCACCCTCTGGCTCTGTAAAGTCAAGATTAAGCATCTTTAAGTTATTCTCCTTTCAGCCTTCACCATCAGTTACTAATCTGTATTTATTTCATGTCCGATTCCTTCAACTTTTATAGGAAGCATCTTGTAAAAAATACATACAGAAAAGGCGCCAGATTTCTTGAATCTGACGCCTTTGTCAACTTGTTGTTCTGTTGATGTTAAATAAATTAGCAGATAATTAATAATCTGAATTGTAAAAATTTCACTTTATATATATGCCGTTATTCTATAATATATTCATTCATTTGTAAATATATATCTTTATGA
>FR886310.1:4724-17012 GCA_000436535.1 Eubacterium sp. CAG:252 | reverse complement strand
TATATATCTTTATGAGAACTTATATCCCACACCCCACACAGTCTTTATATACTGTGGGTTCTTGATATCTGGTTCTATCTTTGAGCGTAAGTTTCTTATATGCACCATAACGACATTATTAATGTCATACGCTTCCTCCTCGCTCCACAGTGAGTCATATATATGCTCAGTTGAGAATACATTGCCCTTGTTCTTCCACAGAAGCTCAAGTATAGCGAATTCCTTAGGTGTAAGCTGTACTTCCTTCAAGTTAAGAAATACTCTGTGTGTTTCAAGGTTCATGGATAATTCCATATATTCAAGAATACTGCTCGGTTTTCTTTCATTGAAATCGTTAAATCTTCTAAGCTGTGCCTTCACTCTTGCAACAAGCTCAACCGGATTAAAAGGCTTTGCAAGATAATCATCTGCACCGGCACTCAAACCGATAACCTTATCCATATCCTGGTCCTTGGCTGACAGCATAATAATAGGTATATTGCTCTTTTTCCTTATCTCCATACACAGTGCTATACCATCCATATCCGCCATCATAACATCAAGAATAGCAAGGTCTATCTGCATATCACTAAGACACTGTAACGCTTCCTGTCCGTTGACTGCCTTGCATATATTATAACCTTCATTTTTAAGATATATGCCTACAAGCTCTCTTATATCTTCCTCATCATCCACAATAAGAACAGTTGCCATATTTTTCCTCCTTAATAGCGTTGTTATCTGCATAATACTGACACCGCTTTAATCACTGCATTTCTTAATCTTTATGCATATAGTAAACAGTCCATTTTCATAGTCTGCCTTAACACTTCCACCAAGCCCCTCAACCGTTTCCTTCACTATGGAAAGTCCCAGTCCGTTACCTGCTATGCTTGAATTTCTTGCATGATCTGCCCTGTAGAACTTATCAAATATTCTCTCACAGTCTGACTTTTTAATACAGTCCGTCATATTAGATACATTTATAACAATACTGTCATTATCTTCAAGCAAAGCTACAATAATGTCAGTATTTTTCTTAGAATACTTAATTGCATTCATAAGAATATTGTCAAACACTTCTCTCATATGTTCTACGTCCACATCCGCATACACAGGTCTTTCTGTGATGTCTGCTATGAAGTTGCGCTCCTGCTTAAGCGCCACCCCTTCAAACTCAGATACATCCTGCTTAAGCATAAGTGATATATTACATCTTGTCTTATTATTCATACTGACCTGAGGCTTTTCATTCCTTGCTAAAACAAATATCTTATGAATCATTCCATTAATCTTTTCAACCTGCTGGAAGGCTTTCTTCGTGTATGTATCGCGTTCTTCCTCACTCTCGTACTTATGGCTTATAATAACATCCAGATATCCTGTTATTATCGTCATCGGTGTCTTTATATCATGTGAAAGGTTCGTGATAAGCTCCATATTCTTTCTGTCATTCTCACGTTCCTCTTTCATCATCCGGTCTATATTATGCTGCATATTATCTATGCTGTAAGCTATGTTAGTAATCTCGTCATGTCCTTTTTTTTCAATAGTTGTATTAAGATTACCATTAGATATTCTATTTACAACATCTGAAAGATATCTTATATAATCTATTCTTTTCTTTGTCATAATGAGTGTACACATAACAAATATAATCGTGCCAAGACATATACACACACCCTTAAGCTTCATATCTGCATACAGATACTCAGGTGTAACTTTTGTTTCAAATATTATATAATACAGCGTTTTTTTGATGCTTTTCGTATATACAAACGAATACTCTGTGCTACAGTCATCGTATGAATTCTCAACAAGTGCATCCACATCTACATACACTTTCTTGTTCCTGTAGTCTTCATTTTCATCCTCCACTATTTTCTTCCACATTACAAGTCCGTTGCGGTTTGCTATAGTTATATTCATATTATTGACTTCTTCTGTTGCAAATGGAAGCATATTGTTTTGTAAGAGATACTTCATCGCATCACCAAGTGTCTTATCATCATCTAAGTCATTGGCACTTATCTCATCCATGGCAGCGCTTAATGAACTGTCAAGCTCTCTTACCATACGCATAACCTGAATATCATATCTTCTCTTATAATCAGAATAATCCTCCACCACATCAACAAGTATGCCATAATGACTGCACACCATAAATACTCCCAAAGAAGCTAAAACAGCGATAGTAAAAGCTGTTACAATTACTACCGCAAGTTCTTTGTATATTCCTATCTTTTTCCCCATATAAGCATTATATTCATTCATATAAAAATACTCTCCTTAGCTCCAGTAACCAAGTTCAATACCTTTATTATATACAGCAACACCAACAGCGTAATATCCATAAGAATTAAGATGTGTAAAATCATGCTTTAAACTCTCAGGAACTCTTCCATCATCAATATTATCAATATCCTCCTGTGTAGGCTCTAGTCCTGCTGTACTTAATGCATTTTCAATCATATACACTCTCATATTGATAAAATGCTCACCAAATGCTTCTCTTAGCGCAGCTTCCCACAGTGTATCATCAATCCCTACTTCACTGCTGTCAGTATAATATGCACTGTCAACCGACTCATCTGGATTATCTGTATCACCTATTATAATATAACATTCTGTACCTGAATTATCAATCATAGCCTTATACTGCTGTATGAGCTCATCATAGTCATCCCAGCCGCCATTGCTTCCCATCTGTATGACAAGAACATCTCCAGATATATCGTGTGCAGCTTTAGTTACTACCTGTGTTCCTTTTTTAATCTTGATACTTTTATTGGAACTGTCACCATATACGCTTATATACAGCTTTCCATTATCGGCTTCAAGCTGGAAAGGTGTATCATTTATGTAGACTACATTGGCTGGCTCATCATTGTCAGTTTCATAACCATTAAAGTTCTCAAGCATAACCTGGCTGCCATATTCATCCACTATATTAATCTGTGCCCTTACACCCTGCTTAACTGTAACCTGCTTTCCTACATACATTTTTATGCCGCCCTGACGAAGTGCTATGTCATAAGAAGTCTCACCGCACACGCCAAGATTGTATACATCAAGTCCTGTGTAGTACTTAAGTGTATCTGGATAACTCCAGTCGGATGCATCTATAACACCATTATCACTTTTTATAAATGTATTCTCCTGTCCGCCAAGTCCATAGGTTATGGAGTCTCCCCAACAGGCTATCTTTTTACCAGTCGTAATATCATTAAGTGTAACTATACCATTACCTGACGTATCACTGCCTGTAGCATCTGTACTCAGGCTTAATGTCTGATTACAGTCAAGATTACTGTTCACATCTTTACTCACCATAACGGCACTCTGCTTTGCCTCTATACTATTAGCTATAACACCCGCTGTAAGTATAGCGGCTGTACCTATTGCAAAAACCGCTAATCCCAGCAGGACATCTTTCACCCATCTTCTAAGTTTCATAAATATCCTTCTCCATACCTTATAATGTCAGTGTCTGAAAATATTTCCTCAGACTTATGTTTACGAACTACTCCACATAATCCTATTATGTTTCTAATAAAAATATAATGTCGAAAATTGTATATGCAATTAGGATATTTCTTTAGCTTTCTTAAGACTTTACTTACCTGCCATTATCATAAACATAGGTGCTTCCTTAAGGTCTTTCTCCTTAAGCACTCTCTTTCCAAATGCAGGGTCTATAATGCAGTTCTTGTATCCCATTTTTTCAAGTATATGTACATCATATGCCGGACGCTCATGCTTTCCTATATCCATGGACTGGGCTATAAGGGCATTTTTTTCTTCTAACTCCTGTGTCATTCCCTGATGTCCATATGGCGCTGCTTTATCATCATCTTTTATAATTGTCTTTTCAAGACTGTTCATTCTGGCATAGTTGGCATCATAGTTAAGCAGAAGTCCTCCCTTTTTAAGTACTCTGTGCCACTCCTTATAAGATTTCTGTATATCTGGAAGTGTCCATGTAAGATTTCTTGTTATAACTACATCAAATGTTTCATCCGCATAAGATAATTCCATTGCATCCATAACCTCATATGTAACATCTGCACCATACTTATCTGCAAGTTCTTTTGCCCTTGTTATCATATCTGGTGTTAAGTCTATTCCTGTAACATCCATGCCGCACCTGTTAAGAAGAATGGCAAAATATCCAACCCCCGTTCCTACATCAAGCACCTTTATCCTGCTGTTTTTTGTGACATCCGCTCCAGAAGACATACCACTTTTTTTATCATAAGCTGTATACATTGATATATTGCTTATTATCTCCTCAAGCCATTCTTTTCCCATATCGCTGTTAAGCTCATGCTCCCTGACATCCGAAAAGTCTTTTACCCTCTGTGTCCAGTAGTCTACAACACATTCTTCTATATTTTCTTCTGTTATTATATTATCCGTATCATGTATTGCAACAGCAAGATTATCATTATTGTATGCCATAGTTTATTAATTCTCCGTTTCCGTTATTCATTAATTCTTATCTAAGTCCGCCGTTATCTCGTAGTAATCTGACGGATGTGCCACAAGTCCTGTTACACCCTTTCCCGACACTATCGACATTTTAAGATGTGATGCAAACACAAATGCATTATCATCAAGTATTGTCTGGGTCATCTTTACTGCGATTGCAGCTCTCTCATCTTCATCAAAGGTTTCACTCATCGTTTTTTCAAGTTCTTCCAGCTTTTCATTATAATAACCGCCACGGTTTTTAGATGAGTCCTTAAGGCAGTGTGTTGTAAAGAAATATTCTGCATCGCCTGTTGGAGCACATACAAATGCACTTGCATATATGTCCCAGTCACCCTTTTTTATATAATCCAGATGATTGGCGGTGCAGTTAATCTTTATCTCTATTCCTATATCCTTAAGTGCTGCCTGCACATTTTCAGCAAGAAGCGGAAGCTCCTGTCTGCTAGGATATGTAAGCCAGCTAAGTGTCAGCCTTTTTCCATCCTTTTCAACATATCCATCACCATCCGTATCTATCCAGCCAGAAGCCGCCAACAGTTCTTTAGCCTTTGCCACATTGTACTCTTCTGTGCTTACCCGACTGTCACCATATGCATACCCCACCGGGAATGGACCTTTGGCGGCTGTTCCATTCCCATTAAGAAGCACTCTTGTAAATTCTTCCTTATTTATCGCACATGCTATAGCTTTTCTGACATTGGCATCCTTAAGACTCTCTGTTGCATAGTTCATCTGCGCAAAAAATGAGCGTGAAGTTTCACATGAGGATATTGTATAGTCCTTATCCTCCGTAAACAGTGAATGGCTTGCGTAAGGCAGTCCATAAGCTGCATCAAGCTCTCCCGACTGTAGTGCCATTGTAAGGGTATCTCCGTCACTTATAGTTTCCACGACTATCTTATCAAGCTTAGGCTCACCGTCCCAGTAATTATCATTCTTAACAAGTGTTATTCCGCTGTCTGTCTTAACACTCACTGCCTTGTAAGGCCCTGTCGCAGACACATTGCCGTCAGGGGTTATTCCTGCCTGCATATCAATAATACATCCGTAAGGGTCTGATAAGTAGTTCATAAGTGCCGGAACCGGTTTTGACGTTTTTATTGTAAGTTCACTGCCGTCTGCCTCTATATCCGCTATATTGAGGTCGCCTGCTGCCCTCTTATGTACTGATATAAGATGTTCAAGGCACTCCTTAACTGCCAGCGCATCAAGCTTTCTTCCACTTGTAAATGTTACATCATCCCTTAATGTGACTTTCCATGTTGTTTCATCCACATTGTCATATTCTGTAGCAAGCCATGGCTCAAGCTCCATAGTATCTGAATACTTAAACAGCGTTTCGCCTATGCCGTATCTTATACATGCCCAGCCCGAATATCCGTTATGTGGATTTACGTCTGACTCATCATTTTCTGAGTTAAATGTTGTATCACCGTAGTAGAATACTTTTTCACCATTATCAGCCTTTCCACCACAGCCCGTAAGAAAAATAGCTGTGAATAGAACTGTTATTATACTGCATAGGGATATTATGCTTTTATTTATAAATGTTGTGAATTTATTTTTATTATTTATGTATATTGGGGGTTGTTTATTTGTCGTTTTCATTCTTATTTTACCTTTTTTCTATGAATAAATATATTTGTATAACTTTTTATTTTTTACTCTTTATTCCTGCTCTGAATATTATAATATTTCCTACCTGCTTGCTTCTATCAGTTCTCGCGTATAATCGTGCTGCGGACTTGTTATGACTTCCCTAATATCTCCATATTCTATTATCTGCCCTGATTTCATAACCGCTATTTTATTGCACATATTGCTCACAAGCGCCAAATCATGGCATATAAACATTATGCTTAGTTTCATTTCCTTCTGCATACTGCACAGAAGCTTAACTATCTGTTCCTGTATAGTCATATCAAGCGCACTTGTCACCTCATCACATATAAGAAGCTCAGGCTTTCTTGAAAGCGCCCTTGCTATTGCCGCCCTCTGACATTCGCCGCCGCTTAATTCGTCCGGATACTTACAGACATACTCCTCTGAAAGCCCCACATCAATAAGAAGCTTTTTAACATATTCCAAAGCCTCTTTTTTCCTGTATGTACCTGCAAGTGCTTCAGCTATGCTGCTTCCTATAGTATACCTTTTGTCAAATGAGTCATTGGGTATCTGGAATATCATCTGCATATATGAATATACATTCCTCATCTGCACCCTGTTATAGTGTGTTATATCCTCGCCCCTGAATATAACACTCCCACTGTCCTGCTTTTCAAAGCCTGCTATAATACTGGCAAGCGTGCTTTTTCCGCATCCGCTTTCTCCCACAATTCCAAGACAGTCCCCGGCATAAAGCGAAAGGCTGTCTACATCAACGGCGATATTTCCTTTATATGATTTTTTAATATTATTTATTTGAAGTATCTTGTTCATATTTATATACTTTATTCCTACATTTTACCTCTTAATTTTATTACCCTTATTAATCCTATTACACTTATTTCTTCATGCTTCATAACCACCTCATTATATTTCCGGAATTACCATATAAATGCTTTTTTTATTATTCCCAATTCGTTAATTATGCTGATATATCTTAATTCTCACTGCCACGCTTAACTGTCCAGCTTCGGGCTTGCTTTAATAAGCTTTCTTGTATATTCATTCTGTGGATTATTAAGTACGTCCGAAGTCTTTCCATACTCCAGCATAACGCCATCCCTCATAATCATAACATTATCGGCAAGCTTTCTTAACGCATCTATATTATGTGTAACTATTATCATAGCTGTTCCATACTCATTATTAATAGCCTTAAGCTCTTTTATTACCTGTGCCTTTGTTGTCACATCAAGCGCACTCGTAGGCTCATCTGCAAGTATAAGCTGTGGTCTGTTAATCATTGAAAGCATTATTCCAACACGCTGGTTCATACCGCCTGACAACTGGAATGGATAGCTTTTTAATACTCTCTGCGGGTCATCTATATGCATTTTTTCAAGGAGCAGGACTGCATCCTCTTTTATATGTGAACGCACATTCCGCATTTTTTTATAATTCCACTTATGACACTTAACAGAATTATCGCTGATATATGTATCAATGGCACATTCGTACAACTGCGACTCTACCGTTCTTACAGGACACAGTGCTTCTTTAGTATCCTGAAAAACCATCGCTATATTTTTGCCTCTTAACTTCTTTAATGCTGTGATATTGTGCGTAATATCCACATTCTTATATGTAATACTGCCGCCATTTATCTTACCGTCAGCACTCAAAAGCCCCATAACCGCCTTTATAAGCGTACTCTTGCCGCTGCCCGACTCACCAGCTATGCCAAGTATTTCGCTGGCATTTACGCCAAAGCTTATATCCTTCAATGTTAATTCATCATTATAACTTATATCAAGATGACTGACATTAAGAAGCGCATTTGAAGCATTATTACTAGAACTCCTACTGTCTTCCTGCATAACCTGTTCTCCTGTTATTCTTATTCCATCTGGTCTTGACCGACTCCCCAAACATATTAAATATGAGTACCGATACAAATATCGCCACTCCCGGCGCAAGTATGATCCACGGTGCGGTCTGCAACATACTTCTGCCATTGCTCATCATAGCCCCCCATTCTGCCGCCGGTGGTGCTGCACCTAGTCCTAAGAATGATAATCCTGCTATTTCCATCATCATATGTCCTATATCAAGAAGTGCCGTAGTCACTATAATTCCTGCAATGTTAGGAATAATGTGCTTTATTATTATCCAGAATTCACTCATTCCTGACATTCTTGCCGCCTTTATATAATCACTTGCACATACTGAAAGCACCTCACTTCGTGCCAGCCTTGCATACTTTGGCCACGACACTGCCGCCACTGCTATGACCGCACTCGTTATTCCCCCCGACAGCACACTTGCTACTGCTATCGCAAACACTATTCCCGGAAATGCAAGAAATATATCCGCTATTCTCATAAGAATATTATCCACAACTCCCCCGCAATAGCCGCATATTATCCCCACTGTACTCCCTGCCGATGTTATTAACACAACAACAAACAGTGATGACAGCACTGATAACCTTGCCCCTGCAATAACTCTTGATAACACATCCCTGCCATACTGGTCTGTTCCTGCTATATGCAAAGCACCTGGCGGCATAAGTGCTTCTGAAAGGTTTTGTTCATATGCATCATATGGTGCAAGACTGTCTGCACATATGGCTGTAATAATCAGAAACACGCAAAAAACGCCCCATATAAAGACACCGGGGCTTATTACATTTACTTTATTATAACCAGCCATTTTATATTTTTCTTTTTTCATACGCTATATCTTTCTTATTACCATAAATGAGCAACTACAGAAAAAAATGCAATATTTTAAATTTGCTCATTTATAATTTTTTACTTATTTGCAATTCATTATTTTATTAAAATGATATATTCAGATTATTTATTTCTACGCTTAAGGTAACTATCATTATACTTCATCTATAATTTCTTTAATCATCCAATTAACATATTCTTACTCTTAAGATAACTATTATGCCTCATCCGTTCCAGCAACTCTTACCTTCGGATTAAGATAATGATACCCTATATCTGTTATAAGATTTACAATAACATATATCACAGCCATCCATATGACATATACCTGAATAATAGGATAATCCCTCATAGTTATGGCATCTACAGCCATCTTTCCTACGCCATCCCACATAAATATACTCTCAACTATGGCTGTTCCTCCAAGCAGCGAGCCTGCCGAGAGCGCCAGAAGTGTAGACACGGTAAGCATAGCCGACTTTAAGACACTTCTTATAAGTATAGTGTCCTCACTGACCCCCCTTGCCCTTGCGCCATTGACGTAAGGCTTATCCAGCTCATTTATAACAGCAGTTCTTATCTGGCTTATATACCTTGAGGACATCGCTACAGCAAGTGTAACTGACGGAAGTATAACACTTTTAGCACCTGCCCTGTTTCCCATAACCGGAAGCCAGTTAAGCTTTAATGCAAACACGTATATAAGCAGCAGCGCAAGAAAAAAGTTCGGCAGCGAATTACCAATAAGGCTCACCACTCTTATAATATAATCCAGCCACTTATTTTTATTAACAGCACTTATTATTCCCAGTGGAACTGATATGATAAGTGTCAGCGCCATAGATACCACACACAGATATACGGTCGCTGGCAGCTTGCTGACAAATGTACTGAATACAGGCTTTCCTGATACATATGAATTACCCATATCGCCTGTAAATGTATTCTTAAGCCATATAAAATATCTTGTTATAACCGGCTTATTAAGTCCTAATTCTTCCCTTAACTCCTGCTTTTCAACCTCTGTCATTGCCGTTCCACGGTTAGCTTCAAGCATATCTATGGCATCCGTATTGCTCATATTGACAAGCACAAATGATAAAAAAGTGATGCCTATAAGAACAGGCACCAGCTGCAGCAATCGTTTTTTTATAAACCTTTTCAAATATAATCTCCAATCATTACAACATTATGATTAATATATCAATTCAACTTACATATTTCAATTTCATTTTTACACAGTTATTCCATTTTGTTATGTCATATTTTTATTTTTCTAAGCCGCTATTCTTTTCTTTTCAGTTCATTTTTTACAAATTCCAGAAACTCTCTCATTTTTAGGGATAACTCTTCATCTTTCTTACTTATATACCCAAACACCACATTTTTTCTGTTATTATATAATGGAATACCATCAAATGTAGGTTTCTTACTAAAATGACTACTGCTTATATTACATAACCTTGAATACTTTAAAAGATAATTCATTACATAATCACTATTTGTAATCACTGCTACATGTTTATCCAATTCGCTATCCTCTATTCTTATATTATCCCAATAATGATTTAGTGCAAATTCATCCTCATAACATTGCACAAGCATTTTATCCCTTAAATATTCCTCAATCGTCTGCCCATCTTTAATAGGACTATTATTACCATAATAAAGATATGCCTGATTATCATTTAACTTGGTAAATTCAAGTCCATACTTCTTTAACTTATATTCTATCTGCTGCATCTGATTATCCATAAAGAATATAAACCCCAAATCATCAAGTCCTGTTCCAACTCTTTTTATTACATTATTAACGCTGTCTTCCATTATATTGTATCTGATATCTGCTTCTGCATATTCTATATAATAATCCGTAAAACATCGTGCCATCCATGAACTTGGATTACTTGATATACTAAATTCTTCTCTATCATCTATCTTATATATCTGTGCAAGCTGCTTCTCCTGTTCAAGTATACGGCTTGCGTATTCATATGCCTGTCTTCCTCTTCTCGTTAATTTTATTCCACGGTTATCTCTGTCAAATACAGCAAATCCAAGCTTCTCCTCAAGAGATTTTACAACCTTACTTACATTAGGCTGTGTTGTATATAAAACATCTGCTGCCTTACTGAATGATAAAAGGTCTGCACACACAACAAAATATTGTAATTCCTTTACTTCAAGCATATATTCATCTCCTATATTTTTATTATATTTTCTCTTTTATTAATTTGCTCATTTATAGTAAAAAATATTAGATATTAATATATACTCAATATTAAAAAAAATCAATTAAAAACACACTTAACCAGCCGGTCACTATGTACCATTATGCTGATTAAGTGCGTTTTCTATATGTTATATGTTGGGATATGTTATGTTAATTTTCTTTAAGTTATTCTCTTTTGTTCATCCAGTACTCGTAAGCACCATTGTGCCTTTTTTCTGCCCTGTACAACTATTGATTACTCCTGAAACTTAGGGTCTTTAAGCAGGTCTTCGTAAAGTTCCTTGTATATTGCTGGTCTGAAGTCTGTTCCACCATCTATAAGTGGATTAGGCTCAAACTTCTCTCTCGTTGCAAGTGCAAGGTCAATCGTTGCTGTATACATTTTATCCTGTATAGCTCTTGTGTCTGTAAATGGATAACCTGCGTAATACTCAGCTTCCCAGAAGTTCGTGCTTGGACCAATAATACTTGAACCTCCCCAGAATACATTGTACTTATCTGTTCCTGCAAGGTTGGCAGATACGATATATATCTGGTTCGTTATGCAGCCAGCTTCAAGTGTTGTTGAACCAAGAGCGATGCCGTGGCACTTGGCAAGTGCCGTACAGTTGATATACAGGCGGCAGCCCTTAGCCGCATAATAGCGCATAAGCTCCTGAAAACAATATGTATCATAGCATATGGCAAGACCAACAGGTCCCCAAGGTGTATCAAATATAAATGGCTTTGTTCCCCTTGTAGCCCAGTGTGGTTCCGGATATGGCAGATGAATTTTTCTGTAAGCTCCGATAACTCCTTCTGGTCCGCACACACACGCTGCGTTATATATAATAGATGAATCCTTCTCATCTCTTTCCGGCATACCAAATGCGACATACACACCAAGCTTCTTAGTAAGCTCTGCTATTGCCTCTGATGAAGGTCCCGGCACTACCTCTGCAAGCTTAGACTGCATTTTATCAGGCTTTGCCTTATCCTCTTCATCATCATAACCTGTCAGTGCCATCTCTGGAAATACTATCAGATTAGCCCCCTCTGATGCCGCTGCCTCTATATATCCTTTCATTCGATTGAGGTTCTTTTCCTTGTCGCCCCATTTTGCATTAAATGCAACTGTTGAAACTTTAATTACATCTTTAACCATAACCTTTTCCTCCAATCCATGATATATTAGTTCTTTCTGATGTGCAGCCGAAACACGTATTTATCAACCACAAACGATTAACAAAAAAAGAAGAGCAC
>FR886310.1:0-4687 GCA_000436535.1 Eubacterium sp. CAG:252 | reverse complement strand
AAGCTGCCTTTGTAAGGGTACATCTTTGTGCTCTTCTTATGTCAGAGATACTATCACTCTGTCACATTAAAGTCAATAACATTTTTATATTCTTTAAATAATTTATATATTTGTTTTTTATGGTTAATATTATAAAGCAATTCGTAGATGTTCGGTTCAAAAATCCTCAACTTTGATGCCTATAGATTATTTCGTACTATGCACGCCAGCAATCTTACCAGTAGTTCACCGCATTTTCAACAAGCTTATCGCCTTCGTATCTTAACTTAAGCGTAAAGAAACGCTTCTCACCCTCTAACAGAAGCTTAAGAAATACAGCATCGCCCTCCCACGTTGGAAGTCCTGCAACCTGTGACTTGTCAATCCACGCAAGGTCGCCCTCATCGCACACGCACTGCTCTCCTGTAAAACCATCCGCCGTAAAAAGACACATAAGCTCCGGCTCACATTCATCACTTATAAATGTGATAAGCCCACGGAACTTATAAGAAGTAAGTGTAAGTCCTGTTTCCTCTTTCACCTCACGCAAAAGGCACTCCTCTGGTGTTTCGCCGTCATAAGCATGTCCGCCTACACCTATCCACTTTCCCTTATTGATGTCCTTTTCTTTCTTTGTGCGGTGAAGCATAAGATAACATCCGTCTTTTTCGATATAACATAAAGTTGTCATTTTCATAATAATCCTCATTTCTGCGCACGCTTTTTGCGCATAACATCTAATACTTTACATTAAGCCTGTGGCTGTAGCCTTCCATTCTTTTGTGAAAAACGGCAAGCTCCTGCTTATACTTTTCATAATCCTTATCATTAAGCTTTTTATCAGCACGATACGTCTCTATAAGCGCAGCCGCATCATTATATGCCTTTATCGCAAGGTCCTTATAATTATTCTCAAGATTTATCTGTATTTCATTTAAAGCCTTTTTTACTGCATCTTTTTCTAAGTTCTTTTTAAAGATTGACATAATGCTGCCTCCTGTCTTTCCGGCTGTGTATTAGTCTTAGAAATATATTCAATAGCCTCTTCTCTTGTCATTCCGACTGATGATATATATACTGCCCAGTCATTCACATAACCTTTTTCATTATTCAGATAGTTCTCCGATATCTGTTTCATAGACTCAACCGTAGAACAGAAAGAAGTGCCAGCACGAACGATGTTTGAGCTTTCTTTCTTTTTTTGATATCCCAGAATTGCTCCGCAGCTTCGCCGCTCTCGCAATTCTGCAACATTCGGAATCCGCTGATTTACTTCGTAAATCGTTTATTTAAGATGACTGTGTCTATTTGTTTTCTTTGGGATGCACATTTACGATAAGGATACCTATGCACACAAGTATAAGTGCTATCAGCGCATTTATACCAAGCTCCTTACCACCTTCGCCCAGCCACCACGCTGAGAGGAGCACTCCGAATACCGGATTGGTGAAACCAAATATTGCTACTTTGGACACTGGGTTGTGCTTAAGGAGTATTCCCCAGAGTGAATAGGCAACGGCTGAGATACATGCAAGATAAAACAGCATAAGCACTGCACTGACTGATATATGATTAATTCTTCCACCCATAATAAGTCCAAGTATAATCATAACTATTCCGCCAAATATAAACTGATATCCACTAAGCATAACCGGATTATCCTTTTTGGAATAATTCTTCATAAGACATGAAGATACGGCATAGGATATCGCACATAGGAACAGACTTCCATCTCCCATAAGACTTAAGTTCATATCTATCGACCTGCCATTCATACTTACAATTATTACACCTGCAAAGCCGACCACACATCCTGCTATCTTCTTAAACGTCAGCTTTTCCTGATGAAACACAAGTCCTGCAAGAAGTATTACAAAAAATGTATTAGAACCATTTATAATAGATGCCTTAACGCCACTGTTATGTGCAAGTCCTATATAAAAGAATATGTACTGAAGTATTGTCTGGAATAATCCAAGCTTCGCTATACTTGGGATAGATGACTTCGTTGGTACTAACATTTTCCTGTTAAGGACACTTCCTATTAGGATAGTAAGCACTCCTGCTAATACAAATCTCGTTCCTGCAAATAACACCTGTGTCCATGTTTCACTTGATGGTATCTGGAACAGTGCATATCCAAGCTTGATACAAGGCGAAGCACTTCCCCAGAGAAATGTACAAACAAGAGCAAGTGCACACACAACCCACGTTTTCTGTAGGAAATCTGTACTTCCGCTCTCTTTCTCACCACCAGTTAATTGTTTTGTCCTGTCTGTTACATTCATTTTCATAACTCTCTTTCTTTATATTCTTTATCTGTATGTGATTTAGCTGATTACATTAAAATAACCATTGGCGGCTGCCTCATTAATTCTCATATTGCAACCGGTTTTACCCTGTTTACGCTAAAATAACCGCTCCTCATCGATAGCAAATCAAAGAAGCAAGCGGTTATGTGTTATTTTATTATTTACTAGGTTATGATAATATATATTTATACTATTGTCAACTGTGGTTATAACCCATCTTATGATGTCGATGTCAAAAGCCCACAACTTTGATGCTCATATCAGAGTGGCAACATTAAAATAAATATCTTGCCCACAATACAAAATTCTTTATCAGCATCATCTGACGTCTTCTATATTGTGAAAGCTCCACTGGCTCAACATCATAAGGATTGTCATAACTTCCGTCACTATTGGCATTTCTTGCCACATGCTCATATGACTCCATCGATTCACTAAGCTGCCTGTTAATATCCTCACTGTCTATAACAAGCATAAGCTCTGTATCCAGATACGCACTTCTCATATCCAGATTAAATGAGCCTATCACCGATATATTATCATCAATCAGCACCGACTTACCATGATATGAATAACCGCCCTCATACTCCCACACATCAATTCCCGTACCAAGAATTTTATTTTTATTGACATAATAATCCGCTGAACCAAACGGATTACCATTATTGCCAATAGAATTAGTCATAAGTGAAACATTTTCAACTGAATTGCAAACTTCCTCCAAACCATCATACATATAGTCGTTGCATATAATATATGGCGTATGTATCTTAACTTTACTGTGTGCATTTTTCATAAGTTCAACCAGCTGATACCACACAACCGGCTTCTTTGATGTATATTCGATAGGATTACTAAGAAGCGCAATATTTCTGACCTCATAGGTATCTTTGTAAATGTTGTTGTCAGTATTATCTGTTCTATCACCAGATATGTTATCGTAATCTGCATCTTTTAACTCTTCATCTGATGAAGTAACTGTAAAAATATTGTCGGAATTATTGGCATAATACTCTGTATATAATGAAATCAGCTCCTCTTTGGCTGCTGCCACATCACTTTTTGATAGAAGCTTACTCTTCTTTTTGGTTACTGAATTGCTTTTATCATTATTCTCATCTGCATTTATAATAAAATGCCCCGAGTCACTTTCAAGCGAATTGACACCACTCATATATGGCTTGCTTTCCTTATAATTCCACACATTTTCAAAGTACGAAAGCAAATCATTTACAGAACTGTCTTCATTGGCATTCTCACAATACACCAGAACATCCCTGTCATAATTCTTATATTGCGAATTGCTTCCAAGAAAATATGAAAATGTATTTCTTCCACCTATTATGTAGCTGGACTTATCCGCTATCAGATACTTGTCATGAAGCCTGCCCATTGAACGCCATGGTGCCAACGGATTAACCTTATTATATATCTTAATACTTGTACCAGAACTTGCCGCAAGCGCCTCAAAATATGGATTGCCCTTCATGCGAAGAAAACCAGATACCCCATCAACAATAACATTTACCGAAACACCTCGGTCAGCAGCATCTATAAGTGCTCCAAGAATAATCTTTCCACTCTCATCCGCCCTGAAGTCAAATGTTGACAATACAATCTCCGACTTGGCATTACTTATCATCTTTACCCTCTCAAGAAGTGCATCCCCATTATCTTCTATAATACGCGCCCTTTCCGGCTGGGTTCTTGTTTTCCATATACTATCGACAGCCAGCTCCTCCTTATCTTCCTGCGTCAACACCGGCTGTCTGTGATATGTAATAAGCGCGCAGGCAACGATTGCAACAACCAGAATAACTACTGCAAGTAATAATACAAGTAATGTCTTTATTGTTTTAATCACTATCTTTTTAGCTGTATTATTGTTATTATGTTTGCTCTTTATTGTGTTTTTATCCATTTCTGGAGTTTTATGTAACATTGGTTTATGGTACTCCTTATGTTTTACTTGTGTTTTTATTTTTCTATATTCCCAACTTGCTTTATATTAAAATCCCTTGTTTATTTTAGTCTTAGTTGATATTGTATCGAATTAATATTATAAGCTAAATTAGCTAATAAAATCTTGTTAAATGAGTTTTATTAAAATATTTAATTAGTGGCATAATGGTAGTACTACTTTATAGCTTGTAATCTACTGATAACTCTAATATTCTTAATTATATATTGCAAATGGGTATAATTATGTATTTTATAGGTATATGTATTTTAGCAATTTATTGTGGTGGTGGCAATAAAGGATATATTTTTCTTGATATTTTCTAGATATTAGGGTAATTTATATTCCACTATGTATCTATTAATTCATGTACCAAACTTATTAATCCATCTACTTACTTCTTCATTTACATCCCACTATGTATCTATTAATTCTC
>FR886309.1 GCA_000436535.1 Eubacterium sp. CAG:252 | reverse complement strand
GGAAAGAAGGCTTGGAACAAGGGTAGCATCTGAGGACAGGGCTATGTTTCCTGTGTGGTTTTTATCATACCGTAACAAGGACAGAGTTGCATATGCAACCGTGAACGGACAGACGGGAAAGGTTACAGCTGACCTCCCGGTATCACTTTTTAAGTATTTTATAGGTTCTGGTATACTTGCCATACCTATATTTATGATTCTTAACAGTACATTTACATTCAGACCAAAGATTACGCTCACGATAGCTTCAATCATAGCATTGTTAGCAATTATACTGTATATTAAAGAAATTAAGAAAATATATACTAAAGACAAGAAGCTTGATGACAAAGGCAAAATGTATGCGGGTTCAGCAAATGTAAGAGATGAATCGCCGGAAGACAAAGAACGGCGTGACAGAGAGCTTGCATACAATATAGCAGATGCAATAAAGGAAGGTAGAAACAAGCAGTCTTCATATAAAAAGAAAACTTCAGGCACCAGATGGATAGGAATTGCAATTACTATGATAAGTGTAGTTGTTCCAGCATTTTATATGCTGCAGCTTACAACAATATTGTATGGCGGAAGTGACTCTGTATTTGGTATAGGACTGCTTATATGTGCTATCTGTCTTATAGCGGGTGTCATACTTGCTATTGCTAATCATAAGACTTATAAGAATATATCTGGAAAAAATATATCGGGTAATATAGGTTCGCTTATGGCTATGCTTATTGCAGTTGTTGTGCTGTGGTTTAATCCTGTATCAGATTTGTATTACTATGCAGCGGTTATTGCAGAGCTGATAGCTATTATATATACAATTACAGACCTTATCAGATACTATAATATGCTTGCAACAAGAAAGCTTCCACAGTTTGATAATTATCGTGGAGGTGATGACAATGCATAATAAGAGATATGATTATAAAAAAGTTTATAAGAAAATGGGTGTATTAATTGCACTTGTATTGGTATTTGTCACATTTGCAGTACTTGTATTAGGCGCATCAAAGGCTGTAGTAAGGGCAGAGGAAGAGGAGACATATAAAAAAGCTTCGTATACTAATCCTGATACCTGATATGAGGCGGTTATAGAGGATGATGCAGAGCTTATAGAAGAAAGTGACTATGAAGCCTTAATTGATCTTATGAAGCAGATTACGCCATATGGCAATGTAATGCTTAAAACAATAGACACGAACAGTATATCAACAGAAGGATATGTAAGAAGCCTGTATAACAGCAGGTATGGTTCTGGAAGTGGAACTATATTTATTATTGATATGCATAACAGAAATATATGGATACACAGCAACGGCGCGATATACAGCACAGTAACAAGCTCATATGCAGATACAATAACTGATAATGTATACAAGTATGCTTCATCTAGGAATTATTATATGTGTGCATATAAGGTGTTCGAACAGGAGCTTACACTTCTTAAAGGAAGAAGAATATCTCAGCCTATGAAGTATATAAGCAATGCACTTCTTGCAGTCGTAGCAGCATTACTTATTAATTATGCTATCGTGAGATTTTATATCAGAAAGAAAACACCATCAAGAAAGGCTGTTATGAAAGGCATTTTTGTCAATAAGGTGTTTGATAATTGTAAGGTTAATTTTACATATCAGAGTAAGACTTATTCGCCAGTAGACACGGATTCTGGCAGCAGTTCATCCGGCGGTGGTGGTTCGTCAGGAGGCTCATCTGGCGGCTCGTCAGGTGGAGGCGGCGGTGGCGGAGGCCATAGCTTCTAATTATATTATTATATGATTATATTATTATATGAAAATGTTTTTAAAATTTATTGGTTCTAAATCTTACTTCCACTCAAGTAAAGTTTAGGACTAATTTAGTTTATAATGAAAGGATTTGCAATGGATGGGAATATCTGTTGTAAGTCCTTTTTTGTTTGTTTAAGAAATCTAGGAATTTAGAAACGATGAAATATTATTTGGATTTATTTTTGTCTGGCTTATAGGACAAAATA
>FR886308.1 GCA_000436535.1 Eubacterium sp. CAG:252 | reverse complement strand
GATAGCTGTAAAGTCATCATAGCCATAATATTTAGCAAGGTCATTACCATATGATACAAGTTCATCCTCTGTTACGTGAATATCATTATCAGCAGCTATAACTGTAACAACCATCTTCTCTAAAAGATAATCCTTTGCCTGCTGCTCTACATATTCATCATAAGCATCTAATGAGTCAAAACCATATACCTTTGTCTTGTATGAGTCAAGGTCTGACACACCATAGTATGAACCATAATTGTTGAATTCATTTTCAATGTTACTATTAAATACCTCTGTAAGTGACTGTATCTCATCATCCGGATATGTAACATTATCACCTATAGCTTCCTTCATCTTTGCATATGCACTTGCATAAGTTGCCTGCATATATGTATCGTTGGCATTTGCCTCAACTACTTTTCTTACCTCTTCCTTGAATTCTGGAACATTATTACCTGTAAGGCTTAATGTTTCCTTATTCTCAAGCACCCAGTCATCTGTTATCTCTGGATAATTAGTCTTAACAATAGCTGTTACCTTTACTGTAAATATAACGCTCTTTCCTGCAAGCTCAGATGTGTAATTCTCTGGGAATGTACAAGGAATATCGTATTCCTGTCCAACTGTAAGTCCTACAAGACCTCTGTCAAGGTCACTTATAAAGTTACCTGAACCAATAGTATAAGAAGCATCTGTTGCTGTTCCGCCTGAAAATGCTTCGCCGTCAAGCTTTCCTGAATAGTCAAGTATAATCTTGTCGCCATCTGCTGTAACACCGCTTGTTACATTTTCTGTTGTTGCCTGTGAAGCTACAATATTCTGGTTGATATAATCATCAACATCTTCATCAGATACATTGAGCACTGACTTATCTACTGTAACTTCCATTCCCCTGAACTCAGGCATAGTAAATCCTTTTCTATATATTTCTGCATCAGAAGTTACTGTTCCATCATACTGTGCTGCAGTTATATCCTTATGTACTGTAGAAGTTGCTTCTTCTGTCTTTTTAGAGCCACATGCTGCAAGCGAGGCTACCATTGTAGCAGCAAGCATAAGACTAACTAATTTCTTTTTCATAAATAATCCTCATTTCCTTATTCTTAGCAGTCCGATATTATAACTATGCAGATTAAATAATACACAAATCAATATCGCTGCCAGCTTGTTTTACAACATTATTTGTTATATCATAATCCAGTACAAATTAAAAGTGAATTCACATTTTTTTCAATATTTGGTATACTCTTATCATTGTCTGCCCATAATAATCACGCACAGAGGACAGACAATATATTAAATAATGTGCGTAGAAATGAGGATTATATATCTACTAATATGAAAATATTACCTGACAGACAACACCTTAATAAATCAAATATATTACATTGGCACAGGCTTTCAAAGCACACACGGCATATATCAGCCTTAATACTTACCGCAGCTGTCATGCTGTCTTTCCTGCTTTCCCTGACAGGCTGTGGCACAGGTCTGACCCTGACAACTCCAATAAGTGTTACGGACTACAAGTTAAACACCTACGTCCAGATAGACTCCTACACAGGTGTAAACAAAAGTGTTCTTACCGATGCCATCGCCCTATGTGATTATTACGAGCACATTTTCTCAAGAACACTGTCAACAAGTGAGCTGTACAGGGTCAATAATCAGGAAACTGACACTATAAGCGATAAGCTCTACGAACTTATACAGACCGGACTTGAGTACAGCCGTCTGTCCGATGGGGCATTTGACATAACAATAGGAAGTGTATCAGAGCTGTGGGACTTCACCACAGACACGCCTTCTGTTCCTGATGACACGCTCATTAAAAATGCGCTTTCTTATGTGGATTATACAAAGGTCAATCTGACAACTGACAGTGACGGTACACATCACATAAGTATGCCTGACGGATACTGTATCGACCTCGGTGCTGTTGCTAAAGGCTATATTGCTGATAAGATTAAAGCATTTCTTGTTGATAATGGTGTCAAAAGCGCTATAATTAATCTTGGCGGCAATGTACTATGCATTGGTGAGAAGAAAAAAGGCACTGACTTTACTATCGCTGTCAAGAAGCCTTTTTCTGACAGTGGCGAATATATGGAGCTTTTACATATAAATGATACATCTGTTGTATCTTCCGGAACTTACGAAAGATATTTTTACTCAGATGATGGAACCTTTTATCACCATATATTAAACCCAAAGACTGGTTATCCATATGAAACACAGCTATGTGATGTGACTATTCTTTCACATGAGTCAACTGTTGGCGACTGCCTGAGCACGACATGTTTTGTACTGGGTGCCGACAAAGGCATGGAGCTTATAGAGTCACGGGATGGAATTGAAGCCATATTTATGCTGAATGACGGCAGCAAGCTCTATTCATCTGGTGCAAAGCAGTATATACAATAATGATTTATCATAATATTAAACTTATAAATGAGCTAATAAAGAAAATATATAAATAATACTATACATAATAAGGAGTTACCTATGATTAGACTAATAATACTAATAATCGTTTTATTAATATTTGCTGTATTCAGCCTTTTAGCACTGCCTGTTTTATGGCTTGTCAGCAAAAAAAGTCCGGTTGCGCGCGAGAAAGCCTCTGATGCCATAGCAAGATTTATGTTCAGGCTTATTCTTCTTATATGCGGAACTAAAACAACCGCTATAGGTCTTGAGAATATCCCTTCTGACAGACCTGTACTTTTTGTCGGCAACCACCGTGGATTTTTTGATGTAATTATCTCTTACACTTATATAAAAGGCAGGGCTGCCTATGTTGCCAAGAAAGAAATAATAAAGGTCCCAATCCTTCGCAGATGGGTGACTAATATCAGATGTATCCTGCTTGACCGCAGCAACACAAGAGCTGCACTTAAGTCTATACTTACAGGTATTGAATATATAAAAGATGGCACATCACTTGTTATATTCCCTGAGGGTACACGAAACAATGGTGAGGGCGTACTTGAATTCCACGCAGGAAGCTTTAAGCTTGCCGAAAAATCAGGATGTCTTATAGTTCCTGTTGTGCAGAACAACACTTCTGCCATATTTGAGGACCAGAAGCCTCTTCTTAAGAAGGCACACACTGTCATAGAGTTCTGCAAACCTATAGATATGTCTGGCATGTCACGCGATGAGAAAAAGGATATAGCTGAATATGTCCATAATATTGTACTTACAAAGTATAACAACAACCAGAAGCTTGTAAATTAGTCAAAACGACAATTTAATACCTTTTCATCTCATCTTTTCCGTGGTATAATACCAAAAGATATTTTATATTAATTAGCAGGAGGAGAACCATTATGCCAGTATGGGCGATAGTTTTATTGGTTATTATAGCAATCCTTGTAGTTGCTTTAGTAGCTCTTATTATTTTTGGTAACAGACTTCGTAAGAAGCAGGAAGCTAATCAGGCGCAAATAGATGCAGCTAAGCAGGTTATGTCGATGCTTATCATTGATAAGAAGAAAATGAAGTTAAAAGAAGCAGGACTTCCTAAGATAGTTCTTGAACAGACACCTAAGTATCTTCAGAGAAGCAAGGTACCAGTTGTCAAGGCAAAGATAGGTCCTAAGGTTATGACTCTTATGGCTGACCCTAATGTATATGACCAGATTCCTATCAAGGCTGAAGTTAAGGCTGAGGTAAGTGGTATCTATATCACAGGTATTAAGTCTGTCCGTGGTGGTAAGATAGTTGTTGAAGAAAAGAAGCAGGGCTTCTTTAAAAGACATTTTAAGAAAAACAAGTAATTTTCAACATTAAAAAAGGTTTTCGTACTAATCCTGGTACGAAAACCTTTTTTATTTATACTATAATGTGCGTGTCCCAAGTAAAAAAATCTTTTTCTGCAAGCAGAAACGACTTTTTATACTTTTG
>FR886307.1 GCA_000436535.1 Eubacterium sp. CAG:252 | reverse complement strand
CAGCAAGAAATGCAGGAAATGCAAAGTAATCTGAATAAGGAAATGCAGGAACAACAAAAAATACTTGACGACAAGGACAAACAAATCAACAGTCAGGAAGAACAGCATAAAAAAGACCTTGAAAGAATAGCTGAACTTGAAGCCATGCTAAAGGAAAGCAGGGAGAGTAAGGAAAGCAACGGTCAGGGATAGTGTTATAACAATACAGATGTGGTGCAAATACAAGTATGAAAGCTGCGGGATATTAGAGAGTCATTGTTATAGCAATACAAGTGTGGCATAAGCGCCAGTTTTAGATTAAGTAAGCGGATAGATGTATATAGTTGGTGATGACTTTATACACTATCCGCTTATGTTGCTTTAAATTGTTCTTTGTAGGGAGCGGGGAAAGGCTTAGAACCTTTTAATGTGAAAAGAATGTATCAAGTAATCTGGCGGCATTATCGCCAAGTATCATTCTAATCTCATCATTATTAAGCCCACTTTCGCGTATAAGCTTAAGAGCCTCAGACTGGTCAGACCAAGGACTGTCGGTTCCAAACAATATATGGTCTGTGCCGTGTGTGCGTACCATATCAACAAACTTCTCTTTTGAAAGAAAGTAAAAGTCAGGAGAGTTTCTTAGAACAAATGCTGTATCAAGCCATACTCCCGGCGTACCAATAAGCTTATCGCACACCTCATTATACATCCCCCAGCCGCCCATATGAGCAAGTACAAGCTTGCGTGGTGGGACTTCTTTTATCATATTGGCAATGCGTTCAACGCTGGCTTCATCACAGTTAGGAAAGCTTATATCCATACCGCAGTGTATTGATACGATAAGGTCATTGTCAAAAGCGCAGCTTATGATGTTAAGGTAACGTGGGTCATCTATGTTGGTGCGCTGAAATACCGGATGAAGTTTAATGCCGGGAACGCCCTTTTTAGAAAGATTTCTTAAAATGTCCCTGTAATCTTCATTATCTGGATGTATTGTGCCAAAAGATATAAGCCCTGACTCACGAAATGTATCATTGGTTGTTACAGCTATGTCGTTGATAGTTGTGTGCTGGCTTGGCTTCGTTGCAATTGGCAGCAGGATGGAATAATCAATTCCCGCCTTTTTCATTGACTTCTGGATAGATGTGACACGTCCATCAAGGTAATTGTGAATACCACCGCTTTGGGCAAGACGACCTACAGCACGGTCAGCAAGTTCATCTGGAAAGCTGTGTGTATGAAAATCTATAACCATATAAGTTTAGCCTCCTGTTAAAAAATGTATAAAATATTTTTCTGTTATATAATCATTACCACTAATCAATATCTTTAAACATATGTAAATGTGTAAATTAACAGAGTAATCCTATGTCCCACTCAAACCTTCATAAAATGCCATATAGCAACAGTTTATTTGTGTATCAGCGCAGTTTTTACAAATGATTTTTTACATTTAACCCTGATATCATAATATCACAAAATATATAATAAGCGCAAAGAAATGAATATGTATTCGCGGGGAAAGAAAAATATTATATAAAGAAAATCAGGAAAATAATATAGAAAGTAAATATAAAAGAACACTGCTATAAGTGCAGGAAAACTAAAAGTATGTTATCATATAGATTATGAAAAAATCAGTTTTTCTGACACAGACATAATTATGCAATATTTTAAATTTGCTCATTTAAAGTTTATTAACTACAGGTAAATGATAAAAAATATCAATAAATATCAAATAAATGCCCAAAGATACAACATTTACAAGGATTAACACATCCTACAAATATACATAAACAGAAATTAGAACGAGGAACCCAATGAAGATAGCATTATGCGAAGATGATAATGTTCAGGCAGAATTATTTGGCAGACTGTTAGACAGAATAGCGCAAAGGCTGAATATGAATGTTGAACTTGATATATATAACAGTGCCGAGGACTTAAAGATAGAGTTTGATAAAGAGCCGGAACTTTATAATAGAAAGTATGAAGTATATTTTCTTGATATAGAGCTTGGAGAGGATAGCGGAATAGAGCTGGCGGATTATATAAAGTCAATGTATAAAGATGCAGTCATAGTTTTCATAACAAGCCACACCGATTATATGCAGAACGCATTTGACCTGCATGCTTACAACTACATAGTTAAGCCGGCGAGCGATGAGAGGCTGTCTAAGATACTGAAGGACATCCACGAAATGTATGAAACAGATACGGGGAAATTTACATTTAAGGCAGGAAAAGAGATATATGCCATACCATATTCAGATATAATATACATCCAGTCGGATAAAAGGTACCTGAATGTAGGAACAGTAGAGGGTATGTACAAATGTTACGGCAAGATAGATGATGTGGCAGATGAATTCTCTGGGCAGATGTTTGGAAAGGCAAGCAAAAACTGTATATTTAACTACAGATATATGTATAGGATAGACACAGATGTAGTATGGTACCGTGTAAGTATGGAGCAGGAGGCATATCCGCTTGATGTAAGCAGAAGATATTATAAGAATTTTGTGGCGGGCTTTAACAGGTTTGCGGCAATGGAAAAAGGAGTATATAAGCATCTCTGGTAAGCACATAAGAGATACTTGCAGCAAAAATATGATGACAATATACAAATATGCATTTATGAGCATTATACAATATCAGCTATACAAGAGCTTCCATAACTCTATGTGCAGGAATATAGAAGATAATGAGGGCGGCAGAAGCAATATACTGCGCAGGGAAAAGAAGCTTCATACAGCAGGAATATCAGAAATACTTCATATAGTGTTTGTGATTATTGCAATCAGCATAATTATGTTTCTGATGTATGAGATAAGCATAAACAATGACTTGACTATAGAACTGCTGGCTTTGCTGGCACTATGCATTGCTGTTATGTATGCGGCAGAAAATAAAAAGACAACGGAGTGGTATAAGACTCTTGCGGTTGCATGTATGTATGTAAGTATATTGATAACTTCTGCGATAGTTGCTGCAAGATTTTTTTCAAGCTGCAATGGTTCGTATATTAAAGCGGGAAATGTTATCAAGGCAGAAATAGTTTATCCATGTGTGGTGTTTGCGGATGCTATTATAGTGCTTCTGTATGGTGTATACAATAATGGACGTAAGACGGCACTGGAGGAGTCCTCCTGCTATACACTTATGTTTATATCGATTATACATCTTGTGACGACTATATATACTGATAATATATATACGCAGGTGCAGAATAGTACAAGATGTTTATTATTTCTGTTTTTCTGTTTCATTGCCAATAATATACTTATGATACTTATTATGCAGATGGATACAGATATAAAGCACAGTTACGAAGAAGATATATTAAAGATAGAAATAGAAACTAATACGAAGCTTTATGACAATATAATAGAGGCTAAGGAAGAATTAAGAGATATAAGGCACGACCTAAAAAACCGTCTGAATTCCCTCAGTTATGCCATTGAGCTTGGAGATTATGAAACCGCAGGCAAAGAGCTTGGCAGTATGCTTGATAATATTAATAAAGCAGGTATGCCTGATTACTGTGAGAATTTAAAGGTCAACAGTATATTTACATATAAGCTGTCAGATGTGCCGCAGGGCGTTACGGTAAAATGCATAGTCGATGTTCCTAAGGAAATGGATATAGATTATGGAGATTTGAATGTGCTTATAGGTAATCTTATAGATAACAGTATTAATGCTGTAAAACGTATTGAAAATGTGGAAAATGCATTTATAGATATTAATCTTACCTGCAGCGCCGGCAATCTTGTATTTATTATAAAGAACAGCTATAGCGATGAGCGTGAAGTGCGCAGCAGGGATTATTATGTTAATCATGGAAGAGGTATAGGAAGTGTTAAGAAGATACTGAGGAAGTATAATGGAAGTTACGAATTGCAGAAAACAGACAGAGAGTATGAAACATGTATAACGGCGCATATGTATAATGTGGGCAGACGGCTAAATCTAAATAAAATGAGCTGATAAATTAATCTAGGAGCTGTCAGTGTGAAATTTTATTCATTCACACTGGCAGCTTTTTTGTTGTAATCTGAGCGGACAGAAAATTGGGATAGAAGATAGAAGCTCTTTGTAAAAAAGGAAGAAATTGACCAAAGTTTACCAAAAAACGACCAATTATTACATCTGGCTAATATGGCAAAAAATATATGATAGAATAAATTTAAATAATAAAAGTATACGGAGGTATATATACTATGACAAAAAGTAATGGATTTAGGAAGTTTGGGGTTATAGGTGTTGGATTAAAAGTAGTATTTGTATGTATGATTGGAATTATAAGTGTACATGGAATAAAAACATATGCTGCTAATAATAGTGATACATATTTTAGTTTTAGTTTTGAAAGAGGTGGAACGAATGAAACTTCTAGAAGATATAAAGATGATACATCAGCAGCATGGATGAGTTGTGTATATAGTGATAATGCAGATATTGGATATAACGCATATGTATATGGGTATGAAAGTAATTATAGTAAAGATCCTTTGTGTTGTAGTTATGCGAAAGGGTTTTATGTTGGGGATAAAAAATATATAAGGAATACAGTTAGGGAAAATGGTAAGAACTTTGCATCAATCGTAGGGCAGCTTAAAGAGGATGAGTGTGTGGGATATAAAGGAGAGTGGAGTCCTGATAATTGTAGTGGATATTAATGGTATAGCTAGAAGAAAGAGTTTAACATAAGAGTCTTAAGTAAAGGGGGATATATTACTATGAAACAGATGTTGAAAATAGAAATACAAAGAGCTTTTAGTGGGGCTGCGTTTAAAGTTTCACTTATAATAGGATGTTTGATTTCTATATTGCAGTTTATAAATGTCGGAATTAAACATGCTATGGATCCAATGAAATTTTATTTTTACAATGGATTAGATTTTCCATATACTATAGTTAATACATGGATGGGAGCTGTTAGCGATGCATATTATGAGGTGTATATTAGAATACTCCCATTATTAGTTGTTATACCATATGCGTCAAGTTATTATATAGATAGAAAGTTAGGAATAATTAATAATTATTATATAAGAACAAAAAGGATTAACTATCTTATTGCAAAACTTATTGCTGTGTTTTTATCAGGAGGAGTGATTGCAGTATTACCACTTTTTATTAATCTTGTTTCTACGTCTGCAATTCTTCCAACATTAGTTTGGCCAGGTGGAAGTGAAATAAATGCTAATGCAATGTGGTCGGATATATATTATTCTAATATTTATTTATATTATTTGTTGTATTTTATATTAGAATTTATATGTGGAGGATTATTAGCAACTATACCGCTTATGATTTCTTTATGGATAAATAATACATTTGTATTGCTTCTTTTTCCAATAGTATTATGTGAGTTTTTGAATGTTGTAACAGGCTGGGCAACAAGTAATACTATAAGAGGCATGAAACCAAGTAGATTATTTAGTATGACTCAGTTGGCAATTAATTATTGGCAAAGTTATGTGTTATTTATATTGATAATAATTTTTCTTGATGTGGTTATGTATATGTGGAGAGGGGTAAAACATGATACATTATAATAAAATAAATAAAAAATATATATTATGGATGGTTATAGTTGGAATTTGGTTGATAGTTTGTGTTATTGGAAATATTAATGTTAATAATAGATTTCCTAAGCCAATAGACAAATATTATTATTTGGGTGATACTGTTGAATATTTGGGGATGCAAATAAAAGCAGAAGAAATACTTTATAAGAATGACGATGGTATGATAGACAATTATCCTGAAATTAATATAAAAAAAAAGGAGGGGAGAAATTGGTTGGTAGTAAAATTAGATGTTAAAAATGTATCTGATAAAGTAATTGATTTTGAAACAGATATTTTGCCTAATATAGCTATGGTAGCTTATCCGATAGGATATATGAACCAAGGTTCGGCATACGCTTTAAAAGATAATAAACAGTTGAAATTCAGTTTGGAAGAGGAAAAAGAGGTGATTATTTATTTTGCAGTTGGTAATGGACAAGTAAGACAAGAAAGACGTAAAAAATTTTTAGAGTCTCAATTTTATCTTGATTTTTCGTTATATCCAGAACATAAAGCATTTGTATTTAATGGAGTGGATAGTAAAATATAAATAAAAATATTTGGTAGCTGTCAGTGTGAAGTCTTATTTAGTCAAACTGGCAGCTTTTTTAAATTGTAATATGAATAGATAGAAAATAGAGGCACTTTGTTAATAGAGAGGGATTTGACCAAAGTTTACCAAAAAACGACCAATTATTACATCTAGCTAATATAGGAAAAAATATATGATAGAATAAATTCAAGAAACGTTTCTAAAAAAAGGAGGGATTAGTATGAAAAGAAAATCATTAATAATACCAGTCATGCTGACATGTGTAATGCTTCTTAACGGGTGCGGGGCGAAGAGCATAGATGATATATACTCAATGGCATCAACAGAGGCGACAACAGCAGAATATGTTGAAAAAGAGCCAAAGTGGCATGATTATATGCTATATGAGAAGCTTCCGGACGGAAAAGAACTGCCAGAGTTGCAGGAGGCAGGGGAAAAGATAGATGTGTCAGAATGGTCATCAAAGTTATGGGCAACAGTTGAAGAAGCAGTAATAACAGATAATTTTAATGATATAAAGGATTATACAGATGAGGACTCAGCAGAAAAGATATATGAATATGCAAAAAAAGTATATCCGGGTTATATAAATGAAGATGGGACATTTGGAATTGGAAGACGTGGTGTAGCGCAGAAAGGACTGATTATTAAATATCACATTTATAATGAATTGGACGAAGAAAATACGTTTAGTCCGCCATCACTTTGGTTTTATGATATAAGATATGATGAAAATAATAAAATTGAATATTCTTATATAATAGATAAGAGAGTATTGATAGACAAGCCGAATGACTGGCAGGAACATTTTTGGGATAAAGTAACATTTCAACCTAAAGAAAGCAAGGATATAGTCACTATTATGTTTATAGATGAGAGTAGAGTAGTTAGGTATAAAAGCCATAATAATGAGGAAAATAAAGAGATAATAGATGACGTGGAAACAGATGGAGAAATGTTAAACAATGCGTACTTAGGTGCATTTGAGAATTCAAAAAATGGTGAGCGTGGAATATGGACACAGAAACAGCTTGTGAAGCTTGATATAAAGAAAAAAGATTAAAAACAGGATAACAGAGGAGGTAGCAGGGTTGTGAAGCAGATGTTAAAAATAGAAATAGAAAGGGCATTTGAGGGCACAGCGTTCAAGGTAGCACTTGCTATAGGATGTCTGATTTCTCTGGTACAGTTTTTTAATGTGGGTGTAAGGCATGCCATTAATCCATTGGAATTCTACTGGTATAACTGGCTGCACTTCCCATATACAGTTATAGATACATGGCTGGGAGCCAATACTGATGTTTATTATGAAGTATTTAACCGTGTTGTACCTTTGCTTGTGGCTATACCATATGCAGCAAGCTATTATACAGACAAACGTTCTGGAATAATCAATAACTACTATGTAAGGACAAAGAGAATTAATTATCTTGTAGCCAAGCTTGCCGCAGTGTTTCTTACTGGTGGGGCTATAGTTGTATTTCCACTTTTTATTAACTTTGTATCTACATCGGCTATCGTTCCAACCTTTTTATGGAAGACATCATCGTTTGAAATAGGTGCTGGTGCTATGTGGTCGTCAATTTTTTATAAAAATATGTATGTATATTATCTGCTTTACTTCATACTGGAGTTTGTGTGCGCCGGACTGCTTGCAACAATATCGCTTGTGGTTTCGCTGTGGATGAATAATACATTTGTAGTGTTACTATTTCCAACAATTCTTTGTGAATTTATGAACGTGGCATCAACATGGAGTTCAATTAATGCCATACATGGACTTGCGCCAAGAAGGCTGTTCAATATGGCACAGCTCACACCTAATTACTGGCAGAGTTATGTGATATTTATAGTGGTGATAGTTGTTTTTGATGTTGTTATATATTTATGGAGAGGGGTGAAGCGGGATGCAATATAAGAGGCTTAAGAAAAGACATATTGTGTACATAGTTATACTGGTGGTATGGCTTGCTGCCTGTATAACCGGATATATTAATGTTAATCGGAGATTTCCACAGCCGGCAGAGGACTTCTATTCTAAAGGGGATACGGTTGAATATGGGGGAATGGAGATAACAGCAGAGGAACTGTCTTATATGGATGCAGCCGGCTTTAAGAGCAGGTATCAGACTGTTAGTCAGGATAATTGGATTCGTAATGATGATAAGTATAAAGACAGAAGATGGTTTGTAGCAAAGTTTAATATGAAAAATGTATCAGACAGTAAGAAGGTAGTAGAACTTGATATACTTCCCAATCTCCAGCTTACAGGATATCCGGTGGGATATTCTAATCAGGGTCAGGCAATAACCGTAAACAGTGATGAAGATACTGTAATTATGCCTGGTGAGGAAAAAGAGATAGTAATATATTTCACAGTTGCTAATTCTCCTTCAAGACCTGTAAACCAGAAAAAGCTCATAAAGTCAGACTTTTATATTGACCTGTCAGTATATCCCGACCATAAAGCTATTGTATTTCACGGGGTTGATGACTCCTGCGATATTGATGATTAGTGAATTATATAAGGTCAGATTATTAAGAGGGGGTGTTGTTATTGAAGAAAATAAAAGAGCTGCTTATGGTTAATGACACTGGTATGTCAATAGGACTTCTTATTATGATAACTGTTTTTATTCCGGTGATGACAAGAAAAAATCTGTTTTATGGTTTATCGCCATGCCTGTATGATGTATACATTAACCTGAGTATGTATGGTACAGGACCTGTGCTTGTTCCGTTTGTATTATTTTATATATTATATGTGGAAAGGCATAACTTTTCTGCAATGATGGTTATAAGATATAAGAATAAGAGCAGCATATGGAAGAAATGTGTTAAAGACCTTGCACTTATGTGTGCGATTGCAGCAATATATACATATATTGTAGCAACAGTGAGTGGTCTTTTGCTTACACATACGGTATATAACTGGAATATCGAGGATAGCAGATGCTTCGACCAGACAAGGCAGTTGTGCCAGTTTCCGCCATCACTTCCGTTTATAAGTTTTACATATATATTGCAGTCCTTCAGTGTGTTTTTTATTATGGGACTTATTATGATGGCTTTATGGTGGATATCAGATAAGAAGTGGGTCGGATATCTGTGTGCCATTGTTGTTATGCTTATACAGTCCAATGACAAGCTGAACCAGATATCGAAGGGCTTATTATGGAGAAAGTCAGTTATAAGCTATGGTCTGTACAGGAAGGGAATTAATATACCTAATAATATATTGCTTCCGATTGTTGCATCAGTCAGTGTATTGATTGTCACAAGCCTGCTTGTCAGGCTAAAGAAAAAAGAATTTCTGGAAAATAATTAAACGGTGCGTAGGAAAGGGGGATATATGACAAAACATTCAAAGTTAAGGATACTTAGGCAGCAGATAGCATATGATATAAGACAGGGGATTATATATCAGTGGAAAAAGTACGCTATGCTGCTTATTGTATACATAGTGTGTATTGTAAGCTTTATAATACGATGTAAGACGAACAGGCATATTGAGTCATATACGTGTGGCGATATGGTTATGTGGATGTTAAAAGGCATGAAAAAAATAGAAACAGGCAGACATATGAATATTGATATACCGTCAGTATATATATTTCCAAATGTTATAATAGCATTTATAGTTGGAAATTATGTCATAAAAGACCTTTACGGCTATGGAAAAAGTGTTCTTCTAAAGGCAGGCAGCAGGATTAACTGGTGGATAAGCAAGTGCATATGGTGTCTGGTATCAGCGCTTGTATGCTATGGAATGATGTATATAGTTATAGCGGTGGCTGGCATATGTACAGGAAGTTTTTCAATAAGTCCGACACAGGACGTATGCTGTTATATGCTTAATATGGACAGGAAGTATATAGAAAATGTGGATATTGTAAGGCTTATGCTTTCGGTTATGGGGACAAGTCTTGTTATGACGATGACACTTAATATGATACAGATTACCATAGGACTTATATTATCGCCGACTATCGGCTATATGGCGGTTATGGTTTTTCTGGTTGTTGCAGCATTTTCAGACAGTCCTGTTATAGTAACTCTTTACTGCATGGCCGTAAGAAGCGGACTGTATATGCCATCAGGCTATAAAATAGCACCGGCGCTTATAATTATGTGTATAATGATTATGGTGTGCGCCATAGCAGGGGCAGTGTATTCATCGCATATGGACATAATAAGCAAAAAAGCAGAATGGCAGAACCCGGATTAGCAGATTGACGAATAAAACTGCAGCTTTTCCACATACTACCCATACAGCATAATTATGGAAATAAACAGTGCAAATGTATATGGAATGGAGGTTTTATATGAAGGCAACGGGAATTGTGCGCAGGATTGACGACCTTGGAAGGATAGTTATACCTAAAGAAATCAGAAGAACTTTAAGGATAAGGGAAACTGACCCGATGGAGATATACACGGATATGGATGGGCAGATAGTCTTAAAGAAGTATTCACCGATGAGGGATATAACTGCATTTGCAGGGGAATACGCAGAGTCGATGGCGGCTAATACAGGAATGACGGTTGCAATAACCGACAGGGAGCAGGTAATAGCGGCGGCTGGCAATGAAAAAAAGCTAATTCAGGGAAAGCAGATATCTAAAGAGCTGAATATTATTATGGATGAGAGAAGAAGTGTTGCGGCAAGTCTTGGAGAGCCGTCATATGTATCAGTTGTGCCGGATTATGAGTGCAGGCAGGAGGCGGTAAGCCCGATAATATGTGCAGGAGATGTGCTTGGAACTGTTATTATGCTGACAGCCGACACAGGACATAAGTTTACAGACGGTGAAAAATGTATCGTCAAAGTAGCTGCTGACTTTCTCGGAAAGCATATGGCGGGCTGATAATACTTGCAAGAAAGGATTGATATAGGCTATACTGTGCATACGCACAGACAGCTTAGAAACATTGTTATAATTAACTGGGAGGGAAGTGCTGTACATACGTATAGTACTTCCTTTTCGTACAGTATATACAGTTAGCAAAGTGTATAAGAATAAGCAGATTAATGAAGGGCTGTCGTTTTAGAACAGGCGTTACTAATAAATGCAATATCAGCAGGGATTAGTGCCGGTCTGATATTGCAAATATTTAATGAGGATTATGATTTAATAGTTACAAAGACCTTGGAGAGGGTCTATAAAAACTACTACTATATAATTACGAGGATTAATTATGAGATTAGACAAGTACTTAAAGGTATCAAGACTTATAAAAAGACGTACAGTAGCCAACGATGCATGTGATGCAGGAAGAGTTATGATTAATGATAAGGTGGCAAAGGCATCGGTGGATGTAAAGGTCGGTGACATTATAGACATATCTTTTGGCAATAAAAATGTCAAGGTAAGGGTTACTGATGTAAAGGATACAGTAAAGAAAGAAGAAGCAAAGGAAATGTTTGAGTATATATAATGCATATTTTTACCAGCACCTTAATATACTAGACAAGTAGAGTTAGTTTGTCAGGTTGAAAGGAGCAGGGGAGTATGGAGGAAACAAGAAGAGTAAGACATCCTCACACAGTTCGCATGGAAGATAGAAAAAAAGTGGAATTCACAGGGATTACCGATGTCATATCCTTTGAGCCGGTCAAGGTTATGCTGGAGTCGGACTATGGAGTTATCGTTATAAAGGGCGATGCGCTTCATGTTAATAAGCTTTCTGTGGAGAAGGGGGAACTGGATGTCGATGGAAGGATAGACTCTTTGGTGTATTCCCAGAACAGTCCGGCAGGAAAGAATGGCGAGTCCTTAGTAAACAGGCTGTTCAGGTAGTATAGGTTATGACGGCTGGAATAGTATGGGAGAGCAGCACGATATGCCGCACTCTCTGGTGGGGAATGGTTTTTGCAGCAGAATATGACACTATAAGGATATTCCGCAGGATAGTAAGACATAAGACACTGATAGTTCCAGTTATTGAGGACATATTATACTGGCTTTATATCGCTGTGAAGGTGTTTTCTATCTGTTTTTATGTGAATGACGGGGTTATAAGGGCATTTATCATAGCTGGCTTTATTATGGGCGCAGGTCTTTATATAAAGGCACTTAGCAGGTATTACATAAAATATGGCGTGAAGCTTATACGTTTTTTAATAAAAGTAATACAAATAATTATAATAAAACCATTGAAATTCCTGTTGTCAGTGGTTAGAATGGTGACAGGAAAGCTGTTATATCCTGTTGTGTGGAGCGGCAGGAGGATTAAGGGCAGATATATTAAAGCCTGTAATGGACTTCACATCAAAAGAAGCGGTAAGAAAATATAATAGCAGGATTATGATTGTGTATACAGAAATGGAGCGGTATATATGAGATTTGAAACCAAAAGAGAAAGGGAACTTAGAAGAAAAAGACAGAAGCGTTCAGCGATACTTGGTATGGTGTTTGCCATGCTTGTAGTTGTGGGACTTGGCATACTTTTATGGAATGGAAAGAAACGCATAGAAGCTAAGAATGTTGAGTATGAAAAGGAGATTACAGAGCTTCAGGCACAGCTTGATGATGAGCAGAAAAGAACAGATGAACTTAACGAATACAAGAAGTATATACAGACGAAAAAGTATGTTGAAGATGTGGCAAAGGATAAGTTCGGACTTGTGTATCCTGATGAGATAATATTCAGGGGAAAGAAGTAGGGAGTTATTTTTTGCGAAATCAGCTTAAAATTAATATGATTTGCAGGGCAGGCGGCATTACGGGCTGTTATTACGTATAGCGTATGACAGCTGGTGTGTCGCATGCTTTTTTATTGTTAATAAAATATGACATATTTTTTGTGTACAAGCATATATAATTATGTGGTGGTGGAAAAATGTAGCTGTTAGGCTATGGTGGAAATCATCAGGCTGCTGGCTGCTTATTGCATTATAATTTATGCAGTCCTATGTGGCATCCGAAGTTTGTGCGGTGTAATGGTATCTTTGAGGGGAGACAGATATGAGTAGAAGTGAAGAATTGTGTATGACATATACGGTGAGCAGGCTTTCTGAAACGGCGAAGACATTCAGGAGGCTTGGAGAAGCTTACGAAAGCGCTTCAGGAGAAGAAGCACAGAGTCCATGCTTTAAGCATCAGCTTTTTTTAGTGGCAGATATTCTTGACGATTGTACGCTTATGCAGATGCAGGCGGACAAGCCCTCTAAGAGCGTGTTCAGGGATATGTCATCAAGGGCGCTTATATCGGGGATAGTTATCAGGGAAGTAAATGTGCTTAAGAATAAGACTGGTAAAAATGAGATCGTAGTGCTTGCCAAAACACTTGGCAAGGGATGTGTATCGGAAAGAAAGATAAGAAAGATAGTGTCGGATGTTCTTGGCTGTGGATATTATTCAGACCACAATAACAGGCTTGTCGTTAATGATGAGAGCCAGCAGTATGTGTATCATCAGGAGAACCGTTTCCGTTTTCTGTACGGAGTTGCAAGGGAATGTAAGGATAAAGGCGGTTTTAATGGGGACAATTTTATGGTTTCCAATCTTGCGTGTGGAAAAGTCGTTGCCGCGATAGCAGACGGCTGTGGAAGCGGAAAGAGAGCATTTATTGAGAGCCGGATGGTTATCGAGCTTATGGAAAACTGTATCGATGCAGGGTTTGAAGAAAGAACAGCAATAGATTTCATCAATTCAGCATATATAAATGGAGGCGGCAGGGGCAATCCCGTCACTATGGATATGAGCGTGGTTGACTGTCAGTCGGGGATAATGCACTGCATAAAGCTAGGGGCGGTGTCTACATTTATAAAAAGAGATGGCTGGGTCGAGATAATAAAGTCCTCCACCCTGCCTATGGGGGTGTTAGAGCAGGTCGACTATGACTGCACCGACAAAAAGCTGTATGACGGCGATTATGTTATTATGATAAGCGATGGTGTTCTTGATAATCTTCCGTGTGTGAACAAGGAGGAAAAGCTTGTTGAGATAATCAACGCAGTTAAGATGAAGAAGCCAAAGGCGATAGCGGAGGAGATACTGAAAGCATCGATGGGCTATAATAATGAAAAAGCATTTGACGATTGCACAGTGCTTGTGTTTGGGGTGTTTGATACATATAGTGGAAATAAAATGTAGCGGATTGGAATTTTGACTTTATGAGATGGAGTATATATAATATATGGGTTGATTTTTGAATTATTAATAGGCGAATATTGGGTAGGGTGCTATGTGCCAGTGGCACATGTTTAGCACGGACCGAAGCGGAGCGTAGATGTGGGAGTGCGTAGCACGGAACAATCCGTAGGTATCATAGTTGGGGGCTTTTGCCCCAACATCATTAATATATAATCCCAACATATGTTAAAGATAAGGATGAGAAAGAAATGGACAAGCAGGCGGTTAGAATAGAAGAAAAAGTACACAGCTATATAAGAAGTAACCATATGCTTGATGACTGCAGGCATATAGTGGTGGGTGTGTCTGGCGGCGCAGACTCAGTGTGCCTTTTGCTTATGCTGTGCGATTATGTAAAGAAGCATAAAATGGACATATGCATACACGCAGTCCACGTAAACCATATGATAAGGCAGGAGGCAGCAGATGATGAGAATTTCACCAGAAAGCTGTGTGAAAGCGTTGGGGTAGACTGTTATGCGGCACATATTGACTGCATAGGCATAGCCAGGGAAAAAGGTCTTACTGTTGAGGAGGCAGGAAGACTTGAGCGTTACAGGATATTTGATGAGATAGCAAAGAAATATAAAGATGACGGCGGCGTTATGATAGCGGTTGCACATCATATGAACGACCAGGCAGAAACAGTTCTTATGAATATGGCGCGCGGTACATCGCTTAAGGGAGTGCGCGGAATAGTGCCGGTGCGTGACAATATATGCAGACCTTTGTTATGCATAACAAGAGGCCAGATAGAAAGTGTTCTGTCAGCCAAAGACCAGCCATATGTCACAGATGTCACGAACTTCGACAACGATTACACAAGAAATGCCATAAGAAATGTGATACTTCCTTATATGTGTGAGCATATCAACCCAAAGGCAGTAGAGAATATCTCATCAATGGCTGTCAATATCCGTGAAGCTGAAGAATATATGGACAGACAGGCGGACAGGCTTTATAGTGAGTGCGTGAGTGAAAAGGATGACACTATAAGAATGTCTGTTTCAGTGCTTAAGAGTGCTGATATGGTGCTTGTCAAGCGTGTTATATACAGATGTCTTGTAGAGCTTGCGGGGAGAGCCAAGGATATTTATTCTGTAAATGTTTCGGATATAGCAGCGCTTATGGATATGCAGACGGGAAGAACAATACATTCAGTGTATGGCATATATGCCATAAGGGAATATGATGATATAGTGCTTAGAAAGAGGCAGGACAAGTCTTGTATACAAGGGAAAGATGGCAGTAATGCTGATAATGTTGGCAGCGGCAAAGAGCTATATGATAAAAATGTATGTGAATATGATGTAGAAGTAGACATAAGTGCTCTTTCATCATCAATAACTGTAAACATTGGCAAAAACATATACATCCCCGGAGAGGGCGGAAAATATGCCGAAAGTATCACATTTTTGCTTGTTGATAAAAAAACACTATCAACAGATAAAAAAAATACTCCGGATAATGCTAAAATTTGCGTAAATAAATCAAATAACGGCTATGCTAAATATTATGATTATGATAAAATTAATAAATTACTGAATGTAAGATTCAGAAAACCACAGGACGATATAGTGGTATCGAAGACCGGAAACGTAAAGAAGTTGAAAAAAGAGCTTGTTGACAGGAAGATACCATCATCATACAGGCAGGAGATACTTCTTGTGTGTGATAACAATCATGTGCTATGGGCATGCGGGGTGAGAAGAAGTGAGAGCTGTCTTGTGGACGATACAACCAGCCGTGTGCTTGAGATATTGATTAATGTGAAAGAGAGGAATTAAATATGGCAGATATGCATAAGATAAGTGTAATGATATCAGAGGATGAGCTTCAGGCAAAGATAGCAGAGCTTGGTGAAAAGATTAGTGCGGATTATGAGGGCAAGGAAGTAAAGCTTATATGTATCCTTAAGGGAAGTGCTTTCTTCTGCTGTGAACTTGCAAAGAGAATTACAGTTCCTGTAAGAATAGACTTTATGCAGACTTCAAGCTATGGAAGTGGTACTAAGTCAAGTGGAAACATAGTTATCAAGAAAGACCTTGATGAGTCGATTGAGGGTGAGCACGTAATCGTAATCGAGGATATTATCGATTCAGGTAATACACTTTACAGACTTATGCCTATGTTAGAGGCACGTAACCCGGAAGATATATGTATATGTACACTTCTTGATAAGCCAGACAGAAGAGAAGTAGATATAGATGTTAAGTATAACGGCTTTAATATACCTGATGAGTTCGTAGTAGGATATGGTCTTGACTACGACCAGATGTATAGAAATCTTCCTTTTATCGGTGTTGTACATTTTGAGGATGAAGAACAGTAAAATGTAAATGTGCATAAGCTGTCAGATTATACAGCAGTAAAGATAGTATGTCAGCGTAGAGTGCATATACATCATTGAAAGATTGTCAGGAAGATGCTTAAGAATGGAGAATAATAATGGATAATAAAAAAGGTGTAAAATTCTCAGGCGTGGGAATTTATCTGTTTATTGTAATTATTGCGGCGATGTTTATTATGTATGTATCGCGTATGAATTCAGGTACAAGCGATTACACATATAGCGAATTCGTCAGCGATGTAAACAAAGGAAAAGTAGAAAGTGTTGTAATAAGACAGAATTCAGAAGTACCAACAGGTGTTTTGTCAGTTAAAGTAAGCGGTGTACAGAGTGTTAAGAGCGTATACGTATCAGATGTCAATCAGGTTGAGGAAATACTGCTTGATAAAGATGTAACCTACACACTCAGGGATGTGACA
The DNA here is from genome assembly GCA_000436535.1 of Eubacterium sp. CAG:252. Taxonomy (GTDB): domain Bacteria; phylum Bacillota; class Clostridia; order Lachnospirales; family Lachnospiraceae; genus Lachnospira. The sequence goes on along the minus strand of FR886307.1, from coordinate 10,293 downwards.
AGACAGAGCGTGCTGCTTACATCTATACTGCCATTCGGACTTAGTATAGTAGTAATCATATTTGTTATGATGATGTTTACAAGACAGTCAGGCGGCGGTGGCAACGCTAAGATGATGAACTTTGGAAAGAGCCGCGCACGTATGATAAGCGGTGAAGATAACAAGGTTACATTTAAGGATGTTGCAGGACTTAATGAAGAGAAGGAAGAGCTTGAGGAGATAGTTGATTTCCTTAAAGACCCTGTAAGATATACTTCACTTGGCGCAAGAATTCCTAAGGGTGTCATATTAACAGGTGCTCCCGGTACAGGTAAGACACTTCTTGCAAAGGCAGTTGCCGGAGAAGCCAATGTGCCATTCTTTAGCATATCAGGTTCCGACTTCGTTGAAATGTTTGTCGGTGTCGGTGCTTCACGAGTAAGAGATATGTTTGAAGAAGCCAAGAAAAATGCCCCTTGTATCATATTTATTGATGAGATAGATGCTGTTGCCAGAAGAAGAGGAACAGGTATGGGCGGCGGACACGATGAAAGAGAACAGACACTTAACCAGATGCTCGTTGAGATGGATGGTTTCGGCGTGAATGAAGGCATCATCGTTATGGCTGCCACTAACAGAATAGATATTCTTGACCCTGCTATACTCCGTCCGGGAAGATTTGACAGAAAGATAGTTGTCGGAAGACCGGATGTACAGGGAAGACTTGAGATATTACAGGTTCACGCAGCCAAGAAGCCGCTTGGTGACGATGTTGACCTTGAGAAGCTTGCAAGAACTTCAGCCGGCTTTACAGGTGCCGACCTTGAAAATGTGCTGAACGAAGCAGCTATCGGAGCAGCCAGAAAGAAGTCAAAGTATATAACAAATGCAGATGTTGAAGAAGCATTTATAAAGATAGGAATTGGTGTTGAAAAGAAGAGCAAGATTATATCTGATAAGGAAAAGAAGATTACAGCATACCACGAATCAGGTCACGCTATACTGTTCCATCTCCTTCCGGATGTAGGTCCTGTCCACACTATATCCATCATTCCTACAGGTATGGGCGCAGCAGGTTACACTATGCCGCTTCCAGAGCGTGATGAGATGTTTAACACTAAGGGGAAAATGCTTCAGAATATCATAGTAAGTCTTGGTGGACGTGTCGCAGAGGAGCTTGTGTTTGATGATATAACAACAGGTGCTTCACAGGATATAAAGCAGGCTACACAGACAGCAAGAGATATGGTTACTAAGTATGGTTTCTCTGATAAGCTTGGACTTATCAACTACGATACAGACAGTGATGAGGTATTCATAGGAAGAGACCTTGCACATACAAGACCATATGGCGAAGATGTTGCAACACTTATCGATAAAGAGGTTAAGGATATTGTTGATGAGTGCTACGCAAAGGCTAAGAAGCTTATATCAGAACATATGGATGTGCTTAAGAAGAGTTCAGAGCTTCTCCTTGAAAAGGAAAAGATATCAAGGGAAGAATTTGAGGCACTGTTTACGGATGATGCAGGTGATATGGTATTCTAATCAGGTCATTAAGCAGCAAAATGTGTGATAAAGTATAACAATAATTAATATATTTTAAATAAAAACAGACACCCAAGTAGTGATTAATTGCTAGGTGTCTGTTTTTTCGTGAAATAACATTACGAATAGAATATATACATATTTTTCCATAAAAAGCCTTTATATAGCTTGACTTATACAAAAATGTAGGTGTATATTAAAGTATACGTATATATATATATATATATCAGTAGTATAATGATGTCAAGGTGGGGTGCTATGTGCCAGTGGCACATATTTAGCACAGACCGAAGCGGAGCGTAGACGTGGGAGTGCGTAGCACGGAACAATCCGTAGGCATTAAAGTTGTGGGTTTTACCCAGGCATCAGTACAATAAAACTAAGGAGGATTTATGAAAAAGTTAAATTGGTTAGTAGGCACTTTAGCAGCTACCGTAGTTATTCTGGGAACAGCTTTCGGTATACATTCTGTTCAGGCTGCTGATAGTGAAAGTAAAGCTGCCAGTGATATGGCATTTGAGGAGGAAGGCAGCTATTATTCAGTTTATATGAATGCTGGCGACCAGGTATGGCTTGCGGACACAGAAGAAGAAAAGACCTTCACTGTTGTTGACAATGATGGTTCAGTTTATCATGTTGATAATACAGACGGTAAGTATGGTGAGATTTTCTGGTTATCAGGATTGAGTGTAGGTAAGCATATTCCAGTCCAGTCAGGAAATGGTGTAAAGTTTTACAATTTTGATGGAAGTGAAGCCTTTGGTGGTGTAACATTTGATACTCCAGCACAAGCAGTAACTGTCGGCGGTGTTGAATACATAGCAGTTTATAATTATTCAACAAAACAATATACATATTATGATGCAGACGGTAAGAATGTAGCCACAAGAATAGATGCAGATGGCAAGGAAGTAACAAGTGTAGGAATTGCCAATAATGATAATTCATATTTTTATGCAACATGCGATATGGATGAGTATGTATATGACGGCAATCTTAACCGTGTTGGTATAATCCATACAGATGGCAGCCAGATGACAGAGATATCTAAAGCTGGCGACTACTATGATGGTATGTTTGAGTATTCTGTCGATGGTGTGACATATACTAAGTCATATGTTTATGACAGCTCTTTCAATCGTGTAGACTTATTCGGTCTTGATGGATACACACTTGTAAGCTTTTCCAAAATTGATGATTATTATCTTGCATTATATTCTTATGAGAAAGATAGTAACGTATATTATAAGGAATATATATATGATAATAATTTCAACATTACAGATAAAGGTCAGGTTGATGGCTATCGTATGAGATTTTTAAACTGGGGCTATGATAATTATTATCTTGTAGAATATGAAAGTGAAACAGAAGAAAATGCTAATAGCTGGTTTAGATATAAAAAATGGTATTATAAAGATTTCACACCATTTTCATCACAGCAGCCTTTATCTTATAAGTCAGATGAAAAGATTGTTGACCCATCAGTATACTCACAAGTTATACAGACAGTGTCTCAATTCAATATCGGTACATATGGAAATGTTGCACTTGAAAATGGATATACTTTATATGACGAAGGTATAGCTGAAAGACATAATACAGGTTATATAGCCGGATATAAAGTATATATCGGAATGAAAGAATACGAAAATCGTGAATGTGATTTTGCGTTATTTGATGAGAATGGTAAAATAATTACTGAACTTGGAAAAGTTAAGAATTCATATTCTTTTGATATGTCATTAACAAGAGGCGACAGAATTGTCTATGCTGGAAAGATTATCAAGGTAAGCAGAAAATCACAGGATACTACAAGCTTTAACGGACTTTGCCAGGATGAAAACGGCAACTGGAACTATTATGTAAATGGTGCTGTTGATAATACATATACAGGACTTGCAGCTAACGAATATGGCTGGTTCTATGTAAGTAACGGAACAGTTGACTGGAGTTACACAGGACTTGCTAATAACGAGTATGGCTGGTTCTATGTAAGCGGAGGCGTGCTTGACTGGAGTTATACAGGCCTTGCAGGTAACGAATACGGCTGGTTCTATGTAAGCAATGGAACAGTTGACTGGGGTTACACAGGACTTGCAGCTAACGAGTATGGCTGGTTCTATGTAAACAACGGAGCACTTGACTGGAGCTATACAGGCCTTGCGGCTAACGAGTATGGCTGGTTCTATGTAAACAACGGAGCACTTGACTGGGGCTATACAGGACTTGCAGCTAACGAATATGGCTGGTTCTATGTAGGCAACGGAGTACTTGACTGGAGTTATACAGGTCTTGCCAACAATGAAAATGGCTGGTTCTATATAAGCAATGGTATGCTTGACTGGAATTATACAGGAACAGCAACTAATGAATACGGAACATGGAATGTAGTTAATGGACAGGTTGTGTTTTAGGATAATATTTATATTATAAACAATAATGTCCGGCAATAAGATATATTTATATGTGTTATATCTAAGAGATTATTTCACAGTAAAATATCAGATTGCCGGACATTTTTATATTTAGCTGTGAGGGCGTGGTGATTAAATGTGAAGAAAAACATAGATATTGTTATCAGGTGGATATTGTATATTTATGCGGCAATATTTCCATGGTGTACATACGTTAAAAAATTATATTATAATTCAGAAGAAAAAAGACTTATATCTTCGGAAATATCGGGCATAAGTGATGCTTTTGTATATACAAAGGCATGGATTACCGTGGCAGCCGCCGCAATATTGCTGGTGCTTATAATATTACAGGTTGTTATATATAAACAGAAGATTTTTGATTTTAGCATGACTAATAATAAAATAGTTACAGTATGCATAGGGGTATACATTTTCTGTACGGTTATTTCAACATTGATAGCGGCTAACAGAAAGACGGCGCTATGGGGAGGAACAGCAGGCTGCGAAGGGGTATTTGTATTATGTGCGTATGTCATAATTATGCTGTCGGTGAAATATAGCTGTAATACATACAGAGCGCAGTATGGAAGTACCGCAAAAAGTCCTGTAGAGTACATTGTACTGACAGAGGCGGTAATACTCACAATACTTACAGGTGTTGAGCTGTTTTATAAGCCTGTTGCACAGATAATAATGGGTAGTGAATATGAGAATACATATGGTGATATGATTAGTCTTACATTTAACAGCCCTTCATATTGTGCAGCATTTATAATATTATTAGCTCCCTTCTGTATACATTATCTCTTACAGGCAGGAAAGCTGTTAAAGACTTTGGTGTGGAGTGGATTATCTGTAAGCGTGATAACAGCGGTCATACTTACGAGGTCGACAGCCGCATTTTATATAGTATTGCTTGAAACAGCCTTAGTTGTAATAGTAACTGCGGTATTACACACGCACGGCACATCGGAGGTAGCAAAGAAGGAGGCGGGTATAAAGAGTAATACAGCAGCTAAAGCCACACCTGCCGGACAGGGGGCTGGTATGCCAGATAATAGCATAAAAAGTAATACAGCAGTCAAAGCCACACATGTAGGACAGGCGGCTGATATGCCGGATAATCGCATAAAAAATAATATTGCGGTTAAAGCCCTATGCTTAACGGGTGTTATTGTATGCGTTATTATAGTGAATGTAATATCAGGCAGCCGAATTACAGACTCCGCATTAAACAGTGCCGTCAATAAGACAATTGCCATACATTCTGACAATTATTATATGGTAAGAGGTATAAGCGTTGACAAAGGTGCGGTTACAATAAAGGGCAGCAGCAATGCATTAAAGTGCATAATCAATGATGAAGGAAATATATATTTTACTGACGAGTATGATAATATTTTAAATGTCAGGTCTGATGGGGACAGTATAACATTTCCTTATCCTTATGATATGATTAGTGCAGGCTTTGAAAACAGCGCTTTATGGCTGGACTTAGGATATAAAGGAAGGATAAGCTTTGCGATAAAGAATGGACAGTTTTATCCAATGGCTGCCGATGGTTCTTTGATTAATGATATATCCTCAGGCGACAAGTCTGGGGAAGAACTGTATACAGACAGCTATAAGAAAATAGACGCGCTATTTACGGGCAGAGGCTATATATGGAGAAAGACACTGCCGCTGCTTAAGAATACAATTATATTCGGACATGGAGCAGGAACTTTTGGCTTGTATTTCAAGCAGTTTGATTATGCCGGGCTGCTGAATTCGCAGGGGAATGTAGATCTCATAGTTGACAGACCACACAGTATGTACATACAGATGGCATTCAGTCAGGGAATATTGTGTATGACGGCATATGCCGTTATGGTTATTACGGTAATAATCACATTTATAAAAGATAATAAATGTAAAAATATCAATAAACTGCCAGTGATAATAGCTGTTATCGGTTTTTACATAATGGAGCTGATAACGGACAGCAGTGTCACTGTTAATCCGATATTCTGGGCTGTGCTTGGACTTATAATGTAAATTGTACAAGCTGGATAGTACCAATAACTACTGATGCGATAAGCTGTGCTGGGACTTACAATATGAATTGTACTTACGCAAGAACAAACACTGTACAATATGCACAAAAAAACTTAATAATAATTGTTAATTTTGTGAACACTTATGGCGCTTGGTATGATATTATAATTAACGTAAAAACCCCCAATACATTATATATTTTTTGCTACACCCCATAATAAGTGAAATACCTTCTCCAAAAAGGACAGTCCACCCAGACTGTCCTTTTTACTTTATTATAAAGAAATCTTAAGAAGTACATCTTGTGGTTGAATAAATGTACGTAATGATATAAAATTATATATGATTAATGTCAAGGAGTAGATTCTATGATAATAAGCGCAGCAGTAGAGAATCTGACGTCGTGGGAAAAAAAGTTACTGTATATGTGTAATGCAAGACCAACCATTAACACAAGAGCTTTATACTCAGATGTTACAGAGGACTATAGAAGTCCGGCAGAACCGATGTCGGGGGATACAGTAAAGATAAGACTGAGAACGGGGCGGTATAATGTAGACAAAGCTTATATGTATGTCAACAACGTAGAATGCCCTATGACAAAAATCAAGGCAGTTGGGCTTTTTGATTATTATGAGGCTAGCGTTAAGGTTGGAGAGGAAAAGCTTTACTATTATTTTAAAGTTGAAACTGGAAAGGTTGTATGCTATTACAATCAGATAGGTGCAATAAAGGAACTTAATGTTTATTATAATTTCCAGATTATGCCAGGATTTAAGACACCGAAATGGGCAAAGGGTGCAGTTATGTACCAGATATTTACAGACAGATTTTGTGACGGTGATAAGTCGAACAATGTGCTTGATAATGAGTACAGCTATATCGGAGAACACGTCTGTCAGGTGAAAGACTGGGATAAGTATCCGGCAACGATGGGAGTAAGGGAGTTCTATGGCGGCGACCTTCAGGGCGTGCTTGATAAGTTAGATTACCTCAGTGACCTTGGAGTTGAGGTTATATACTTTAATCCGCTTTTTGTATCCCCATCTAACCATAAGTATGATATTCAGGATTATGATTATATAGACCCACATTTTGGGGTTATAAAGAAAGATGATGGTGAGCTGCTTAGTGACGGCGACCAGAATAATACCCATGCGACACGTTATATAAACAGAGTCGCAAGCAAGGAAAATCTTGAGGCGAGCAATGCATTTTTTGCAAATGTCGTTGAACAGATTCACCGCAGGGGAATGAAGGTCATAATCGATGGTGTGTTCAATCACTGCGGCTCATTTAACAAGTGGATGGACAGAGAGCATATATACAGCTCAAGTGAAGATGATTATGAGTGTGGAGCATATGAGAGGTACGAAAGTCCTTATCACAGCTTCTTTAAGTTCTATGGCAACCAGTGGCCTGATAATGGTTCTTATGAGGGCTGGTGGGGGCATGACACACTTCCTAAGCTTAATTACGAGGAGTCACAGGAGCTTGAGAACTATATACTTGATATAGGCAGAAAATGGGTGTCAGCACCTTACAATGTTGATGGCTGGCGGCTTGATGTCGCAGCAGACCTTGGATACAGTAAGGAATATAACCATGAGTTCTGGAAGAAGTTCAGAAAGGCTGTGAAGGAGGCTAATCCCGAGGCGGTTATTCTGGCTGAGAACTATGGCGATTCATACGACTGGTTACAGGGTGATGAATGGGATACTATTATGAATTACGATGCATTTATGGAGCCTGTGACATGGTTCTTAACTGGTATGGAAAAGCACAGTGATGAGATGCGTCCTGATTCACTTGGTAATCCTGACTATTTCTTTGGTGCGATGCATCACAATATGGCACGTATGGGTGGACAGAGCTATGCAATATCCATGAATGAGCTGTCTAACCACGACCATTCAAGATTTCTTACAAGAACTAACCACGTTGTAGGAAGAGTGGCAGAGTTAGGACCTGAGGCGGCTAACAAGAATGTCAACAAGGCAGTCTTTATGGAGGCGGTAGTTATCCAGATGACATGGCCGGGAGCACCAACAATATATTATGGGGATGAAGCCGGAGTATGTGGTTTCACAGACCCTGATAACAGAAGAACATATCCTTGGGGACATGAGGATAAGGAACTTATCGCGTTCCATAAGGATGTTATTAAAATGCATAAAGAGAATGAAGTGCTTAGAACAGGTTCGTATAAGCAGCTTTATTCAGCACACAATGTTATTGCATATGGAAGATTTTCCATGGATGATGCAGTAATCATTGTCGTAAATAATGGCGAAGATGAAGTAAGAGTCAATATTCCGGTATGGGAGACAGGACTTGGTATGGATGCAGATGTTGAGCAGATAATGGCAACATTTGAAGGTGGATATACTATAGACAGGCAGGGCTACAGATTAAAGGATGGAAAGCTTGATATAGGCTTGAGAAAGACCTCGGCAGTCGTATTAAGAAAGCTTCGCTGGTAACATAGATATATTTAAGAATGGAGTTAGAAATGGCAGCAGATAATAATGACGGAAAGAAGATACAGCTTAACCGTAAGATGAGAATGTGGAATAAGTATAAGAATATTGTAATCGGTGTTGTGTCAGTTATAGTTATAGTGGCAATAGTTGCAGCAGTGTTAAAGATAGGAAGCATTGGCAGGAATGATAATTCAGGCCAGACAGCAACAGCAGATAAGAATAACAGCACTATGATGGCAGAAGCTACAACACAGCAGGCTGCACAGGCAGACACAGAGCAGAAGAATACAGACCAGACTACTACACAGGCTACAACAGCAGCATCGACTGGAAGTGTAGTTAAGATAACAGATAAAGCAGATGAAGAAGAATATACATCACAGAATTCGTTTAGTGATACAGTGTTATTTGGTGATATGATTATTGCAGGTATTGAAGACTATGGCTATCTTACTTCATCAACTATTGTATCAGATAACAACCTTACAACAGACAAGGCACTTAACTATGTGTCTGATGTAAAGGACAAAAATCCTTCAAAGGTATATGTACTTGTAGGTCTTAATGACCTTAACTATGGAACAAGAACAGCGGATAATGTGGCTGAAAGAATAGGAACACTTGTATCATCACTTAAGGAAAGCCTTCCATCAGCTAAGATATATGTTGTTTCACTGTTACCTATAACAGAGAACTTTGAGTCAAAGTCATCAGTTAAGATTAAGCAGACAGATATAGATGAAGTTAATAAGAAGCTTGCAGAAAGCTCAGCATCTATGGGCATGACATTTATTGATATAGCAGATGCTTTCAAGGATGGTTCAGGATATCTCAATACTAAGTTTTCAACAGGTGGATATAACCTTAACCATAATTATTATCCATTCTTCCTTAATAAGTTAGCAGGAGCGGCTAAGTAATGAAGTTTTATGTTATGACACTTTTTCCACAGATGATTCTGGATGGACTTAATACAAGTATAACTGGCAGGGCAATCGAATCGGGTGCACTGTCAGTTGAGGCTGTAGATATAAGAGATTTCTCACAGAACAAGCACTTAAAGGTGGATGATTATCCATATGGTGGTGGTGCAGGTATGGTTATGCAGGCAGGTCCTGTATGCGATGCATATGAGAGTATTGCCGCAAGGTGTTCTAAAAGACCGAGGGTTGTGTATATGACTCCGCAAGGACACACATTTAACCAGAGCATGGCAGAAGAATTCTCTAAGGAAGAAGAGCTTGTAATACTGTGTGGACATTATGAGGGCATAGATGAGAGAGCGTTAGAGCTTATCGTTACTGATTATGTATCCATAGGTGACTATGTGCTCACAGGCGGAGAACTTCCGGCTATGGTAGTTATAGATTCTGTATCAAGACTTGTTCCGGGTGTGCTTAATAACGAGGAGTCAGCGCGTACAGAGAGCTTTTCAGATGGACTGTTAGAATATCCCCAGTACACAAGACCGGCGGACTACAAGGGACTTAAAGTCCCTGATGTGCTTCTGTCAGGTCATCACGGAAAGATAGAAGAATGGCGCCATGAAAAGTCACTTGAAAGAACAAAGAAATACCGTCCAGACCTCTATGAAGAGTATGAGCGCAGCCAGAAAAATGAGTAGTGTTTCGGATACAGGCTCTGAACGGTAACAGGAAAATGAAATAAAAGATAACAATCAGTAAAATCTGGTTGACGGGTATAGATAAAGTATGATAATATATATAAGTCCTTTTGGTAAGAGATTATTACCTTGGATGTCAGTGATATGAGGTCGATACCGCCGTAGTCACGATATGCCTAGATAGCTCAGTCGGTAGAGCAGA
>FR886306.1 GCA_000436535.1 Eubacterium sp. CAG:252 | reverse complement strand
AGAACAGACTTGAGCACACAATCAACAACCTTGATACAACAAGCGAGAATACACAGGCAGCTGAATCACGTATCCGTGATACAGATATGGCTTCTGAGATGGTTGAGTACAGCAAGAACAACATCCTTCAGCAGGCTGGACAGTCTATGCTTGCACAGGCTAATCAGCAGAATCAGGGTGTTCTTTCACTTCTCGGCTAATTATTATTACTACTATAATAAAAAGAGCGGCTTGCCGCTCTTTTTTATTTGATATTTGGGTTCTTTGTGATTCTTTGTCAATGGTTGGGGGAAGATTTAGAACCATTTGAGTTTTCTGACAATCATATTATAGATAATATAGTGTTTGTAATATCATTAAGAACATCCGGTTTGTTATATGGAAGAATAGCATTTCTACATTCTGTTGGATTAAAATCGGGAATGGAATGTAGAGCCATATAATTCAATATATCAGTAAGCTCATTCTGGGAGTTGTATAGATATCCGTTTATTCCATTGCATATGATATCTACAACACCATCTACCTTTGTTGATATAACAGGTATTCCACTGGCAAGAGCCTCATTACATACAAGAGGAAAACCTTCATAGTCGGATGAAAGCACGAGTGCAGCAGGAGATTGCACATAGTCCCATGGTCTTGTCTGCCATCCGATAAAGTGAATTCTATCAGTAAGATGCAGTTCTTTTGTTAAATTTTCGAGAGAATTTCTTTCATT
>FR886305.1:12809-18103 GCA_000436535.1 Eubacterium sp. CAG:252 | reverse complement strand
CATAGAAGACCAATATAGGTTTTATTTAATTTACAGAAAAAGTTTCACACACTCTTATTTGTTGTGATATAGTCATATAGCATTTAACCTCGTTATTATTGAATAATTAGTCATTGTCATAAACAGAAGCCGCTGTTTTGCATGTCTTGTCAATGTTGATATTATTGTCACTCTGTTCAAGCTTATTTCTTGAAACAGTGAGAAGTATAATGATAACAGCCATAGTCGGAATTATAAAAGAGTCAGCGCCAAATATTATCAGGCATACTATGGATGTGAATAATCCGATGAGTGATGATATATGGCATTCTTCCTTAAGCCATTGTTCAATGAAGATTACAACAAACATAGCTGTCATAACAAAGCTTATTCCTGCTGTATCAAACTGTAGCAGCGAACCGATAATACAGCCTATAGTAGCGCTTAATACCCAGTATATCTGATTAAGCAGCGTGACGAAAAACATAAACCAGCCTTTGTCAACATTTTCTGGAATATTGGCAGTGTAGTTAACAGAAAATGTTTCGTCACACATTCCAAATATAAGATAGAATTTTTTCCAGCCCATTCCTTTGAACTTATCAAGCATGGATATGCCGTAAAACAGGTGTCTTGCCTGTATAAGAAATGCCATAATAAATACCTGTACAGGTGCAAAGGGTGAAAGAAGCATAGTTGCTGTGACGAATTCAAGAGAACCGCCGAATATAAGCATACTCATAAATAAAGGATATATAAATGAAAATCCCAATGTATTCATATATATTCCATATGCAAATCCAAGAAAACAAAATCCCGTAAGTATTGGTATTGTATATGGAAATGCAGTTTTTAGTGCTTTTAGTTTCATAGTAATTCCTCTTAGTCAAATGTTCGTTCTGACTACTATATAGATTTAGTAACTTAGGATTATCAGTGATAACACTGATTAGTTCAATAACTTCATAGTCAATAGTATACGACTGGTACTTTTCATATATGATAAATCCTTTTTATAAATGTATCTGATAATATGAAAAAGGTTCTTAACATCTTTATTATAAAAGGGGAGTCTGTCGGAATCAAGTATCTGGACGAGATTTAACTTATAATCAGAGAAAAATGGACGGATATGTTCAGGCATATGAACCATCATATCAGACAGGCACATCGGACCATCCCACGGCGTTTCACCATAATAAAGAACAATGGTAATGACAGGATGAAACTTATCATCTTTATTAATTCCGGACAGAAAACCTTCAGGGAAATTAAAATGTTCCTTATTAATCTTGTGTTTATTTTTAATGTTATTGTATTCTTTAATGTAACTAAGAGCATCGTAGGTCATAGTATAGTATGTTTATTCTTAAGTTGTACACTCATATATCGCCTTTCGTAAATTAATTATAGAATAGTATATTAGGAATATAAATTGCAATCTGTATAAATAATATATCCATAATATAAAGCATTTTCTTGATAGTGTCAATAAAAATTTATAAAATATTTAAAAAGAATATACATTTATATGCAGATAATAGATAAATATGATATAATTAGCAAAAAGCAAAGTAAGCGGCTGCGAAGCGGACATTTATTTTTCCTGCGCCATTGACGAACGAACAGTCATACGGAGCAGTCATTTACATTTCAGACAACCTGAGTATATTTTATAAGAGAAACGGAGATAATACAATTATGAATAAACATGTAAAAAAAGCAATGGAACTTAGAAATGAGCAGCCTATGGTGCATAATTGTGCCCAGACAATTATGTGTGCATATGCAGACGAGCTGGGGCTGTCAGAAGATATGGCGGGTGCAATAGGAAGTAACTTCGGCGGTGGTATGAAAAATGGAAGTGTATGCGGAGCTATTACAAGTGCATTGATGGTACTTGGAGCTAAAGGTATAGATGACCCTGCTAAGATTAATCAATTCCGTAAGACAATAGCTAATAATCATGAGGGAAATATTAATTGTGTAGACCTTCTACGTGTCAATGCAGCTAAGGGCGGAGATAAGAAAACACATTGTGACTGCATGATTAAAGAAGCAATAGAACTCATAGACTCTATGGAAAATAAGTAAAACTATAATGCTTTTTGGGCATAATGTGATTGACAGAATAGGTATTAGACATAGCAACTGAATAATATTATATTAAAGATGTCCATAAAGGGCATCTTTTTTAATAGCGTGAAAATTTAATAGTTTGAAAAAATAGAAAGCAGAAAAGATGGATAACAAATATGGAGTATACAAAGCTTGGTAACACCGATATTGAGGTATCAAAGGTATGCGTTGGATGTATGAGCTTTGGTAAGGCAGGCACTATGCATGACTGGACACTTGATGAAAGTGATACAGAGGATATGGTAAAACATGCACTTGGACTTGGAATTGATTTTTTTGATACTGCTAATGGTTATTCGGCGGGTGCAATATAATGAAAAAAATAGTACAGACAGCAGGAAGAACAGCACTTAATGAATTTGCTCCAGAATTCGCACATTTTAATGATGATGTGCTTTTCGGAGAAAACTGGAATAATCAGAATATTGATGTAAAGACAAGAAGTATCATAACAGTAGTAGCACTTATGTCTATGGGTATTACAGATTCTTCACTCAAGTTTCATCTTCAGAATGCTAAGGCACACGGCGTAACACAGAAGGAAATAGCAGCAGTTATAACACACACAGCTTTCTATGCAGGCTGGCCAAAGGCGTGGGCAGTATTTAATCTTGCAAAGGAAGTATGGGAAGTGGCAGAGGGTGACCTTCCATATGATGATGAAGAAATGAGAGCACATGCAAAGCAGATGGTATTTCCTATCGGAGCACCTAACGATGGTTTTGCACAGTACTTTAGCGGAAAGAGTTTTCTTGCACCAGTTTCTACAAGTCAGGTAGGTATATTCAATGTAACATTTGAACCAGCATGTAGAAATAACTGGCATATTCACCACGCAAAGAGCGGTGGAGGACAAATTCTCGTATGTGTAGCCGGACGTGGTTACTATCAGGAGGAAGGAAAGGAAGCTATAGAATTAAAGCCGGGCGACTGCATTAATATTCCAGCAGAAGTTAAGCACTGGCATGGTGCAGCACCAGATAGCTGGTTTTCACATCTGGCTGTTGAGGTACCGGGTGAGGAAACATCGAACGAATGGTGTGAGCCTGTTACAGATGAAGAGTATGGCAAGTTAAAGTAATAAAACAGCATATTAAGAAATAAGCGGTATTTCATGACTTTTATGGTCTTAGAAATACCGCTTTTATATTATACATTTTAATGTAATATTAAATGTCTGGGTCAAAAAGTAAAAATCTGTATCTTAATAAACACAGCAGGCAGATATTACATTTACCTGAATGTAGAACTATTAAGTCTTACACTCCGATAACTCCCGCAAAGCCACATATAAGCACGATTATACCCAGTACAATTCTGTACCATCCAAATACCTTGAAGTCGTGCTTTTTGATGTATCCCATAAGGAACTTGATAACTACTAAAGATACAACAAATGCTACAACCATACCAACGATAAGAATAGTACATTCCATAGATGTCATAGAGTTATGCATAAGGAACTTTACGCCTTTAAGAAGGCTTGCGCCAAACATAACAGGAACAGCAAGGAAGAAAGTGTATTCAGCAGCTACTGTTCTTGAAACACCGAGGATAAGAGCACCAACTATAGTTGCACCAGAACGTGAAGTTCCTGGGAATATAGCAGCTATAAGCTGGAAAAGTCCGATATAGAAAGCAAGCTTATAAGTAATTCCTGTAAGGTTACGTACTTTAGGCTTCTTTCCGTGGTGCATAGTTTCAACGATGATAAATGCAACACCAAAGATTATAAGCATAATAGCAACAGTTGTGTAGTTGTAGAATAAGGCTTCAAGCTGTTCATCAAAAAGTATACCAACTATAGCGGCTGGAACACATGATACAAGAATGTGAAACCATAACTTGAATATATCCCATTTTACATAAGCACCGGCACCACTTTCAGCAAGTGGTTCTTTGTTGTTTTTCTTTCCAAAAGGCCATAATTGATGCCAGAAAAGAATAACTACAGCAAGGATAGCACCAAGCTGGATAACTACTTCAAACATACTGTAAAATGCTTCAGATACTTTAAGTGGCATAATTTCATTAAGCAGAATCATATGTCCTGTACTGCTTATAGGGAGCCACTCTGTAATACCTTCTACGATACCGAAAAGCACCGCTTTTAAAATCTCTAACATTATTCCTCCATTCAGATGCGGATTATTCTATTCTTATGTATATTCCGCTATAGTCACATTTTATTATAGAAAAAACATTCATGCCTGAAAAATATAACATTAAAATACTAAAAAGCAAAAATATATTTCTACATGACTACACGTTATTTTCGCATTGAAATGCGGGTGTGTCAACAACAGAATTACAGAATTTTCTTATTATTTATGTAATGTTGATAATTTTACTAGTCCTTTAGATGATATTTACGTTAATCATAGAGATTATTAATGAGAACTTAAATATAAAATTCATAGACTTATCATAAAATTATGCTATACTTACAAAATAATAAGGCTATGTAATCTTTTAAGACATTTAACCCTGACAATATTAAATATGTATAACAGATGAGGAGAAACTATGGAAGTATACTTAAAACCAATAATATCAGCATGCTATATATTCCCAATACTTGCAATTATATTTACGATACCATATATATTATATGAATATCATAAATATGGTTCACTTCTTGTTCTAAGAACAGGGATAGTGTATACATTTATATTCTATATGCTTACATCTTTTTTTATGACGGTTCTGCCTCTTCCACCAAGGGAGTCGGTAACACCTAATACTGCAAGTATGCTGCTTGTGCCATTTGATGCTGTAAGAAGAACTATTGCTACATCAGGAATAGTTTTTTCAGAGCCATCAACATATATTAATTTGTTGAAAAATTCAGAGTTCTGGCAGATAGTATTTAATATATTGCTGCTTGTGCCATTCGGAGTTTATTTAAGATATTATTTCAAAAGACCATGGTGGCAGGTGCTCATATTTTCGTTCCTTTACAGCCTGTTCTTTGAGCTTACACAGTTATCAGGTTTATATGGAATATACAAATATCCGTATAGATTTTTTGATGTGGACGACCTTATATGTAACACATCAGGAGGAGTCCTTGGATATATCATAACACCGTTATTTGTGTTTATGATGCCAGACAGGGACAAGCTGGATGAGATAGCTTATAAGAAGGGCCGTGTAGTATCAGAATTCAGACGTGG
>FR886305.1:9513-12774 GCA_000436535.1 Eubacterium sp. CAG:252 | reverse complement strand
GTGGAATAGCGTGGTGTATAGATATGTTCATAGTCATAATACCGGCTGTTGTGTATATTCTGTTTAATAACAAGAAGATATCAGTATTTATATATGACATCAGGTATACTGCTGCATTAAGTGCTTATATAGCATTTATATTTATATTGGTGACAGCTATAAGTAATGGTCGTACATTAGGTAAAGCACTTGTCAATATCCAGATTGTAAGTTCAGCGAATAAAGGTAAAGCTGGTATATTAAGGCTGGCTGCAAGATATATAATACTGTATGTTGTGGGGATGCCTTCAGTTGCATATGCATATTATATATACCGTTATATACAGACTGCGGGGTTATATAAAGGTGAATGGAAATATTATGCTTTTGTAGTCTGCATGGCAATATGTGTGATAATAGCAGTTTATATGGCAATCGACCTTTTGCTGTGTCTTCTTAGTGCTACAAGAAATATGTTGTATGACAGAATAACTAAACTGACACATATAAGTCTTGCAGGACGTGATTATATAGCAGGTGATGATGCTCCAGATGTTAATATGGTAGATAAAAATGCAGCTATAAGAGCTAAAAATACGGAAGATGAAATAGACAACAGCGTACTGAATAGAGCAGATGATAACAATATGGATAAGAAAAACAACAATAAAACTGTTAGCGAACAAAACAAAGCTGATATTGGAAAAAAAACGGAATCTATAAATAAAAATAATATAAAAGATACAAAAGCTTCTGATACTGTAAAATGGAGGAATACAGCTTCTGATAGTACAGAAGAATATATAGATGAATATAAGATTAATCTGGATAATATTGAATTAGATAATATTGATACGGATTATGTTGATGTTGATAAGGTTAATGAACTGCTGGCAGAAGAATCAGATGTGTGATTATAAGAGAAAATAAACAAAAAAATATATGTAAAATGCTAATAAATGTGTAATTATTGATATTTATTATCATTAAGTTATATGTTAACATATGTATTAAAGATGTGAGTAAATATAGAAATGAAAATGACATAAGAAAGCATCCGTACCAAATACGGGGGTTATACATATGACTATTAAAGATATGAAAACAGGTCAGACTGCCACAATTCTTAAAGTAGGTGGTGAGTCTGCACTAAGACAGCATTTTCTTGATATGGGACTTATACAGGGGGCAGAAGTAACTGTTATAAAGTATGCACCTATGGGAGATCCTGTTGAATTAAGAATTCATGGATATGAATTAACGATAAGACTTGCAGATGCAGCACAGATAGAAGTAAGCTCCATACATAGTGATGAGCCTTATTCGGTTAATAAAACTGCAGTTAATAGTGTATCAGAAAGCACTAATTGTAATGATGATGAAGCAGCTTCTGACAAAAATGCAGATAAAAACAGATTATCATCAATAAGAGAAAGACATACAAAGGATAAAAGAAAAAAAACAGATAAGACAGGTGACAGGCATATAAAAACTGAGCATCCCGGTTTGGGCGAGGGAGGACGTTTCCATGATAAGGAAAACGAGCATCCACTTCCTGACAATGTGACACTTACATTTGCACTTGTAGGAAATCAGAATTGCGGTAAAACAACTCTTTTCAATGTGTTGACGGGTTCTAACCAGCATATTGGTAATTTCCCTGGTGTAACAGTTGATAGAAAGGATGGTGTTATAAAGGGTCATCCTGAGACACTTATAACTGATTTGCCGGGTATATATTCAATGTCACCATATAGTAGTGAAGAGATTGTAACAAGACGGTTCCTTCTTGATGATAAGCCTAAGGGAATTATTAATATACTTGATGCAACTAATATAGAGCGTAATCTTTATCTTACCATGCAGCTTATGGAGCTTAATATTCCTATGGTAGTGGCACTTAATATGATGGATGAGATAAGGGTTAATGGTGGCTCAATAAGAATTAATGAACTTGAACGCCAGTTAGGTGTTCCTGTTATACCTATATCAGCGGCTAAGGGAGAAGGCATAGGTGAACTTGTAGAGCATGCAATTCATGTGGCAAAATATCAGGAAAAGCCAGAAATAATGGATTTCTGTCCGGAAGACAGTGCTATACACAGATGTATACATGGAATTATGGCTCTTATAAGTGACCATGCCGACAAGGCTGGATATCCAGAACGTTTTGCAGCATCCAAGGTTGTCGAGGGTGATGCAATAGTGCTAAAGAATCTTGAACTTGAACAGAACGAGAAAGAGATGATAGAGCATATCATACTCCAGATGGAGGAAGAGTGTGGTATGGATAGAGCTTCTGCCATAGCTGATATGAGATTTGGCTATATAGAAAAAGTATGTAAAGATACGGTGGTCAAGCCAAGAGAGAGTAAAGAAAGAATAAGAAGCCGCAGGATAGATAAGGTATTAACAGGCAAATATACTGGTATACCTGCATTTATAGCGATTATGGCACTTGTGTTTTATCTTACCTTTAATGTTATAGGTTCATGGTTATCGGATATACTTGATATAGGAATAAATGCGCTGACAGGCATAATAGATAATGCACTTACAGCCATGAATGTCAATTCAGTGTTACATGCACTCATTATTGATGGTATATTTAATGGTGTGGGAAGCGTACTTAGTTTTCTTCCTGTAATTGTTACACTGTTTTTCTTCTTATCAATACTTGAAGACAGTGGTTATATGGCAAGAGTAGCATTTATTATGGATAAGCTGTTACGTAAGCTTGGATTATCCGGAAGAAGTATAGTACCAATGCTTATAGGATTCGGATGCAGTGTTCCTGGTGTTATGGCCAGCCGTACACTTTCATCAGACAGAGATAGAAAAATGACAATTCTGCTTACACCTTTTATGAGCTGTTCAGCTAAGGTGCCTATATATGCATTTTTCTCAGCTGCATTTTTCCCAAAGCATGCGGCACTGGTTATGATAGGACTGTATTTTACAGGTATAGTTATAGGTATTATTATGGCACTTATATTTAAGAAGACACTGTTTAAGGGAGAGCCGGTACCTTTTGTTATGGAGCTTCCTAACTACAGAATGCCAGGTGCCAAGAATGTTATGCAGTTACTCTGGGAGAAGGCAAAGGACTTTTTACAGAAGGCATTTTCTATTATATTTATTGCAACAATTCTTATATGGTTTTTACAGAATTTCGATATAAGACTCAACGTTGTTACTGATTCAAAGGATAGTATTCTTGCTGCAATAGCAAGCTTGATATCACCTATATTCAGCCCACTTGGATTCGGTGACTGGAGAATA
>FR886305.1:0-9488 GCA_000436535.1 Eubacterium sp. CAG:252 | reverse complement strand
TGACTGGAGAATAGCAACCGCTGTTTTAACAGGTGTTATGGCTAAGGAAAGTGTTGTATCAACAATATCAATACTTTTCGGAAGCACAGCAGAAATACTGGCAGCAGTAACACCAGCAGGAGTTATGGCATTCCTTGTATTCTGCTTGTTGTATACACCATGTATAGCAGCAATTGCATCTATTAAGAGAGAGCTTGGCAGTAAATATGCAGCAGGGGTAGTAGTTATGCAGTGCTGCATAGCATGGATAGCAGCATTCATTACTCATACAATATTTATGATGATGTAATGAGCGCAAAAGAAAAGGAAGCGGCTGCAAAGCAGCCATTTACTTTTCTTGCGCCATTAACGAACGAATAGTCCTGTGAAACAGGACGAAAAAGCGCGAAAGCGCGGGTTCGTGAGTGCAGGGTAGATAAAGAGTAAATTATGATATAATGAGCGCAAAAGAATCAATGTTTTTAAATAAAAACATTGTCAGCAAACGTTATTGATGATATTATATCAACAATACGTAAAACATAAATCCCCTGAGGGAGTAGTCGGCATACATGTATCTGTATTATGATTATAGCTGTATTTTAAGTAATAATATATGGTTATAATATGGATACACACTGATATGCAGTTATATCGACATAATGGTTAATACAATATAATTATTAACCCGGTATTACTTTAAATGATGAGACTCAAGGACAGTAAGGGAGCAATCCCTACTGTCCTTGAGCTTTTTTTTACGCGAGTAACGATGAGAATGAAAAAACATATGAACAATTATTCTGCTTGCAGGAATAATTGAGAAAATGGTTTTTCATTCGAGGAGCACCGCGATAGCGAAAGAAGCGAAGCATCTTGAGCTTATCGTTGCGAGCGAAGAGTAACGATGAATTAGGGGAATTACAGGAAGAGGAGCACATTATGAGCATTTTTGAATTATTTGTTTTAGCCATCGGTCTTTCGATGGATGCCTTTGCAGTATCAATATGTAAAGGTTTATCACTTGGTAAGATTAAAGTGAAGCATATGTGTATAGCTGGTTTGTGGTTTGGTGGATTTCAGGCACTTATGCCACTTATAGGTTATTATCTTGGCAGTTTTTTTGCGGATATGATAACCAAGTATTCACACTGGATAGCATTTATACTTCTCTTATTTATCGGTGGTAATATGATTAAGGAATCATTTGGTGAAGAGGAAAAAGTCAATGACGATATGGGTGTTAAGAGTATGTTTTTGCTTGCCATAGCCACAAGTATTGATGCACTTGCAGTTGGCGTATCACTTGCTTTTCTTAAGGTAAATATAATTCCAGCCGTATCATTTATCGGATGCATTACTTTCGTCTGTTCAGCAGCAGGTGTCAAGATAGGCAGCTTATTTGGTGATAAGTATCAGTCTAAGGCAGAGTTATGTGGTGGTATAATACTTATACTTATAGGTGTTAAAATTCTTCTTGATGGACTTGGAATATTGTAATTGTAAGCAACTATGAATGAGCAGATAAAAATTACAAAAATAAGTTTTTTTATTTAGAAATATTTAAATGAATTACAAAAGATAAGTCTTTGTAATGGAGACAAAGTTGTATTATATTTAATACTATAAATGAGCAAATACAGAAAAATGCACAATAAATGCATTTGGAAAGAGGTTTTAATGAAAGATATTTTAGTAGCGTTAGTATTACTTGTTATTGGTTTCGTACTTCTTATAAAGGGTGCAGACTTTTTCGTTGATGGCAGTTCATCAGTTGCCAAAAGATTAAGAGTTCCATCTATGATTATCGGACTTACAATCGTTGCTATGGGTACTAGCCTTCCAGAGTGTGCTGTAAGTGTTACAGCATCACTCTGCAACAATAATGCACTTGCGGTAAGTAATGTTGTAGGTTCTAATATATTTAATCTTATGGTTGTGTGTGGAGTATGTACTTTATTCGTGCCGCTTGCGGTATCAGCAGATACATTAAAGAAAGAATTTCCATTTTCGATATTATGTGCGATACTTCTTGTTATATTTGGAAAAGTTGGTATGCTTCTTGGAAGAGCAGACGGAATAATATTCCTTGTATTATTTGTTGCATACCTTGGCTGGATGATTAAGTCAGCGCTCAGCGCAAGAAATTCAACACTCAGTGTTGAGATTGCAGAAGAGACGGACGAGGAAATAAAGATATTACCTGTATGGCAGTGTATCGTGTATATAATAGGCGGTGCAGTGGCTATAAAGTTCGGTGGTGACTTTGTTGTAAATGGAGCTTCAACAATAGCTTCAAGTCTTGGATTAAGCCAGAATCTTATCGGACTTACAATCGTTGCACTTGGAACAAGCCTTCCAGAGCTTGTAACATCTATCGTTGCAGCTAAGAAGGACGAGGTTGATATGGCACTTGGAAATGTAATCGGTTCTAACATATTTAATATTCTTCTTGTACTTGGTGTAGCTGGTGCCATAAGTCCTGTTATATTTATATCAGAAAATATTATTGATATAGTTATACTTATTATTATGAGTGCAGTTGTATGGGCATTTGCATGGTCTAAGAAGAAGCTTGTAAGATGGCATGGTGTTGTTATGCTTGCATCATATGTGGTTTATCTTGCCTATATCTGTATCCGTTAAGTTAAGCATGAATAACTGGTGCAAAGAAAGTTAAGCAAAAATATTCTAAAATAGTCAGTTTACGTCAGATATACAATATTTTATAATAATAAACGGCAATCCTGCTTTCGTATATTATTATACGAAGGAGAGAGTATGAGCGGATATGGGTGCATGTAAGTTACTTGTTAAGGAAAATGAGGGAATTCTTGTGTGTGGAAATAACACGAGAGTAGTAAGAATAAGAGTCAGGGATATTAATTATATAAGTTGTGACAACAGGATTATTACAATTCATACCGATAGTTTTCAGGATAGTTTTTATGGGAAAATTGGCGAAGTATATGATGTGTTGAAACAATGCGGTTTTGAGTACATTAATGAATCAGAAATAGTTAATATTATGAAGATAAGAAGAATGCACACTAATTATATTGTGCTATGCGAAGAAACTGAACTTATATGCAGCAAGAATTATAAGCATAGAGTAAGGGAACTTATATGGAATTAAGTTAGTGACGGACTGTTGCAGGTTTATATAGACATCGGTTACAGTCATATACAGCAACGTGAATATCAGAGCTGGTACAAGCCCTGTCATATGTGTTTGGCATATGGCGGGGCTTTCTCCTATATAGCGGTGGTATGTGAAGTAAGCTTACATATTATAATTTTGTTAATAAGCTTATTCATATATAGCTGATATCTGGTGAAGTATCAGTTATGAGCTATAGTAAACATTTATAATCATGAAATTTTTAATAAAATTTACAATAATAGTAAATTTTGACATATGTATAAGAAAAGTGTTAGAATATTTTAATACCAAATGTGAGATAAATAATAAAGAAGTAGTATTAACTATATTTATGATATAGTTAATCTGCTTGGAAAGAAGAGGAATATAATGCAGACATATACTGTATCGCAGTGGTTGTTATTCTTTTTTATATATTGTTTTATGGGCTGGGTATGGGAGAGCTGTTATGTATCTGCCAAGTCAGGAAAGTGGGTCAACAGAGGCTTCCTGCATGGGCCTGCACTTCCTATATATGGTTCAGGTGCTATAGTAATACTTGTAAGTACAATAGGTGTAAGGGGCTCAATTCCACTTATATTCCTGTTGGGAATGTTATCATCAACGATACTTGAGTTTGTTACAGGATATTGCATGGAGCGTATGTTTGGAGTAAGATACTGGGATTATAGTAAGAAACCTTTCAATCTTATGGGACATATATGTCTTTTATCTTCAGTAGGATGGGGTATATTCTCAGTACTTCTTGTAAGAATTGTACACAGGCCTATAGAGGGTCTGGTGTGTATGATTCCGATAACAATATCAGATATTATTGCGTTTGTAGTAGCTATTGCTATGACAGTAGACTTCACCCAGTCATTCAATGAAGCTATGGATCTTAAAGCAACTATTGAAAGAATTGCGAACAGTAACCAGCAGATTAAAACAATCGCTAAAAGAATTGAGATTGCAAGTGCATTTGCAGAAGATGATTACAATAAGATGAAAGAAAAGCTGGCAGAAGGAAAAGCAACAGTTATGAATAATGTAAGCAAGGCTAAAGGAAGACTTACATTTGAAAAGAATATGAATGAGAGAAAAGGAATTAAGCTTGCTACGTTACAGAAGATGAGTGAAGCTGTTGTTGAAGGATTTAAGAATAAGCTTATGGATGAAGGGGCTGCTAACCAGTTATTAGAAACTCTTGAAAATGAAAAGGTCAACCTTAAGACTGACCACAATAAGAGCTACAAGAGTGTGTTCAGAATGGTTAAGCGTAATCCGGGAGCAGTTTCAAGAAAACATTCTGCCGAATTAGATGAGATTAAAAAGCTTATTAAATAATACACCACTTAAGACATATTTATAATGCAAAATGTGTGTATTATTTAACGCAAATGAAATGAGCTGTATAAGTAACGATTATGGAGTGTAATAGGTATGGAAAGAATTGTATTATACAATGTAAAACATTCTGAAAACATTATAAAAAGTGCATCGAATATGCGTATTAAAAGCATAGTTTTAAGTGAGGATATGACATCTAAGACCTTAAAGGATGTACTTGACAGTGCTAAAGATTACAAGTCAGGTGATGATATTTTTTATAATGAAGCTAAGGCTGGCATAGTTATATTCTGTAATGTGACAGACAAGCATATGGACAAGCTGTTGTTTGAGTTAAGAAATGGCAGCAGCAAGGCAGATTATAAGGCCGTGCAGACAAAGACAAACAGTCAGTGGACTATTACAAGAATACTTGCCCAGATGGAAAGGGAGAGTATGGAATATCGTAGAAGTCTTTCAGCGGTGAGAACATAAAGGTATATATTTGTAAGTATACATAGGATTAGTGTATAGCGCACCATACACCAGTCCATTATAAGTAAAATGTGCGCAGAAATGAGGATTATTATGGATATTATACATGTAACAGCAGAAACATTTGAACAGGAAGTGCTTAAGTCAGATAAGCCTGTACTTGTTGACTTCTGGGCAACATGGTGCGGACCATGCCAGATGTTAGGTCCGGTACTTGAAGAAGTGGCAGCAGAACAGGACAAGGTTAAGATATGCAAGATAGACACAGATAAGGAAATGGCTCTTGCATTAAAGTATAATGTTGCTTCTATTCCGACATTACTTTTATTCAAAAATGGTGAGGTTGCAGATACAAGCATTGGTTTTATAGGTAAAGAACAGGTTAAGCAGTTTATTGCACAGTAAGATTATTAAGAGGTGAAAAGCAGTGAGAGAATTATATCTTGAATGTTATTCCGGCATAAGTGGAGATATGTCTGTTGCAGCACTTCTTGATATAGGTGCCAGTGAAGAACATTTAAGGAAAACACTTAAGACAATGCCCTTAAGTGGTTACAGTATAGAGATTACAAGAGTTAAGAAAAGTGGTATAGATGCATGTGATTTTAATGTAATACTTGATAAGGATAATCACGACCACGATATGGAGTATCTGCATGGTCATAGCCATAAGGACAAAGGTGAAACTGTAGATAATAAAACAGATACAGATAATAAGCATATATCAGAAAATGCAGTGACAGATACAGCAGAAAATGAAGAGCATCACCATCATCATAATCACGATGATGAACATAGTCATCACCATAGTCACGAGCACAGAGGTCTTGCAGAAATTAATGATATAATTGATAAGACTGAACTTACAATCGGTGCGCGTGAACTTGCCAAAGATATATTTCTTATTCTTGCAAAAGCAGAGGCAAAGGCCCATGCAACAGATATAGAAAATGTACATTTCCATGAGGTCGGGGCAGTTGACTCCATAGTGGATATAGTTGCATTTGCAGTGTGCTTTGATGAACTTAAAATAGACAGAGTATATGTTCCATTCTTATGCGAAGGTGCCGGAACGATAAGATGTCAGCATGGTGTCATACCGGTGCCGGTTCCAGCAGTAACTAATATTGTAGCAGAGCATAATATTGTACTGAGCCACACACATATCAAGGGTGAGCTTGTAACACCTACAGGTGCAGCAATAGTGGCAGCAGTAAGAACAGATACAGATATTCCATCTAAGTATATGATTGAAAAGGTGGGATATGGAGCAGGTAAAAGAGATTATGAAGTTCCAAGTATGTTAAGGGCTATGCTTATAGATAGTGAGCAGCATAATGTGAAAGATTTATCAGACACACAGACAAAGGACTGTATATATAAGCTGGAAACAGATATTGACGACTGTACATCAGAGGTTCTTGGGTACACTATGGAGCTTCTCTATGAAGCAGGTGCAAGAGAAGTACACTATATTCCAATATATATGAAGAAGAACAGACCAGCCTACGAGCTTGTTGTAATATGCGGACAGGCTGATATAGATAAGCTTCAGAATATTATATTCAGACAGACTACAACTATAGGAATAAGGCGTACAGCCATGGAAAGAACCATACTTAAAAGACATATGGAAAAGGCAGTAACACCATATGGCGAAGTTAATATAAAGGTATGTGAGCTTCCAGATGGAGGAACGAAACGCTATCCAGAATATGAAAGCGTGAAAAAGTTATGTGAGACTCAGAATGTAAGTTATATGGATGCTATTAATTCTATAAAAAATATTTAATGCATTTGCAATAGCTGAAAATATAATTGGGAGATGTACCATATGCACTATGGGCTATGGCGCATCTCCTGCTTTTTATTAGTTAGTAAAATAACAAAAATATGGTATTAATTCACACGGTTTCCATCAGTTCCGATGGTCACAACTCTTAAAGGAATGTTCTTTCCGCTTGCTTCAATAGCCTTCTCAACAGCGTACTGGAGTCCGCCGCAGCAAGGAACAGTCATTCGTGTTACAGTTATGCTTTTTATGTTGTTATTCTTAAAAATGTCTGTAAGTTTTTCAGAATAATCAATCATATCAAGCTTAGGGCAGCCGATAAGTGTTACGTGATTCCTCATAAAATCATGGTGAAATGTGCTGTATGCATATGCTGTACAGTCAGCGGCAATAAGAAGGTCACAGCCATTAAAGTATGGAGCATAAGGCGCAACAAGCTTTATCTGTACAGGCCAGTTATTAATCTGACTTCCACTTATTGCCTTATTAGCAAGAACTTCGGCTTCATTGTACTCTGGAGCTTCTCTTTCTATAAAGCGGATAGCATTCATAGGACAGGCTGGAAGGCAGTCACCAAAGCCGTCACAGTAATCATCCCTTAAAAGCTTTGCCTTTCCGTCAACTATACTGATAGCGCCCTCGTGACAGGCATGTGCGCATAAGCCGCATCCGTTGCATAAGTTGTCGTTTATTTCTATAATTCTTCTAATCATAATGTTATATCTCCTTTTTTTGTCTATGTTTTTAGGTGTTTGTGAAAAATCATAAGCCGCAAAGAACTAATTTCTTTGTGTCTTTATTTTGCGATTGCCTGATTATATTTTAGTTTAATATCCACGTTAGACAGTTGTGAATATTAATTAGTGAAAATATCATTTTCAACACGTACATCATTATATTATGTGGTAATATAAATGTATGTTGTAAATACAACAAAATATAAAAATATTGATGGATATATTTAAGTCATATGAAGATAATATAAATGTGGAGGCATTATGGATACAGTGTCAGGAAATAAGAAGGTTATGGATAAATGGACAGACATTATAAGTGAGAGCAGTCTGTTTAAAGGTGTTGAAAAAAATGAAACTGCGGCTATGATAAAATGTCTTGATGTAAGGTTTGAAAAGGTGGATAAAGGTCAGTATGTGCTGCATGATGGTGATACTGTTGAACGAATAGGAATGGTTATTGAGGGAGAGGTGAGCATTGAGCAGGAAGATTACTGGGGAAACAGGCATATTATGGCGTATGCCAAAGCAGGAGATATATTTGGTGAGGCATATGCATGCAGCAATAATAAGGTATGTAATGTGAGTGTTGTTGCTATGAAAGCCGGGACAATCGCCTATCTTGATACATACAGGGTAATAACTGTGTGCAGCGAATCGTGCCAGTTCCATAATAAGCTGATAAGAAATCTTATGTATATGCTGGCTGACAGATGTGTAAATATGAATGAAAAAATTACACATATGTCAAAAAGGACGACAAGGGATAAGCTTTTATCATATCTTTCATCGCAGTCTAACAGAAGTGGCAGTAATGAGTTCGATATTCCATTTAACAGACAGCAGCTTGCAGATTATCTGTCAGTCGACCGCAGTGCTATGTCATCTGAGCTGGGGAGGATGCAGGAGGAAGGGCTTATTATATATAAGAAAAATCATTTTAAGCTGTTATAATTGTTGATATATTGTAAATGGTCTGACAACAATACTCCGGCTTACAAACCTGAACCTACGTTATCGAACTCTTTGGTTCTGCATTACATGACTATTCGTTCGTTAGGTCATTTAAAAGTAGATGTCTGCTTCATAGCTGTTTCTTTTTTATATTAATTGTATGATAATAATTAATGGAAAATTATGAAATTATAAAATACTATTTTTGCATCTGTACGTAAATTATATACAGACAGAGGAAAATTATGTAATGATAAAACGGTATTAATTAAGAAGAAATGTCCATTATGAGGTTAATATATTTAAGTAATAACACTGATTATAACCATAATATTAAGCTGATATTATACAATTTTACATTTTATTATGTATAAAAATGAATGATATGGTAAATACTGTTAGTATCATTTTTAAATATATACACATTTATTGTACAAAACTAAAAACAACAAAAAAATGTATTGAAATATATTAATTTGGGTGTTAACATAATCGTGCGAGTGATAGTTAAGAAATTAACAGATTCGCTTATATTTTTACAGAAGTTTGTATACAATGTACAACTCATTATGCAATTTAACAGTTAATTTTTTAAGGAGGAACCAATAAAATGGTAAATTTTGATCAGTGGAACGGTTTCAAAGGCAGACTTTGGAAAGAAGAGATCAACGTAAGAGATTTCGTTCAGAACAATTACAAGCCATATGATGGAGATGAAAGTTTCCTTGAAGGACCTACAGAAGCTACTAACAAGCTTTGGGGCAGACTTCAGGAGTTACAGAAGGAAGAAAGAGCTAAGGGCGGCGTACTTGATATGGAAACAAAAGTTGTTGCTGGTCTTACAGCTTATGGTCCTGGATATATAGATGAATCTATGAAGGAGCTTGAACAGGTAGTTGGTCTTCAGACAGATAAGCCACTTAAGAGAGCATTTATGCCTTATGGTGGTATCAAGATGGCAGAAGAATCATGCAAGAACTATGGTTATGAACCAGATCCAGAACTTCATAAGATCTTCACAGAATATCATAAGACACACAATCAGGGTGTTTTCGATGCTTAT